>CAYROZ010000001.1:0-45255 GCA_964426125.1 uncultured Oscillospiraceae bacterium
GCTAACGTTGCGCCACTCCGCTTAAAACTAAATATTACCTACATAGGGGCTTTTTGTACTGTCCGTACAATCTGGGGCAGTTCAGTCGTTTGACCGGCTCTTTTTGCTGCTGTGTTTGATTAGAAACGAAAGCTTCGTTTTATCGTAGGGGCGGAGGTTATCCGCACGTTTCCCCGTCTGCGCCGGAAGCGGCAAAGGCAAGGTGAAGCTCCTGCCGCCGCCACAGCAGCCACGATACCGCCGCGCCGAGCAGCTCCGTGATCCAGAAGGCGTGGAACACGCCCGCCGCCCCGAGCGCGCGGCTGAGAGCCCAGGCCAGCGGCAAAAGCGGCACGATGTACCGCAGCACGGAAATGACGAGCGAGCGGTCGCCCCGGCCAAGCCCCTCGAACGCGCCGGACACCGCCAGCGACACGGCGGACACCAGAAAGCCCAGGCAAATGATGCGCAGCGCCCCGCGCCCGAGCGCGATGGTTTCGGCGTTTTCCGTAAAAAGTCCGATCAGCGCACCCGGCACGGCAAGACACAAAACCGTGCCCACGGCCATCACCAGCGCGATGATGCCAAGCGCCGCGCCGAGGATCTTCTTCACGCGCCCGCTCTCGCCCGCGCCGTGGTTATACGCCACCAGCGGCCGCATCCCCTGCACAACGCCGTTTGCCGTCATGTACAAAAAGCTTTGCAGCTTAAAATACGCGCCCAAAACCAGCACATACCCCGCGCCGAAGCCGGACAGGATCGCGTTGAGCGCCGATATCTGCACGGACGGCAGCGCCATGGAAAGCGTGGACGGGATGCCGATGCCATAAAGCTTTTTGCAAAGCTCCCGCCGCGGGGCCATGGATCTTATCCGCACCCGCACGGCCAGCGGCTTGACCCGGTCGATCAGCAGATATGCAGCCAGCGCCGCCGTTTGGCCGATGCCGGTGGCAAGCGCCGCGCCGCGCATCCCCATGGCCGGAAACGGCCCGAGACCGAAGATCATCAGCGGGTCGAGAAGAATGTTCACAACGCAGCCGAGCCCCATACACAGCATGGAAACCTTCATCCGGCCCACGGCCTGAAAGGTTTTTTCATACGCAATGGCCACGGCGTTCGGGATCGTGAACCAGAAGACAACGTTTGCGTACTGCGTGCCAAGGGAAAGCGTTGTCTCGTCTGCCGTGAACAGCGCGAGGAAATGCGGCGTGATGAAAAGGCAGAACGCCGTGAGCAAAACGCCGTGCAGCGTGCTCAGCGCCAGACCCAGCGAGGCGCAGCGCTCCGCGTTTTCCCCGTCGCGCGCGCCGAGATAATAGGCGATCATGGCGTTCGTGCCCACGCCGAAGCCCACCAGTACCGCCACCACGAGATTTTGCAGCGGATACACCAGCGAAAGCGCCGTCATGGCGGCCTCGCTCATGCTGGCCACAAAGTAGCTGTCCACGATGTTGTAAAGCGCGCTGACGAGCATTGAAAGCGTCATCGGCAGCGCCATGGATATCACCAGCGGCAGCACGGGCCGCTCCTTCATAAAGCGCTGACTGGCAAGGTCCATGCCCTTCCCTCCCCATAAAAAATCGCCGCACAGCCGCAGCTGTGTGGCGAAAAATAGAATCGGTGTGACTCTAGAAAATTCCACTCCATAAACATGGTTTTGGAGCTTTATTATAACAGGCGGCTCATCCCTCTGTCAATGCCTTTGGTGTGCGTCCGGCAGCGGGAAGCGGCAGTGACACCGTGAACCGGCTGCCCACGTTTGGATAGCTCACGAGTGAAAAGCGACCGCCGTGCTGGTCCACGATCCATTTCGCGATGGCTAACCCTAACCCGCTGCCGCCGGTTTCCGCGCGGGCCTTGTCGCCGCGGAAGAAGCGCTCGAACAGATGCTCCGCGTCGGCCCGGGAAACGCCGCAGCCCGTGTCCTGCACGCTGATGAGCGCGCGGTCGTCCTGCGTTTTCAGCGAAAGCGTGATGTCGCCGCCGGCGGGGGTATACTTGGCGGCGTTGTCCACCAGAATGCGCACGGCCTGCTTGAGCATGGCGGGGTCGGCCCAAACGGTGCAGCCCTCGCCCACACGCAGCGCGTAATGGTGGCTGTCGTCGATGAGAACGGACTCATCCCGCAGCTCCTGCAGCATCTTCCCCAGCTCCAGCCGCTCCGGCGTGAAGCGCTGGCGGCCCATATCCCCGCGCGCGAGGAACAGCAGCTGATCGACCAGCGTTTTCATGTGCTCGGACTCCGTGCGGATGGCTGTGATGGACTCCTGCAATACCTTCGGGTCGTCCTTGCCCCAGCGGTCAAGCATATTGGCGTAGCCCTGTATCACGGCGATGGGCGTGCGCAGCTCGTGGCTGGCGTCGTCCACAAAGCGGATCTGCTGGCGGTACGACTCGCGCATCCGGGCGATCAGCGAGTTCACAGCCGCCTCCAGCGGCTCCATGCTTTGGTGCGCGCGGCCCTCGAGCGTGAGGTGTGCGCCGGGACTGGCGGCGTTTACATGGTCGATGGCCTCGGCCACATTGCGGAACAGCTCCTCATCCGGCTCCGCCGCGGACATGGCGCTGGCCGCGCTGGCGATGGAGTCGATGGGCGCGAGAATGCGGCGGATGCGCCGCGCACCGAAAAACCAGCGCCACAGCCACGAAAGCGTTTGCAGCGACGAAAAGGCGATGAGCCCCAAGATCAAAAGGGCGGCAAAATCGCCGGCGTATACGGTGTGCGTGCCGCCGGGACCGAAGCAGTAATACAGCGTCTGCGTGCCGGCGCTGTCCATGAAGAAATAATGCGCCGTGCCGAGATCAATCTGACCCAGCGCGCTGATCTCCGTTTGCGCGCACCACAGAAACGTGGCCAGAAGGGCCAGCAGCACATCCATCAAAAGCCACTCAAACAGCCGCCGCCACTGCTGCCGCGCATGGATGCGCCAGGCCATGGCGCGCGCGGTCGTGCGTTTTTTATTCATCCTTTATCACATACCCCACGCCGCGCACGGTGCGGATCATCTCCACGCCGAAGCGCTCATCGATCTTCTGGCGCAGATAGCGCACATACACATCCGCCACGTTCGTTTCGCCAACGTAGTCGTAGCCCCAAACGCGTTCCAGCAGCGTGTCGCGGCTGCAAACGATGTTCCGGTTTTCCAAAAGCGTCTGCAAAAGCGCAAATTCCCGCGCCGTCAGGGATATCTCCGTGCCGTTGTAGCTTACGCTGTGGGCCGGAACGTTCATGCTCAAACCCCGCCAGCAAAGCGGCGCGTCGGCCGCCTCCGGCTGCTTTTCCCGCCGCCGCAGCAAAACGCGGATGCGCGCGAGCAGCTCCTCAATGGCGAAGGGCTTGGTGATATAGTCGTCCGCGCCGAGATCGAGCCCGCTCACCTTGTCCATCACGGCGTCGCGCGCCGTGAGCAGTATCACGGGCATCTGCGAGCTTTTCCGCAGCCGCCGCAAAAGCTCCAGTCCGCTCAGCTCCGGCAGCATGATGTCCAAAACCAGCAGATCATACTGCCCGCTTTCCGCCATGGCAAGACCCGTGCGTCCGTCGCCGGCCTTCGCGGCCTGATAGCCCTCGTGCTCCAGCTCCAGCTCCAGAAAGCGCGCGATCTTTTCCTCGTCCTCCACAATGAGTATGCTGGCCATGTTTTCCGCCTCCTGTTTTATTTCTGGCCCGAAAGCCACGCAAGCGCCGCGTCCAGCGGGGTGTCCGTCACCTCGTCCGGGGCGATGGGGTCGGCCTCGAATATCTCGCCGGTGCGGGCCTTGTCCGCCGCCACCGTCAGATACATCACGGCCCCGTCATACAGCGAAAACGCGCGGTTTACGCTGCAATAGCCCGCCGTGGCCGCGCCAAAGCTGCGCGTGGCGTCCAGCCCCCGGAAGCACAGCAGCACCAGCTCGCCGGACGAGCCGGTTTCCCCGTCGGTCAAAAGCGCCACGGGCACATCGATCTTTTCGCCGGGATATTGGCTCGTGCCGCCGCTGCCCGCGTTGGAAAGCGTTCCGCCCGAGAGCGTCACGGGCAGGTCATAGCCCGCGTAGGCATAGGATACCAGCTCCCCGTCCGGCAAAAGCTGCGAAAGCGCCGTGAGCATGGGGCCGCAGTCGCCGCCGGTGTTTCCGCGCAGATCGACCACCGCGCCCCGGATCGCCGCGCGGTTTTCGTTCAGAAAATCCTCCACCACGGCGCTGTACTCCGCGCGCCGGGCCGCGTCGCCCGTGAAGGCCGGCAGCTTTATCACAGCCACGTCGCCCTGCATATACGCCTGCGGCAGCTCGCTTTCGGCGGCCTGCTCGGCAGCCTCGGTTTCCGTTTGCAGGAAGGAATGCTTCCCGCCGCCCACAGCCAACGCCCGCTCGATTACGCTGTGGCAGTCGGTGTAGCTTTCCACATCCGCCAGTGCGGCGAGGCATTCGTCATAGCATTCGTGCCATTCGTCGCCCGAGGCATAAAGCCCGTAGGCGTCGATCTGCGCAAGGGCCTGCTCGCCATAGGCTTTGGCGCTCGGCGGCAGCAGATAAAAGCCGAAGCGCGGGCCGAACTTGACGGCCGCAAAGACCGCAAGACCCAGCACCAGTGCCAAAACCAGCGCCACGGCGGCCAGAATGATCCAGGTTTTCTTTTTCATCGTCTCATACGCGCCAACCCGCACGGGGTGTCGTGCGGGCGGCTTTCCTTTTCTTTACTGTTTGTTGTTCTGGTCGCGCTTGTCGATCTCGGCGTTCACGCGGTCCTTCACGCTTTCGGCGATGTCGGCGGCCTTGTCGGAAACGGCGGCCACGGTTTCGGCGGCCCTGGTGCCGGTGGTGTCCGGGCCATGGATGGTGTAGCGCAGGTCAAAGAACAGGCCCACGATCATCGCGGGGATGATGACCCAGAAGCAGCAGCACACCAGGATGATGAACACCAAAATGGGCAGCTCCAGCAGCGTTTCGCCCCGGCGAACGGCGGCCACGGAATTGCGGCAGCTCTTTTTCACCAGCTCCCAGCACCAGCGCATGGCGCGGGAAAAGGCGTTGGGCTCGCGCTTTTTGGCGGTTTCGGGCGCGAAGTAAGCTGGCTTTTCCGGCGTGGTGTAGGAGGCGCCCTCGTTGGCCTTACCGTCCTTTTCCAGCTCGATCATCGCGTCGAGAATGTCCCAGTCGTTGCGCTCAAGGATGGCCTTGGCCTCCTCATAGCTCAGGTTCGCAATGGAGCGAAGCTTTTCTACCAGTTCAAGATGTGTCATTTGTTTTTTCCTCCTTGTTTTTTCATTGGCATCAATATACCAGAGGAAAATTAAACTGCCATGCGGATAAAATTAGAAAACGGTTAAAAGAAGCTCAGAGTTTGATAAAAAGGCTGGTGCTGCCGTTTGCGGCGCCGCCGTCCGTGTCGTGCAGCGGCGTGCGGTCCTCCGCCGCGCGCAAACCGCAGGCGCGCCCGTTCACGGAAAGCGAAACTGTGCAGCCCCTTTGGCCAAACACCGGCTCGCGTCCCTCCGCCAGCGCCAAAAGCGCCGCGATGGGGTCGCAGTCCGCGCCGAAATGCAGCGCCGTTGCCGCCAGCGCGCCGATGCCCTCGTTTATGGACACGATCACGGCCCTTCCGCCGGAAAAGACGCACTTGAGCTCCATTGCGCCCTCCAGCGCCAGCGCCTCGCCCAGCTGGCGTGCCAGCGCTTCCGCGGCCTGGGCCGGGTCCTTTGCGGCGGGATAAACGGCGCCGCAGCGGTCGTAGCGGTCGTCCATCACCAGCTCCACGGCCGGGCAGACGAAAAGCTGGCCGTTAAAGCCCAGAAACGTCACGGAAAAAATCGGCCCGCGCAGCTCCTCCTGCACCAGAAAGCCCGCGTTGATGCCGCCGCCGGCCTCGCAGAAATCCTCTGTGGACCAGATGCCGCGCCCGCAGGTGTTGTTTGCGGGCTTTACGATGAACGGCTCGCTGCCGGCGGGAAAATCGTGCGGCTGGGGCAGCGCGTGCGCGGCAAAGAAATCGTGCGCGGCGTGCTTGTCGGAGCACAGCGTGCGGGCCGGCTCGTTGCAGCCGAGCGACAGCGCGGCCCCCTGCGCCGCATCCGCGCAGGTCAGTCCGTCCCGCCCGGCCAGATAGCGCGCCTCGGCGGGAAACAGGGTGTTTTCGGGAATATAAACCGTCATGGATGAAAGGCTCCTTATTCAAAATCGGGGAACTTTTGGCGCGTTTCGGCGTCCAAAGCTCGCAGAACCATGTTATAATATTGAAAACCACAAATCAAGATGCCGGAGGCGAGAAAAATGAAAAAATGGCTGCTGCTGGCGCTGTTTGCGCTCTTTCCGATCACGCTGACCGCCTGCGCGGGCGCGTCCCGGCCCGACACGGCCTATGTGCAAAACGGCGCGCTGTTTGTCTCGCTGGAGGGAAACCCCGCCACGGGCTATGAATGGACCTGGGACGGCGCGGGCGAGTCCGGCTGTCTTTCCGGCGGCGCGCGCGAGTATATGCCCCACCCCGCTGCAAAGCCGGAGCTTGGCGCCGGCGGGGTGTTCACTTTCCGCTTTGACCCGGTGGCCGCGGGCGAGCAGACGCTGCACTTTTCTTACGCCCGCAGCTGGCAGAGCGGCAGCACCATTGAGGAATACGAGCTCACCGTCACCGTGTGCGAGGGGAAAAACGGCTTCGACATGAGCTGGAAATAAAAAAACGCACAAAACCGCCCATCCAAACGGACAGGCGGTTTTTTCGTTAGAAAAGAGCGGATTATTTTGTGCCGAAGATGCGGTCGCCGGCGTCGCCGAGACCGGGCACGATGTAGCCGTGGTCGTTCAGATGCTCGTCCTGCGCGGCGACATAGATGTCCACGTCGGGGTGCGCCTCCTGCACGGCGGCGATGCCCTCGGGCGCGGCGATGATGCACATGAGCTTGAGGTTTTTCACGCCCACTTCCTTGAGGAACTGGACCGCGGCAACGGCACTGCCGCCGGTGGCCAGCATGGGGTCAACAATGATCACGTCGCGCTCGGCGATGTCGGGCGGCATCTTGAAGTAGTACTTCACCGGCTCGAGCGTCTCCGGGTCGCGGAACAGGCCGATGTGGCCCACCTTTACATTCGGCATCATGGCGACCATGCCGTCCACCATGCCGAGACCGGCGCGCAGAATGGGCACGATGGCCAGCTTCTTGCCGGCGATGCGGTGGCACACGGCGGTGGCCACGGGGGTTTCTACTTTCACTTCTTCCAGCGGCAGATCGCGCGTGGCTTCATAGCACATCAGCTGAGCGATCTCGCCCACGAGCTCGCGGAATACCTTCACGCTGGTGTTCTTGTCGCGCAGGATGGACAGCTTGTGCTGAATCAGGGGATGGTCGAAAACGTAAACCTTGCTCATGATCTTTCGTTCTCCTTTTTGTTGTCTTGCATTCGCTCCTGTCGTTCCCGCTCGGCCTGACTGAGCCGAAGGTAAACCGGCAAAAGATCGTCCGCCGCGGCGAGCGGCTTGCCCATCGCAGCCAGTCCGACGCCCCGCGCGCACTGCATTCGCAGTCCGTCGGGAGCCAAACGCAGCGTTAGAGTATCTTTATCCAAAGCATTATAACACAGTTGCGCGCCGTCTCCAAGTAAAATCCATGATTTTTCCGGATAAGTTTTCAGCTCCGCCTCCAGCTCCGCGATGGAGATGGCCCGGTCGGCACACAGCCGTTCGGGCTTGCCGCCGCGAATTTCAAACAGCGCGTTATAAACCTGGCTGCGCCGCGCGTCCATCACGCAGCAGAGCATCGCGCCCTCCGCGTCCGGCCCGCCATAGGCCATGGCCTCCAGCGTGGAAACGCCAACGGCTGCTATGTCCAGCGCCCAGGCGAGGCCCTTGGCCGCCGCCATGCCGATGCGAAGGCCTGTGAAGCTGCCCGGCCCATGTGCCACGGCCACGCAGCCGAGCTCACGCACCGCGTGCCCCGTGTTTTTCAAAAGGGCTTCGGCCATGGGCAGAAGCGTGCTGCTGTGGGTAAGACCGTCGGCCTGAAAATACTGGCCGAGAAATTTGTCGCCGTCAAACAGGGCCGCCGAGGCGGTCTTGGCGGACGATTCCAGCGCGAGAGTCAGCATATCCCGTCGCCTCCTTCGATGGTGATGCGGCGGCCATCGCCGCCGGTTTTCTCAAAGCGCACAACGATCTCGCTGCCGTCGAACGCCTCGGCCACGTTCTCGCTCCACTCCACGGCGCAAACGCCGCCGCGCGCGAGATAATCGTCCCAGCCGATGTCGAACAGCTCGTCCGCCGAGCCGAGACGGTACATATCAAAATGAAACAGACTCCGTGCGCCCTCGTATTCGTTCACGATGGTGAACGTGGGCGAATTGACCAGCGTTTCGATGCCCATGCCGCGCGCCATGCCGCGCACGAAGGCCGTTTTGCCGCTGCCAAGCTCGCCGAAAAAGGCCACCACTGCGCCGTCCGGCAGGCTCTCGGCGATCTTCGCGCCCAGCGCCTCGGTTTCGGCCTCGGAATTGGTTATGTAGGTCATTGGGTCAAAGCCCCCTTGTAGCAAAGGCGTTGAGCGAGCTGTCCGCCCGCGCGCCCGTGAGATATTCATAATAGCCCTGCGCGCCGATCATGGCCGCGTTGTCGCCGCAAAGCCGCAGCGGCGGAACATGAAGCGCGATGCCGGCCTTTTGGCACGCTGCTTCAAAATCCGCGCGGATGCGGCTGTTGGCCGCCACGCCGCCCGCCACGGCCAGACGCTTATATCCAAGCTCGCCCGCCGCCTGCATCGTGCGCCCGACCAGCGACTCGGACACCGCCCGGCAAAGACTTGCGGCAAGACCCGCCTTGTCCAGCTCCTCGCCGGTCTGCTCGGCGTGGTGGGCGATGTTGATAACGGCGGTTTTCAGCCCCGAAAAGCTCATGTCGTAAGGGTTTTGGCCCACGAACGGCCGCGGCAGGGCATAGCGTGTGTCGTCGCCGGTTTTGGCCAAGTCATCGATGGGCTTGCCGCCGGGATAGGGCAGCCCCAGAACGCGCGCGCATTTGTCGAAGCATTCGCCCGCCGCGTCGTCGCGCGTTTGGCCGAGAATGTGCATATCCGTGTAGCCGCGCACGTCCACCAGCATGGTGTTGCCGCCGGAGATGGCCAAACACAAAAACGGCGGCTCCAGCTCCGGGTAGGCGATGTAGTTTGCGGCGATGTGGCCGCGGATGTGGTGCACCGGCACCAGCGGCACATCCAGCGCCAGCGCGGCGGATTTGGCAAAATTCACGCCCACCAGCAGCGCGCCGATCAGCCCCGGCGCATAGGTGCAGGCGATGGCGTCCACGTCCGCGCGGGTCTTGCCCGCCTGTTCCAGCGCCCGCGTGGCCAGCCGGGAGATGACCTCCAGGTGGCTGCGCGCCGCGATCTCCGGCACCACGCCGCCGTAAACCGCGTGCAGATCGGCCTGCGAGAAAATCGCGTCGGCCAGCACGTGCCGGCCGTCTTCCACCAACGCCACGGCGGTCTCGTCGCAGCTGGATTCAAAGGACATAATCAGCATCACAAAAACCTCGTCATCAAAATTGCGTCCTCGCGGGGCGCACGGTAATAATCCTTCCGCCGGCCAACCTCGGCATAGCCGTGCTTTTTATATAGCGCGATGGCCGCCGCATTCGACGCGCGCACCTCCAGCGTGATGAAGGAAAGCGCGAGCGCGCGCGCGCGTTCAAGCGCCGCATTCATCAGCGCGTCCGCCGCGCCCTGCCGCCGCCACTTCGGGGCCACGGCGATGTTATCGACCGAGCCTTCGTCCAAAACGCTTGAAAAGCATAAATAGCCCATCAGCTCGCCCCCGTCCGAAACCGCCGCGAGAAAGCGTTCGCGCTGCTGCTCGATCACGGCATTCGGCCACGGGTCGGCAAAGCAGAGCTGCTCGATGGCTTCAATGGCGGAAAGCTGGTCCGCGCCTGCCGGTTCAATGCGCATCGGCCCAGCTCCTTGCCGCCTTCGCGTCCACTGTGAGCGGCACGGAAAGTTCCGCCGCGCCCTCCATGGCCTCGACCAAAACGGCCTTGACCTCCTCCGCCAGCGCCTCCGGGCACTCCGCGATCAGCTCGTCGTGCACCTGCAAAAGCAGCCGCGCCTGCGGCACCCGCTCGCGCAAAAGCCGGTCGGCCCGCAGCATCGCCAGCTTCATCACGTCCGCTGCCGTGCCCTGAATGGGCATGTTGCGCGCCACGCGCTCGCCGAACGAGCGCAGATTGAAGTTTGAGCTTGCCAGCTCCGGCAGTGCGCGCCGCCGCCCGTAAAGCGTTTGGCAGAAGCCCTTTTCCTTCGCCTCGGCGATGGTGCGCTCCATGTATTCGCGCACGCCGCTGTATTTTTCCAGATAAGTCTCGATGTATGCTTTGGCCTCCGCCTGCGGCACATCGATGTCCTGCGCCAGCGAAAAGGCGGAGATGCCGTACACGATGCCGAAGTTCACGGCCTTGGCGTGCGAGCGCATCTGCGCCGTCACATCCTCCGGCGCCACGCCGAAAACCTGCGCCGCCGTGAGCCGGTGAACATCCTCGCCGGAGCGGAAGCCCTCGATCATGCGCTCATCGCCGCTCATGTGTGCCAGCAGCCGCAGCTCGATCTGGGAGTAGTCCGCGTCCACGAGCGTCTGGCCGGGCCCGGCGATGAACATCCGGCGGATGAGCGCGCCGCTCGGCTTGCGGATGGGGATGTTCTGCAAATTCGGCTCCGTGGAGGAAAGGCGGCCCGTGGCCGTCACGGTCATCTGGAAGCTGGTGTGGATGCGCCCGTCCGGGCCGATCACCTTCAGAAGTCCGTCGGCATAGGTGCTTTTCAGCTTGGCCAGCTCCCGGTAGTCCAGCACGCGCTGCACAATGGGATGGTCGGCGCGCAGCCGGTCAAGCACATCCGCGTTGGTGGACCAGCCGGTCTTGGTCTTTTTTCCCGCGGGCAGACCCAGCTCGCCGAACAAAACCTCGCCGAGCTGCTTGGGGGAGTTGATGTTGAATTTGTGGCCGGCCTCGGCCCAGATCTGCGCTTCAAGCTGCTCGATCTCGCCCGTCAGACTCTCGCCGAAATCGTAAAGCGCCTTGCGGTCGACCAGAAAGCCCTCGCGCTCCATGCGGGCCAAAACGCCGCACAGCGGCAGCTCCATGTCGTAATAAAGCTTTTCCATGCCGTTCTCGCGCAGCTTTTCATCCAAAACCGGATACAGCGCCATCAGCGCGTCCGCGCCGTCGTGGGAGCCGGAGAGATATTTGGCGGCCAGCTTGTCCGGTGCGTAGTCCGAATCCGTGGCGCTCAGCAGATACCCGGCCAGCGCCGTGTCGAACACGAAGCCCTCGGGCGAAAGCCCCTCGTCCAGACAAAGCCGCTGCACGTCCTTGACGTTGTGGCCGATCTTTTTCGTTTCCGGCGAAAACACCAGCCGCAAAAGTGCGTTGTAGCCGTCGGCGGTCTCCTCCATGGCGAAAAGCCCGCCCTGCGCGCCCGAGCGCAGTGTGAAGCAATTTATCCCGTCGCAGAGCGCCAGCGTGTCCAGCCCGTCCGCCGGAAGCACGGCCAGAAGCGGCGCGCGCTGCACGCGCTCCATCGCCTCGCCGATGGAAAGCTCGATCGCCGGGTATTCCGGCGCGGCGGCGGTTTCCTCCGCCGGGGCCAGACCCCATTTTTCGATCAGCTTGAAAAAGCCGAGCCGGCGGCAGATGTCATAAAGCGCGCCGCTGGGCTTCAGCGACCAAAGCGTCTGCTCCGGCGCAAGCTCAATGGGAGCCTCCGGCCGGATGGTGGCAAGGTCATAGGAAAAATAGGCCATGTCGCGCCCGGCCGTAAGCTTTGTGCGCTGCGCGGGCTTGATGGAGGCGTCGTCCAGATTCTCATACACGCCGTCCAGCGTGCCGAAGCGCTGCAAAAGCGCCAGCGCCGTTTTCTCGCCGATGCCGGCCACGCCGGGGATGTTGTCGGAGCTGTCGCCCATGAGGGCCTTGAGATCGACCATGCGCCCCGGCTCCATGCCGTATTCCTCGCGGAAGCGATCGGGGGTGTATTCCGTGGTCTCGGTCGCGCCCATGCGCGTTTTGATAAGGTCAACATGGGTCCCGTCCGTAATGAGCTGCAGGGCGTCCTTGTCGCCCGTGACCAGACGGCACTGCCAGCCCGCGGCCTCGCAGCGCTTTGCCAGCGTGCCCAGCAGATCGTCGGCCTCCCAGCCCGCCATCTCCAGCCGCCGGATGCCCATCGCGTCCAGAAACTCTTTCAAAAGGGGGATCTGCACGCGCAGCTCGTCGTCCATGGGGCGGCGCTGGGCCTTGTAGCCGTCGTACATCCTGTGGCGGAAGGTGGGCGCATGAACGTCGAAGCACACGCAAAGTCCGTCCGGCGCTTCCAGCTCCAGCAGCCGCTGCAATATGGCAACAAAGCCGTAAACGGCGTTTGTGGGCGTGCCGTCGGGCGCGTTGAGCATCCGGATGCCGAAATAGGCGCGGTTAACGATGGAGTTGCCGTCGATGACCATGAGTTTTTTGCTTTCCATGTGCGTGAGCCCCTTCGCATTTTTACTCTAATATATCAATATACCACATTCAACAGCAAAAGGAAACGCCCGGGAAACGAAAAGTTTCCGCCCATCGGTTGACAAGCAGGTCTTAAAAATGGTATATTGAAGGGCACAAGTTCATAGGGAGATGTATCGAAGTGGTCGTAACGAGGCTGACTCGAAATCAGTTGACGAGTAACATCGTCCGGGGGTTCGAATCCCTCCATCTCCGCCACGAAAAAAAGCACTTGCCTAAGCAAGTGCTTTTTTCCATGCTATCCGTTTCCCTGCGCCGGGCGAGGCGCGCGTCATTCGTCCAGCAGGTCGCTGGGCACGGCCGCGTTGAGATAGGCCATGAATTCCTCCGGCGTGACGTCCGCGCTTTTTACGTTGCCAAGACCGTCGTTGCAGCCGTCCACCACCTCGATGAAGATATAATAGCCGGCCTCTGCGCTGCGGCCCAGCTCCGCCCAGGCGTACATCCGCCCTTCTTCATAGGACGACCACACCACGCCCACGATCTGCGCCGCAAAGGACAGGGTCTCGCCGTCCAGCGTCAGCTTCTCCCGGGAAACCGATTCCGGCAGATCGCCGTAGCGGGCAAGCTGCTGGTCGATTTTGGAGACGAGATATTCCTCCGTGCCGTGAACGGCGGTGTAGTGGATTTCGCGGTTGTCCTCGCGCTTAAAGGAAACGTGATCGTAGCCCTTGTCGGCCAGCGCAAAGCCCTCGGGCGCTGTGATGTCAATGAGCGCGGAGCCCTCCCGAATGGTAAAGCTTCCGTCCCCGTTGTCCGGCTCGTCGGAAAGCAGCCGCATCCATTTCTCCGCCCGGTCCTTTGCCCCTTCGGGCAGCGTCGTTTCCTCCTGCGCCTCGTAGGAGAGGAACACGGCCGAAGCGGTGCAGCGGGAGACGTCCGCCTGGGCATACAGGGGAGCCACCGCCTCGCTCACGCCGGAGAAGGTCAGCTCCTCCGCCAGCGGCAGATAGCTGCTTTTGTCCAGATAAAGCCGCACATCGCAGCTCAGGGCGGAGCCGTCCGGCGCCCCGGCGGTGTCCGATTCGCCGACCTGCTGGCGGAGCCCGTCCAGCATCCCGTCCAGCGCGGCCAGCAGGGCCTCGCCGCCGATCCGGCTGGTCAGGCAGAGGGCATCCTTCCCCTCGTATTCCGTCACGCTTTCGTCGATGGCGGCGTTGGCGGCATCCACGCTGACAGCGGAGGCGGCCCGCGCCAGTTCCTCCGGCGTTTGCCCGGTGGACAGCTTCATCCAAACGCCGTCGGAATGGAGGTAGGTGACCAGAGTCCCATCCTCCAAAATGGAGTAGTTTTCGGTGACGCTCTGGCTCCTTTCGCCGCCGATGTCCAGCTCCGTCGCCGCTGTGGTATAGCCGGAAACCGGCTCCAGCGAAACGCGTACATCGCTGGTGGTTTTGGCGCTCGCGGCAAGGCTGCCGCCCGCTCCGTCGTCCAGCGTCATGGCCAGCTCCATGACCAGCTGCGCCTCGGTGCAGGGCGTCTGCGCCAGGGCGGTCTGCATTTTCTCCACCACCTGCGCCGCGGTTTCGGGCTCAGGCTCGGGCTCGGTCCTGGCTGCGCAGGCGCAGCAGGAAAGCGCGATCAGGGCCGCCAGACAAACGGCCAGAAATCGTTTCGTTTTCATTGTTTTTCTCCTTCGGTTGTTTTGTGCAGCGGCGGCCCTTAAGCGCCCGGCCGCTCTGTCCTGTCTCACGGGGCCGCTTCGAATACCGGCTGGAAGCGCTCGGCGTAATAAAGCAGTTCCTCCGGTGTAAAGCCGCCGCTGATGCAAAAGAACAAGTTCCCCTTTGTCCAAACGATGCTGCTGTCCTTCGCCGGGTCGTCCGGGATATACAGCTCCCCGGCCGCGCCCGCGATGTCCACCGGCCGGATCGTGCAGCCCTCGGTTTCCACATAGGCATGGCCTCCGGTCCCGGCGGAAACAAAGCACGACCGTCCGCTGTCCTCGTTCTGGTAGATCATGATCTGCTGGCCCAGCCCCTCGTCGCAGATGCGGCTTATCTCCGTGTATCCGGGCGGCAGCTCCGTAAGCTCGTGGGGAATGAAGCCGGTGCCGGGCTCGGCGGGGGCTTCTGTCCCGCCGCGGTATTCGTAATGCGTAAAGGTCTCATACTGCGCCCGGACCCAGCCCGCCACGATGCCGCGCAGCTCGGCGCTGACCGCCATGGCCGTGCCCAGCGTTAACAGCAGGGCCAGACAGGCCGCAAGGGCCATGCGCAGCAGCGGTCTCATCCGGCGGCGCTTTGCCGGGGCCTGATACGTCAGCGCTTCTTCTATATAGCGGTCGCCGATCTCGTTCATGGCAAGGGAAAACAGTGCAAAACTCATGCAAGCACCCCCTCCCGCACCAGATACGCCTTGAGCTGGCGGCGCAGGCGGCTCAGTCTCACGGAGACGTTCTTCTCGCTCAGACCCACCCGCCGGGCGATCTCCTCGTAGGAATCGGAAAACCAGTACCGCCGCAGAAAAATCACGCGGTTTTCGGCGCAAAGCGTGTCCATAAACGCCTCGATCGTCCGCGCCAGCGCTTTTGCATCCATGGCGCCCTCCACTGTTTCCGGCGCCATCACATCGCGCTCCACCTCGCTCAGGGCGATGTCGTAAAGGCTGTTGCGCTTGATGGCGGTGTTGGCATGGTAGCGCTTGACCGAGAGATTGCGCACGATTTTGCACAGGAAGGTCAGCAGCGGGTTTGGCCGCTGCGGCGGAATGGCGTTCCATGTGCCCAGATACGCATCGTTTACGCATTCCTCCGCATCGAGGCGGTTGTTCAGTATCCGATAGGAGAGCCTGCGGCACTCGCTTCCGTATTTGATGTCCAGCTCCTCGATCGCCTGCTGGTCGCGGGCAAAAAACAACTCGATGATCTGTGTGTCCTCCACGCGGTCCCCTCCTTTCCCGGCTGCGGGCAGCGCCGTGCGCCCCGCGCCATACCCCACATATATACTACTACGGTTTTTTCGAAAAAAACTACACCCGAAATCGAAACTTTGAAGGAGATATTATCCCCCCGGCGGGGAAACAAAAAGCAGAGGCGCGCGTCCTCTGCTTTTTGGGTTTTGATTTATTTCATTTTGAAGCCTCGCCGGAGGGCTCTGTGGAGGCGGGAGAGCTCTCCACCTCATAGTTTCCGGCCTGGATTTCGTTATACAGCGTTTTCAGCAGGTCGAGATACGAGGGCGTTTCGTCCAGCGTTGCGCCGGAAACGGCGTCCGCCGTCTGCCAGTAGCCGGTCTCGCCCTTGGTGATGCCGCCGTCGGCGTAGTAGTCGTAGTCAAAGCCGTATTCGGCCACAAAATCCTTGATGGCCTGCATATTGCCGGGGAAGGTGATCGGGCTCATCCAGAAATGCACGCCGTGGCCGTTCGTTTCCTTATAGGGAATGTCGAGCACTGCGGCCGCGCTGCCGTCCGGTGCGGGAAGGACCTCCACCGGCGTGCGCGAGGCCTCGACATACCAGGCTGCGCCCTCGTCCGTGCGGACGTAATCGTTCAGCGTGGTCTCGGTGCCGTTTATCTCGGCGGAGTAGTCCACGGCGACGGCCGCTGCCGGATGGCTCGAGACCGCGCCCGTCCAAAGAATGCCGCCGATGCGCAGATACTTCGCGTACTGCACGCCGTCGGAGATGGTGACCAGCGCATCTGTCTTGCCGAGGGTGTCCAGCAGCGCCGTGTCCGTCACGCAGGCCCAGCCCATGGAAGCGCCGTTATCGTCCCAGGGCAGCATCGGCTGGATGAAGCGGATGGCGTACAGTTCGTCGTTCGCTCTGTCCCAGTACATCGTGGCCATGATCACGGCGTCCTGCATGGAGGCGGGGCTTTTGGTATACACGCTGTAGCCCGTCGCGCTCACGATCGCGGCATCGGCCGGAAATTCCGGCGCGGCAAAGAGGTCTTCCTTCACCTCGCGCACTTCTGCATCGTATTCCGGCCCGGCCACCAGCTCATCCGTGAGGATGTGGGTCAGCCGCCCGTCCTGCAGGCACAGCTCCACAATGCGCGAACCGCCCACCCAGATCTGCTCGTCCACGCTCCAGGGACTGGGGTCATCCTCGCAGGAGACCACGATCTCGAACACGCCCGCCTGTCCGGCGCGGTAGATGCCCCAAACAACGCCGTCTTCGTCCGTGTAGGTGATGCCGCCGCCGTCGGAGACCGACCAGATGTAATCCGCCTCGTTCTCGATCGCATCGACCGGCGCGGCGGTCAGATCGTGCGCGATGGCGCAGCCGTCGATCACCAGCATCGCGGCCACGGGCTCGCCCGACGCTTCGCCGGAGCCCTCGCCGGACGCTTCGCCCGAGGCGGCCAGTGCCGCGCCCACACAGAGCGTCAGCGCCAGAATGATTGCCAAAAGCTTTTTGTGCATGGGAAAAACCTCCTTTTGTTCTCGCGTCTATAGTACCCTGTGGGGGGCGCGCTTGTCAAACCTTTCCGCGGCGCAAAAAGGCACGGACGCGGAAAGCTCCGGCCCGTGCCTGTTGTTATGCGGTTTTTCCGTCAGTCGCAAAAACGGGTGAAGATGGCGGCGGCGGCGTCCTTGCCCGCGGCCACGGCCTTGATGAGCGTGGCGGCACCCGTCACGGCGTCGCCTCCGGCGTAAACGCCGTCGAGCTCGGTGGCGTAGTTCTTGTCCACGATCGCGCGGCCCCGCTCGTCGCAGGGGAGACCCGGCAGGGCGACCGGTTCAAAGCCCAGCGCCAGAATGACCAGATCGGTCTCGAGCGAAAGGGTCTCGCCGCTGGGGGCCACATTGTTGCGGCCGCCGGGATAATCCGGCGCGGTGAGCTGCATCCTGTCGCACTCCAGCGCGGCCACATGGCCGTTTTCGCCCAGGAAGCGGACGGGTGCTGCCTGCTCGATGAGCTTCACGCCCTCCTCGCGCGCCACGGCCTTTTCCGCCTCAGCGGCGGGCATATCCTGCGCCGTGCGCCGGTAGACAAGGCTCACGCTGTCCGCGCCCCGGCGGATGGCGGTGCGCGCCGCGTCGATGGCGGTGTTGCCGCCGCCGAGCACCAGAACGGTTTTGCCCTCGTATGCGGCGGGATTTTTCAGATAATCCTCCGCCTGCACCACGCCGCGCAGCGCGCGGCCCTCGATGGCAAGCTCGGTGCATTGGCCCGCGCCCGTGGCCACGAACACGACGTCATGCTGCGCGCGAAGCTGCTCAAGCGCCACATCGCGGCCGACCTCGGTGTTCAGATGGAAGATCACGCCCAGCTTTGTGAGATGGTCGATCTGGCGCTGCATATGCACGGCGGGCAGCACGAAGCTCGGAATGCCCCAAACGGGCACGCCGCCGGGGCGGTCGCTCTTTTCGTAAATGTCCACATGGAAGCCGCTCAAAACCAGCGAGGCGGCGCAGCCGATGCCGGCCGGGCCGGAGCCCACGATGGCGGCCGAGCGGCCGTTTGCCTCGGGAGCCTCCGGCGGCAGACCGTAGGTTTTCCGGTGCCAGTCGGCCACAAAGCGCTCCAGACGCCCGATGGCCACGGGCTCGCCCTTGATGGAGCGGGTGCAGTTTGCCTCGCACTGGCTCTCGCACGGGCAAACGCGGCCGGACAGCTCCATGAAGGGGTTGGTGCGCGACAGCAGCTCCCACGCGGCCAGCAGGTCGCCCAGACGGATCTGCTCGATGAATTCGGGAATATAGTTGTGGGCCGGGCAGCTTGCCGCGCAGTAGCGGTCCGGGCAGTTGAGACAGCGGCGGGCCTCGGCCTGGGCCTCGGCCAGCGTGTAGCCGAGCTCAACTTCCTCAAAATCCTTCACGCGCTCGGCCGCGGGACGGGTCTGCACGGGGGTTTTGGTCAGCGAGAGGTTGGGGTTGGAATTGATCATTTCGTTCCCTCCATTTCCTTCACGGCATTTTCGGCGGAGCGGTAAGCGGAGGCAAAGGCCCACGTCAGCTCGGAAATCACGGCCATCTTGCCTCTGCGGTGCATGGCGGAGGTGGCGTCGCCGCCGCCGTACAGACCGGGTATGACGCTGCCGTCGTTTCGCAGCACCTCGCACTTGCCG
The DNA here is from genome assembly GCA_964426125.1 of uncultured Oscillospiraceae bacterium. Lineage (GTDB taxonomy): Bacteria > Bacillota > Clostridia > Oscillospirales > Oscillospiraceae > CAJOIG01. The sequence goes on from CAYROZ010000001.1 coordinate 18,511, forward strand.
TTCACCATCAGTCCGCCCATGGCGGCCTCGGAGAAGCGCTGGGCATAGACGGCGTAGTACGGGCCGGTCTCCTGGGCGATGAGGTGTTCCGGCGCTTTGCCGAACTGCTCGTCGCAGCCGGTGCGGCAGTAGCGGTTGTAGTCGTCCACGGTTTTGACCAGAACGGCGGGGTCCATGCCGAGCTTTTCGGCCAGCTCCCCGATGGTGTCGGCGATCATGACGGGCGGATTCTTGTAGCCGGCCTCGCGTTCCAGATCCGCCTGATAGCCCACATAGCAGCGGCGCTCGTCGGCCAGGGTGGGGTCGTTCAGATAGCCGCGGAAGATGTCGTCGATGTTCTTCTGGCTCCAGATGCTCCATATGGCGTGGTTGGGATGGCCCTTGATGTTCTGTGTGCCCATGAACAGGCCGCCGGACTCATCCTGCCAGCGCACGCCGGTGAGGTCAACGGAAAGCGCGCTCGGCTCCTCGTTGAGGCGGTACAGGCAGTAGCTGTAGGGGTGGTGCGCCGGGCCGAACTGGGAAAGGAACATCCGCTCGGGAACGGGCTCCACGCCCAGCTCCTGCAGCATGTCGATGGCGTCGCCGGTGTCGCTGGGAACGGAGAAGCGCGTGACGGGGTGCTCCTCCTCGAAGAAATTCGTGTATTTGCGCAGCTTCTCGTCGCTCATGCCGAAGCCGCCCGTGGCGAGTATCACGGCCTTGGCCCGAACCTCGGTCTCGCCGCCGGGGTCCAGCGCCAGAACGCCGCACACGCGGCCAGCGTCGTCCGTGAGCAGATGCTTCGCCTCGTGCTGCAGCAGGATCTCCACATCGAGCTTTTGCTGCGGTATGGCGGCCAGCATGGCGTTTTTCACAAAGGTGCCGCCCCAGCCGGGCCCGATGGAGGGGTCCAGACTGCGCTGGTTTTCGCAGGGCGTTTTCACATGGATGACCGCCGGGCCAAAAATGGGGCCGACGGCGCGCTTTTCGCCCAGCTTTTCGAGCGTGAAAAAGTCCTTCGCGCCGGGGAAGGTAAGCAGCCAGTCAAAAAATTCGGAGCAGCCGTAGATCGCGGTGCGCAGCACGTCCTTGTCCAGAATGTGCTCGCCGCGCTCGTACATGACCTCCACGGCCTCCTCGCGCATGTCCTCGAGCCCAAGCTCCTCATGCCAGCGGGAGTAGACGGGGAAAAAGCCGTGGGCCAGATTGGTGTTGCCGCCGCATATTTTGGCCTTTTCCAGCAGTATGACCTTCTTGCCAAGCTGCGCGGCCCGGATGGCGGCCACAAGACCGCTGCCGCCGCCGCAGACCACCAGGTCACATTCGCGCACGATCTTCTCGTGCGGCGTGGGGACGGTTTTATCGTCCACATCCACGATGGAGCAGGTGGGGCAGTGCTTTTCGCACAGACCGCACTGCACGCATTTGTCCGGGTCGATCTGGTAGCGGGGGCCGTCATAATAGAGCGCCTGCATCGGGCACACCAGCTCGCAGGTGTGGCAGCCGCTGCAGGAATCCTTGATAACATACATATGCATGAACTCCTTTCGCCGCACAGGCAGCGTGATTTTCTTCACAATGTCCTGAGCTTACTATACCACGAGTGCGCCGGATTGAAAATACCCCACCATTAAGTAACCTTCCTACATGGAAGAAACAAGGAGGAATGTTAGCTTGTCAAAGTTTCGACCAGAGTGATAGAATGAAAATGATCACAATGGAGATGGACGATAAAATGGACTTTAAAAATCAGGAAGTGGTTTTCAGCGATGACACGCGCGCCGAAAAGGAGCGAAAGCTGCACTCGCTGATGTCCACGCAGGAGGAGCGCGAGCGTCTGCTCGAGGTCACGCCGCCGCTGGAGCCGGACGAGCCGAACGTATACGATGACCCCTATTCCCATATGATGCGGCTGATCTTCAACCGCTGGAAGCCGTTTTTGCTGCGCGCGATCTATGTGGACGAGGGGACATATTTCTCCAAATTCCTCAAGCAGCTTCCCATCACGCAGAAGGTGCTCAGCCAGAATTTGAAGGATATGCAAAACGACGGCCTCATCTACCGCAACGTGCTGCCGGAGGTGCCGCCGCGCGTGGAATACTGCCTGACGGATTCCGGCCGCGCCATGATCGGACTGCTCGATCTGGTGTATGACTGGGGTTGGGTGGATATGCGGCGCAAGGGACTGCCGGTCGATCCCATGGGCGAGATCTGGCATGGCTACCGCGAGCGGGATGAGGCGCTTTTGAGCCATCCGCCGCGCAGCGCCCGGCAGAACGAAAGAGGCTGACATAGTTTCCGAAAAGAAACTATGTTTCCGTCAAAACGCCTTGTATCATGGGCAGGCGGTCGTTTCAATTTGGTGCGTTATTTACAAATGCGCCAAGGTGTGTTATATTTTTATCGGATGGAACGCGGTGTGAAGCCGCGCCAAAAAATGAAAAGGAGATCTGACAATGAAAAAGTATCTTGCGCTCCTGCTGGCTCTGGCCATGATGCTGGCGCTGGCCGCGTGCGGCTCGGCTCCGGCGGAGGAAGCGACCACGGCCGAGGCTCCCGCTGCGGCGGCTCCCGAGGCGGCGGCTCCTGCGGCTCCGGGCGAAAAGAGCACCGAAGTGACCATCGGCGTGGTGGACACCCACTACCCCGCTTATCCCTCCTCCGCGGCGGACGACGACTTCGTCTGCTCCGGCATGGTGTACGATAAGCTGTTCGAGGTCGACGACTTCACCGGCGAGTATGTCTCCTACATCCTCGACTCCTATGAGTGGCTGGACGACGTGACCTTCACCATGACGGTCAAGGACGGCATTTACTTCTCCGACGGCAAGCAGATGACCGCCGAGGACGTGCTGTTCTCTCTGCAGAACTACATTCTTCAGGGCGAGACCACCGATAAATATCAGTACTATTCCCAGATCGACTTTGGTGCCTGCACCATCTCCGATGACGGCATGACCGTCACCATCGTTTACAAGGCGCCCTATGGCCCCGCGCTGCGCACGCTCAACTGCCCCGTGATGCAGAAGACCTTCACCGAAGCGCACGCTTCGTCCGAGATGATCTGGTTCACGGCCCCCGTCGGCTCCGGCCCCTATGCTATCACCGACATGGTGCAGGACTCCTATGTTGAGTTCACGCTGCGCGAGGATTACTGGGATACCTCCCGTACCTTCGACGCCACCAAGATCACGCTGAAGTTCTACTCCGATGAAAGCGCCATGTACATGGACTATCAGGCGGGCAACCTGGACGTTATCTACAACATCGGCGCCACCACCGTTGAGTCCATCGAGGCCGCCGGCGGCGCGCAGGGCACCGTCCAGTACTATCCCGACAACGACGTTCTCTATCTGCACCTCAACGAGGATAACCCCGTTCTGGCCGATCCTCTGGTCCGCGAGGCCATTGCCCACGCGCTGGATATGGAATACATCACCGACGTGGCCTACGGCGCGCTCGGCGAACTGGCCACCAGCCACTACCCCACCACCTTCGATGCTTATGTGGCCCACGAAGGCTATGAGTACGATCCCGAGCTGGCCGTGGAGCTGCTCGAGCAGGCCGGCTACAAGTCCGGCGACATCGTGATCGACTGGGTCTCCCCCGACCTGCCCCCCGAACCCCAGATCGGCGAGGCCGTGCAGGCTCTGCTCAGCCAGGTCGGCATCACGGTGAACGTGCAGACCTATGAGCTGGCCACCGCGCTCGGCTACCACCTCGGCGGCGAGACCGACATCTCCTGCAGCCATACCATGGGCGGCAACCCCACCAAGGAGCCGGACAACGCTCTGTCCTCCTTCTATGATAAGGGCGCGTTCGCTTCCTTCTCCATCTCCGACCCGCAGTACAACGAGTACTACTACAACGGCCTTTACAGCGTGGACGAGGAGACCCGCTGGGAGAACTACCGCAATCTCGACCAGTGGCTGTATGACAACTACATGGTGCTGCCCGTGTGCGAGGTCATGAAGGCTGTGGCCTACAACGACCGCATCGCGAGCTTTGACCAGTCCGCGCTGATGCGCAGCTGCCTCGGCTCTCTGAAGCTGGCCTGAGCGAACGGCGGCAAAATTTGAGTTTTCCAAAGCCAGCCCCCACAAGCTGGGGGCTGGCGACTTATTAGGAGGTGCTCATCCTTGTTTCGATTCATATTGAAGCGCTTGCTCATCATCATTCCCACGCTGCTGGGTGTGATGCTGGTCATCTTCACCATCAATTACTTCATCCCCGGCGATCCGGCCATTCTGGCGCTGGGCTCGAACTACACGGAGGAGGCCTATGAAGCCAAGCGGGCGGAAATGGGTCTGGACAAGTCCTTCATCGTGCGGTATGTGGATTATGTGGTCGATATTGCAACAAAGCTCGATCTCGGCACCTCCTACGATACGTCCCGTCCGGTCAAGGACGCCATCTTCAACTCCCGCTTGGGCGTCACGCTGAAGGTGGGCTTGCTCTCGTGCATCATAACCGTTGTGTTGGGGGTGGGCATCGGAATACTGTCGGCGGTGAAAAAATACACCGCCATCGACTACACGGCCACCACCCTCGCGGTATTTTTCTCGGCGGCTCCGGCCTTCTGGATCGCGCTGATGAGTATGCTCATTTTCAGCCTCAAGCTCGGGTGGCTGCCGGCCTCGTGGGATAACGGCAGCTTAAAGGGTCTGATTTTGCCGGTGTTCTGCATGGCGCTCAGCCCGATCTCGCTCGTTGTGCGTATGACGCGCACGAGTATGCTGGATGTGATCAACCAGGACTACATCCGCACGGCCCGTGCCAAGGGCGTGAAGGAGCGCGTCGTTATCTTCAGCCACGCGCTGCGCAACGCCATGATCCCCGTGCTCACGGTCATTGGCGCGCAGCTTACCATGGTCATCGGCGGCTCGTTCATCATCGAGTCCGTGTTTTCCATTCCCGGCATCGGCATGCTGCTGCTGTCCGCCATCAACACGCGCGACTTCCCCATGATCCAGGGCACCGTGCTTGTGCTGTCGTTCTTCGTTTGCATGGTGAACCTGCTGGTGGATGTGGCCTATGCCTATGCCGACCCGCGAATCAAGGCCCAGTATGAGGGCCAGAACAAGCGCCGCAAGCTGAAAGAAAAGGAGGCCTGAGCATGAATAAAAAAGAAACTTCGGGCCCGCGTCTGGACGAGCGCCGCCACAGCCAGCTCGGCGACACCTGGCGGCAGTTCTGCCGCAACAAGCTGGCCGTGTTTGGCCTTTGCCTGGCGGTGTTTCTGGTGCTGGTCGCCATCTTTGCCAACGTTCTCGCCCCCTATGACCCCACGGCCATTTCCCGCGACCGTATGGCCATGCCCTCGGCGGAGCACTGGTGCGGCACGGATAACTTCGGCCGCGACCTGTTCAGCCGCATCATCTACGGCGCGCGCGTGTCGCTGCTGATCTCGCTTTTGAGTCTGATCATCGGCATGATCATCAGCATTGTGCTCGGCGCCACGGCGGGCTACTTCGGCGGGCTGTATGAGTCCATCGTTATGCGCGTCTGCGACATCCTCATGTGTATTCCCGGTATGCTGCTGGCGGTGTGCATCTCGGCGCTGCTGGGCGTTGGCATATTGAACACAGCCATCGCCATCGCCATCGGAGGCATGGCCCCCGGTGTGCGCATGATCCGCGCCACGGTCATGCAGATCCGCTCCCAGGAATATGTGGAGGCCGCCCGCGCCACGGGCTCGGGCCACTTCAAGATCATCTTCCACGAGATCATGCCGAACGTGCTGTCGCCTCTGATCGTGGACGCCACGATGCGCATCGGCGGCAACATTCTGCAGATCTCGGGTCTGAGCTTCATCGGCCTCGGCGTGCAGCCGCCCACATCCGAGTGGGGCTCCATCATGAGCGCCGGACAGGAGTTCATCACCAGCTTCTGGCCCATGATCACCTTCCCCGGCATCGCCATCATGGTGACGGTGTTCGCCTTCAACGTCATGGGCGACGGTCTGCGCGATGCGCTCGACCCGCGCTTGAAGCAGTAAGGAGGGGCAGACATGAGTCATTTGCTTGAGATCAAAGACCTCGAGGTCGCGTTCCACACCATGGATTCGCACATCCACGCCGTAAACGGCGTGTCGCTTACGCTCGATGCCGGCGAAACGCTTGGCCTTGTGGGCGAGACCGGCGCGGGCAAAACCACCACGGCGCTGTCCGTGCTCAACCTCATCCAGTCGCCCCCCGGCCGCATCGAAAAGGGCGAGATATGGTTTGAAGGCAGCGATATTCTGAAAATGACGGACGAGCAGCTGCATGACATCCGCGGCTCGGCCATCAGCATGATATTCCAGGATCCCATGACCGCGCTCAACCCCATCTTCCGCGTGGAGGACCAGATCGCGGAGGTCGTGAAGATCCACGAAAAGGTATCCAAGCACGAGGCCGTGGCCAAGGCGCGGGAGATGCTGGAGTTCGTGGGCATCCCCGCCGATCGCGGCGTGGAGTATCCCCACCAGTTCTCCGGCGGCATGAAGCAGCGCGTGGTCATTGCCATGGCGCTGGCCTGCTCGCCGAAGCTGCTCATTGCCGACGAGCCCACCACCGCGCTGGATGTGACCATTCAGGCGCAGGTGCTCGACATGATGACGGAGCTGAAAACCAAGCTCAACTCCGCCATGATCCTCATCACGCACGATCTGGGCGTGGTGGCGGAAACCTGCGACAAGGTGGCCATCATGTACGCCGGCGAGATCGTGGAGCTGGGCACGCTGGAGGATATCTTCGAGCGCACGGCCCACCCCTACACCGAAGGGCTTTTCAACTCGCTGCCCTCGCTCGATTCCGAGGTGGAGCGGCTCAAGCCCATCGTGGGTCTGATGCCGGACCCGGCGAATCTGCCGGCTGGCTGCAAGTTCCATCCCCGCTGCCCCTATGCCGATGAGCGCTGTGCCCAAACCGAGCCGACGCTGCGGGAAAAGGCCCCCGGCCATATGTGCCGCTGCCACCGCATGGAGGAGCTTTCGCTTCGCAGCGTGGACGAAGATGAAGGAAAGGCGGGTGAGACCCTGTGAGTGAAGAGCTGATCCGGGTAGAGCACCTGAAAAAATACTTTGACACGCCGCGCGGCAAGCTGCACGCGGTGGACGATGTCGGCTTCACGCTCGACGCCGGCAAAACGCTGGGCGTTGTGGGCGAATCCGGCTGCGGCAAGTCAACGCTGGGCCGCACCGTGCTGGGTCTGCTGCCCGCCACGGACGGCAAGATATTCTTTGAAGGCCGCGACATCACGCAGGCCAAGGGCCGCGAGCGCCGCGAGCTGCAAAAGGATATGCAGATCATCTTCCAGGACCCCTTTTCCAGTCTCAACCCCCGCTACACGGTCTTTGAGCTGATCGCCAATCCTCTGCGCTCGTTCCATCTGTGCAGCAGCAAGCAGGAGATCGAGGACAAGGTGTTCAGTTTGATGGACACCGTGGGTCTGGCCCGCCGCTTTGCCTACTCCTACCCCCACGAGCTCGACGGCGGCCGCCGCCAGCGCATCGGCATCGCCCGCGCGCTGAGTGTGGACCCGAAGTTCATCGTTTGCGACGAGCCGGTGAGCGCGCTGGATGTTTCCATTCAGGCGCAGGTTCTGAACCTTTTGCAGGACCTGCAGGCGGAAAAGCACCTCAGCTACATTTTCGTAACGCACGATATGTCCGTCGTCAAGCACATCTCGGACGATATCCTTGTGATGTACGTCGGCTCCATGATCGAAAAGTGCCCCTCGCGCCGGCTGTTCGAAATGCCGCTGCACCCCTACACCAAGGGCCTTTTGTCCGCCATTCCGGTGCCGTCCATCCGGCGGGAGAAAAAGCGCATCATCATGCAGGGCGAGCTGACCAGCCCCGTCAATCCCAAGCCCGGCTGCCGCTTTGCCGCGCGCTGCCCCTATGCCAAGGAGCGCTGCCAGCAGGAGATGCCGACCTACGAGGAGGTCCAGCCCGATCATTTCGTGGCCTGCCACTACGTTCGGGAGATCAACGACCTGTGAAACGAATTTTTCAATGCAGCGCCGCCGTTTTGGCGGCGCTGTGGCTGTTGCTGCTTTCCGCTGCGGCGGCCGAGCCGGTCATCACGGTGCTGGAAACGGCGCCGCAAACCATCCTGAAGGCCGCGCCGCTGCGCGAGGAATGCGAGCTGGGCCAAACGGCGGCGGATGCGCTGCGCGCCGTGTCGGGCGCGGATGCGGCGCTGGTGCCCGGCGGCGAGCTGGCCAACGATCTGAACGCCGGCGCGGTCACGGCGGCGGATATCGCGCGCGTGTTTGCCCAGGACCGGCCTCTGGCCGTGGCGGCGCTGACGGCGGCAGAGCTGTGGGCGCTGCTGGAATGGTCGGTCCATGCCATCGTGGTCGATCCCGACACGGAGACGGTGGTGGCGGAGGCGTCGGATTTTGATGGGTTTTGCCATGTTTCGGGCCTGAAGATGGTATATGATGCTTCGGCCCCCGCGGGCGATCGCGTGCAGAGCGTCACGCTGGACGACGGGCGCAAGCTCGATAAAACCGACGGGAGCACCGTTTTGCGCGTGTGCGCGCCCGGGGCGCTGTTCGACGGGGCGTACGACTATCCGCTGCATCCCGCCGAGCCCATGGGCGACACGCTGTGCAGCGCGCTGGCGGCGTATGCAGCCGGGAAAACGGCGCTGCCGGAATCGGACGCGGCGCGCATCGTGGTGCTCGGGGCGCGGGAAAATGCGCTGGTGGGCGCGGTGCCGCGCGGGCTGCTGGTCGTGGGCTGCGTGGTGCTGATCGCGCTGCTGGTCGTGCCGGGGCAAAAGCTCGGGCGCTACCGGGATGAATTTGAAGTAAACGACGAAAAATGGGCCAAAGGCTACCGCAGGCAGGGCCGGAAAAGATAAAAAAGCAGCCGTGGGAACAAGCGACCCACGGCTGTTGAATTTTGCGGCGGATTTATTCGTTTCTAAGGGCCTCGGCAACGCTTTCACCCGCGAGGAAGCCGGAGGAGAGCGCCCAGGACATATCGTTGAGCACCTGGCGCTTCACGCCGCCCAGACTGATGTGGCGGCCGCCGGCGAAATCGCCCGTGACGTAAAGGCCCGGAACCAGACTGCCATCGGGCCGATAGGCCTGCATATCGGCGTTCACGGCCACGCCGCCGAACGCGCCGTCCGTGTTCAGACGGGCGGCCAGCGCGAAATACGGGCCCTGCGCCAGCGGCAGCATGGTTTTCGGGTCCTTGAAATAGTCCCAGTCCTTCCCTTCGGCGCAGGAGATGTTGTAGGTTGAAACGGTGCGGGCCAGCGCGGCGGGATCAACGCCCATCTGCCCGGCGAGCGCATCGAGACTGTCCGCCATGAAAACGCCCTTGGTGCCCTTGGCCATCGCATCGCGGAACCAGCCGTGGATGACCGGCGTGTCCGGCAGCGGCGGCTTGGGGAAGGGGCCGGGCTCGTTGGTGCCGGATTTCGATTCGGCGACCATCCGCTCGAGAATGTTCTGGCTGAACAGGAAGAAGCTGCGGCCCTTGGGCAGCTTCAGCAGCACATGGCCGGTGTCGAACGGATCCATGCGCGGCACCAGCGGCTCCGCGGCGAAGCGGCGGCCCGTCAGATCGACCAGAATGCAGTAGTCGCTGAGCGAAAGCGGATAGAACACGGAGGTCTCCCCCGTGGCGCACATGGGGCCCATGATGCGCAGACAGAAGTTGTCCCAGTCCACAAAAGCGCCGGCCTTTTCCGCGATGGGGATGCCGTCGCCGGTGTAGGCGGGGTTCTGGTGGGCGTTGGGCATGATGTCCAGATCGCGGAACGCGGGCATCACCTTGTCCATCACGGCCTCGTTTCGTATCCAGGTGCTGCACGAGAGGATGCACACGCGGCAGCCGAAGCGCACGCGGCCCTCCGGCGTTTCGGCCCAGATGGCCGTGATGCGGCCGTTTTCCACCTCGGCATCCACGGCGCGGTGCTCCGTGAGCACCTCAATGCCGCGGGCCTCGCATTGGCGCAGCATGGTTGCCACGATCAAGCGGCCCGAGCCGTTGTGGAAGCCGTCCTGCTGCGGGCCGGGCTGGCCGTGGACGGGGATATCGAAGATGTAGGGGCGCGGCTCGTATTTGGCCAGAATTTCGGGCAGCTCAAACCGGCTGTACCAGTCGAAGAAGCGGCCCGTGCTCAAAACGGCGCGGCGCACCAGCTTGGCGTCGAGCTTCCAGAAGGTCAGATCCATGCCCTGGCGGATGAAGTCGTTGGACTGGTCGCGGATGCCGCGGTCGGCCTGCCACTGGCTGCCGAAGGTGCGCATGGTGGAGGCGAACAGCATCCCGCCGCCGGGCTTTTTGGCCTTTTCCAGCACGATCACGCGCTTGCCGGAAAGCTCCGCCGCGCGCACTGCGGCCACCAGACCGCTGCCGCCGCCGCCGACGACCAGAATATCACAGTTGCGTTCAGTCATGAGGTAAGCTCCTTTTCTATGTGGTCTGCCGCGTGTTCGGCGGCCAGTTTGCCGGAGGTGCAGGCCCAGCCCAGCGTTACGCCCTCATAGGACACATAGGCGTTGTTCACAAGACCGCCGCTGGCGTCGCATCCGGCGGCGTACAGGCCGGGGATGGGGCGGCCGTCGGGCCGCAGCGCCTGCATGGCGGTGTTGATGCGCAGTCCGCCCAGCGAGCAAAGCTGGTTGGCGCGCCCTTCGATCAGATAATAGGGCCCCGCGCCGTAGGCGTGCAGATAGGCGGGGTCCTTGCCGTACATATCGTCGCGTCCGGCGGCGCACAGCGCGTTATAGTCCGCCACGGTTTGCGACAGCGCGGCGGCGTCCATGCCGGCCGACCCGGCCAGCGCGGAAAGCGAATCGCCCCTGTGCACCACGCCGCAGGTGAGCCCTTCGCGCAGCTGCGCGGGAAAATCGGTCCAAGGCGTGTCCGGGTCGAGCCCGCGCAGATCGGTGTCCAGTCCCAGGGCGCGCGCGCCTTTTTCCGTGAGTGCGTCGGCCATGGTCTGGTCGAGCAGGATATAATACTCGCTGCCCTGGCGGAAAACGGCGTTGCCGGTGTAGGAGATGTCCTCCCACACGCCCTCGTTTACAAAGCGCTGGCCGAGGCGGTTGAGCCAAAGCACGCCAGGAAAGCCCGTCAGCCGGCTCAGCTCGTTGCCATGGCGGCCGATGGAGGCGCGGCTGAGCTTGTCGCAGGGAACGTCGCAGCCGTGCAGCTCGATGGCGTCCGGATTTTCCGTGCCGCAGCCGATGTCCATGGCCATGCGTATGCCGTCGCCGGTTTGAAAGCCGGTGTTGATGGCGTTCACCTTCACGCCGCGCGTGGCGCGCAGCACCATTTCCTCGTTTGCGCCGTAGCCGCCCGTGCAGGCGATCACGGCCCGGCCGTAAACCGCAAAGCGGCCCTGCTCGTCCCGCGCCCACACACCGGCGACGCGGCCGGAGTCCACGATCAGCTCCTCTGCCGCCGTGCGCAGAAGGACCTGCCCGCCGCCTTCTTCCACGCGCCGGATCAGACGGCGCATCTCCCCGGCTTTGTAGGTGTCCCAGATGAAATAGGTCTGGAAGGGACTGTGGGCATGCTTTGGCTGCACGGTGCCGACATAATCGATCCTGCAGCCGAGCGCCTGCAGCCAGTCCACGGTCTCGCCGCTGTGGCGCAGATATTCGTGGATGAGGGCGAAGTTGGCCAGATAGTTGGTCTGCTCCATCCAGTCGTGCAGCATCTGCGCGATGGTGAAGGCGCCTTTGGGGCTGTTTCTCTGGTCGCGGGCTCCCACGGCGCCCAGACCGCGCGCCATCGCCGCCGAACCGCCTACAGAAGGCGCCTTTTCCAGCAGGATGACCCGCTTGCCAAGCTGGGCGGCCCGCATGGCGGCGCAGAATCCGGCCCCGCCGCCGCCGAGAACGATGATGTCGCCGTGAATGCTTCTTTCCATTGACGCGTGGTTCCTTTTTCGTTAAAATGTTTTATATATTTTGCGCTTGTGCGCACCCATACTAATTTATATAATTATATTATATTCACATTCCGGACAAACGCAAGAAGGAGATCAAAATTATGCGCGATATCGGCAACAGTGCAGCGCTGGCGGATCGGTGGCATGACCGGCGCGCTGTGATGAATCTGGCGGGCAAATACGTCATGAGTCTGCTGCTCAAGCGCGAGGGCAGCTTGTTTGATGATTTCTGGAGTGCGCGGGAGGACGTGTGCCTGCGCTTTAACGACGGCAGCTACGTCGGAGCGGCGGCCGTGCGCGGCTATTATGCGGCGCAGTGCGAAAACACGGCGCTGGTGTCGCGGTTTTTGAAGGAGCGCTTCCCCGCGCAGCTCGGCTCGATGAGCGAGGAGGAGCTTTTCGGCGTGGGGCAGTTCCACGGCCTTCCCATCACGACCCCGGTGGTGGAGGTGGCCGGAAACGGCGAAACGGCCCGCGGCCTGTGGCACGTTCACGGAACGGACAATACGCTTGGGCCCTGGGGGCCGCTTTCGTGGTGGAAGCTCGGCTTTCTGGCCATCGATTTTCGCCGGGAGGGAGGCCGGTGGCGGCTGTGGCACGTGTTCCACGCGGAGGATGTGACCGCGCCCATGGGCGAAAACTGGCTGCGGCCCGCGGAGCGAAAGGAGCTGCCGGAATACGCTGCGCTCAAGGCGCTGAAAAAGCCTGCATACACCGTGGTGCGGGACAATTACCGGCCCTATTCGCCCACGCGGCCGCTTGCGCCGCCGCCGGAGATCCCGGAGCCCTATGAAAGCTTCGAACAGATCGTCGGCTATGGAGAGGAGGCGAGCGTGCGATGAGCTTTGCGTACCGCGAATTTTCCGATGACGAGCTGATCGATCGCGTTTGGGACCAGGAGAACATACGGGACACGATGGGCCGCTTTGCCTATTACGAGGCGGCAAACCGCCGCCGCGAGGCGCTGGAGCGCTTTTGGGTGCAGGAGTCTGAAAACCGGGCCACGGCGTCGTTTGGGCGCAACTGGGGCTTTCTGCGCGGCATGGAGGAGATAGAGGCGTATTACGTCGGGCGCTGCCGCTTCGGCGGCGTGGGAACGGCGCTGATGCACCCGCTTTCCACCAAGCTTTTGTATCTGGCCGAGGACGGTTCCACGGCGCAGGGAATGTGGATGGGCATCGGCTATGAAATGGCCCCGGACAGCCGGGGCGAGCCGGATGCCAAGTGGGTCAGCGAGCGCGTGGCGGTGGATTTCATCCGCGAGGGCGGCACGTGGCGCATCTGGCATATGTTCATCGGCACGAACTACGTTTTGTCCGCCGGGGAAAACTACCGCGAGCAGCCCATTGCCGTGCGCACCGTGACGCGCGGGGAGGGCGGGCCGCACTGGTATGTGGTGGGCCGGGGCCGCGAGAGGACGGCGGGCCCTGTGGCGCAGTTTGATCAGATACCGGACTGGCCGGAGCGGGAGGCGTTTTTGAACGGGCGCGAGCCGGAGGAGATATACACCGCGCTGTATAACGACCCGCTGCATTTTCCGCCGCTGCCGCAGCCGTACCGCACGTTTGCCGAAACCGTGAGCTATGGGCCCGCGGGCTTTTCGGCAAGTCTTGAAGGGAGGGTTTGAGCCGGATGGAGCAAAGCACACACGAGAAGATCCGCGCGGCAGGAGCCTGCCTGGAGGTGGAAAATCTCCATGCCCGCCACTGCTATATGCACTGCGCGGGGCGCAACGTGGAGGAAGTGGACCGCTGCTGGCTGAAAAGCGACGAGGTATCCTGGGGCCATGGCTTCGGCAAATGGGTCGGCTGGCAGGGCGTGAAATTCGGCTGGGGCTCCAGTTTGGAGCGGCAGGGGCTCGGCGCGTATCTGGAGCTCACGCAAACCTGGCCGCAGGTGACGGGGCTGGACCCGCGCCCGCTGTATGAGTCCGCCATGCACACGCTGGCCACGGACATCATCGAGGTGGCCGCCGACGGCCAAACGGCGCGCGCCTTTTTCTACACGCCGGGGGCCGTGACCTCCACGCTCAATGCCGATGGCCGGCGCGAGGGCGTTTGGATGTGGGAGCGCTACGGCGTGGAATACGCGCGGGACGCGGACGGGCAGTGGAAATTCCGCACCATTCAGGTCTGTCCCGATCTGGTGGCCCCGCTTGACTGCGTCAATCCGGCGCGGGAAAGCATGGCACGATTGCAGTCGCCGCAGCCGCCGCATGGCTTTCCGGAGGGACAGGTGCTCGGCTGCGCCGGGCCGATCGCGCCCATTGTGGACGAGCCGGAGCCGGTCCATGCCGACTGGTCGCTCGTTCAGCCGGTGCAAAATCCCGTTCCCTGGCCGGAGCCGTATGAAACACTCGATCCGGCGCGTTCGTACCGCTATCGCGTGCAGGATCAACCGGCGGAATAGACTTTTTTGGCGGCAAAGTGCGCCGCGCGTGGGTTTCGACACAAAAAAGACTTGAATACAGGATTTGTATGTAATATAATGTATCAGTCACGCTGGGCAACCGGCGGAAAATCTCGCAAAAGGGTGAATATACACATGAGCGCATCAAAAGACAAGATCAATCGCAAACAGCTCCGCGAGGCCGGACAGGACAAGCACCAGCTTGCCCAGGAGAAGGAAATGGCTGCCCGCCGCAAAAGCCGCTTGAAATACGGCATCGTTGCCGCGGTGGTCGTGGTCGTGTTCGCCTTCATCTTCCTGTTCAACTCCGCTCTGCCGAGCCGGAATCTGACCGGTGTTACCATCGACGGACAGGATTACTCCGTTGCGCAGCTGAACTACTACTACTCCAACAGCTACCAGAACTTCTACAGCACCTACTATCAGTACCTGCAGTATGGTCTGTTCTTCGACACCAGCATCAGCCTCGGCGACCAGCAGTATTCCGAGGATATGACCTGGCGCGAGTACTTCCTTGACCAGGCCGTGGAGAACATGAAGCAGGTGCAGGCGCTGTGTGCCGCCGGCGAGGCTGCGGGCTTTGAGCTGGACGAGGAGCATCAGGCCGAGTATGACGAGGCCGTCGCAAGCCTTGAGACCAGCTGGCAGACCAACGGCTACTCCAGTCTCAAGCAGTTTTTGAATCTGGTCTACGGCAAGGGCGTGGACGAGCAGATGGTCAAGGACGAGATGTACCGCAGCGTGTACGCCTCCGCCTATGCGGAATATATGTACGACAGCTACGAATACACGGCCGATGAGCTGAGCGCCTACTACGCGGAAAATGCCGACCAGTACGACGTTATCACCTACGCCACCTATTCGGCGGTCGTGGATGAGGAGACCGACGACGGCACGAAGGAGGCCATGGAGACCATGGCGGCGGCCGTTGACGGCACCGACGAGGAGACCTTCGCGGCGTATGTGGCCGAAAACTTCGACGGCGAGGAGCTCGGCACGAACAGCACGCAGGGCGCCAATCTGTCCGAGGCGTATGCCGAGTGGCTGCTCGATGACGCGCGTCAGGCGGGCGACTGCGAGCTGACGGAGAGCAACGGCATGAGCTATGTTGTGATGTTCCTGGGCCGCGAGGACAACCAGTATAAAACGCGCGCGTTCCGCCACATCCTTGTGATGGCGGAGGACACCAACGGCGACGAAGTCCTCTCCACGGAGGAAGTGCAGGAGGCCACGGCCCGCGCCGAGGAGATCTACGAGGAGTGGAAGGGCGGCGACGCCACGGAGGACAGCTTTGCCGCGCTGGCCAACCTTTACAGCGAGGACACCGGCTCGAACACCACCGGCGGCCTGTATGAGGACGTTTACAAAAACCAGATGGTCGCCCCGGTCAACGACTGGCTGTTTGACGAGGCCGCGAACGTTGGCGACACTGCAGTTGTCACCTACAACGAGGGCGGCAGCTACGACGGCGCTCACGTTCTGTACTACGTTGGCGAAAGCGACGAGGTTTATGCCGACGAGCTGGCGGACAGCTACATGCGCAGCGAAACCGCGACCGAGTGGCTCGAGGAGCTGACCGGCGCCATGGAGTCCAGGCTTTCCAACACCGGCATCGCCGCGAAGAACTACTGATAATAATCCGAAACCGCAGGAGGCCGTCCATAAGGACGGCCTCTTTGTGCCTGTGCAAAGCGGAGGAAAGGAGTCGGGATGAAACGGATACGATGGCAGCTGCGGCTGGTGGGGTTTGCACTTTTTGCCGCGGCCGTCTGGGCGGGGCTGAATGTCGCTGTGGACCCCTTCAACGCCTTTGGCGACGTGTTCCTTCGCTGGGACTCCTACACGCAGACCATGAACCCCCGCAGCAGCAAGACGGTTTATATCTCCCGGCATTTTGACGATTTCGATGGCTACATCGTCGGCTCGTCCAGCGCGTCGTCGTATCGGCCGGAAACGCTCGAGCGCTACATCGACGCCGATTTCTACAGCCTGTTCCACTACGGCCCGGACACGGATTACGACCGGCAGACCATTGCGTGGCTGCTGGAAAACGACCGCGATGTGAAGCATATCTTTTACGTTCTCGGGCTCAACGACGCCAATTCCATCGGCGCGGATGAAACCACGCTGACCTATCACCCGCACTGGTCCGTAAGCGGCGAGAGCGCGCTTGCGTATTACGGGAAGTATCTTTTTGCCAACCCCAGCTACGCGCTGGACAAGCTGGCGGCCCGGCGCGCGGACACGATTTTGCCGCAGAAATTTGATGTGTTCGTGGCCGAAAGCGGCGTTTACGACAAGCGCGTGCGCGATGTGGAACCGATCGGCGGGCGGGAGGAGTATCTGCAGGCGCACGCGGAGGATTTCCCGGCGGCGGAGAGCGCCGCGCCGCTTTATCAAATCGACGCGTGCGTGGAAAATGTGCGGCAGATCCGCGCCCTGTGCGACGAAGCGGGTGTGGAGCTGACGGTCGTGATCAACCCGGCGTACAGCGAGAAGCTGAAAAAATTCACGCCCGAGAGTCTGGAGGCGTTTTTCCAGAAGCTCGCCGCCGTGACGGATTACTGGAATTTTGCCGTTTCGCCGCTTTCGGGCGACCCGCGCTATTTTTACGACAGCGAGCACACGCGAAACGCCGCGGCGGACATGGTCGTGGCGTATATGTTCGGCGATGCGGAAAACAGCATTTATGCCGATCTGGGCGTTTACTGCGCGCAGGGCGCGCCGGCCCAGACGGCGGCGGAGTCGGCGGCGATCACGGCCAAGGTCCCCATTTTGCTGTATCACCATCTGTCCGAAACCGAGCCGGAGAGCGCCACGGTGCTGCATCCGGACAGCTTCGCGCGCCAGATGGCGCTGCTGGTGGAAAACGGCTATCAGGCCGTCTCGCTCGATGAGTGCATCGCCTTTGTGGAGTCGGGCGCGCCGCTGCCGGAAAAGCCCGTCGTTATCACCTTTGACGACGGCTATCAAAGCAATTACGAGCTGGCGTATCCCGTTTTGGAGAAATATGGGCTGAAAGCCGCGATCTTTGTGATCGGCAGCTCCGTGGGCCACACGCTGTATCAGGACACCGAATACAGCATGACGCCGCATTTTGGCCGCGAGGAGATCGCGGAAATGACGGCCTCCGGCCTTGTCACCATCGCCTCGCACACCTACAACATGCACCAGTGGGCTCCGTTTGAAAGCGGCGGCCGGGTGCGCGCGAACATTCTGCCGCTGGAGGGCGAGAGCGAGAAGGACTACATTGACTCGCTCACGATTGACACGGCGCTGCAAAACTGGCTGTTTAACGATCTCGGTCTGGCGCAAAGCTGTGCGCTCGCCTATCCGATGGGCCAGTGGAGCACGCTGACGAATGTAGTTTTGCGCTCGTGCGGCTATAAGCTCACGGTCACGACCGATGGTGAGCGGGTGAACACGCTTGTGGCCGGGCTGCCGCAGTCGCTTTTCTGTCTCGGCCGGCTGACCGTTACGCAAAACACCACGGACGAGCAGCTTCTCGCCTATCTTGCGCAATAAAAAACCGGCGCAGCCGCGCTGCGCCGGGGAATCAAAAAGGGCTGTCCGGAACGGACAGCCCTTTGCGTTTTATGAAGTTATCAGTCCTCGCAGTCGAGCTCAAGCTCCTCGATCTCGTCGAGATCGAACTCAAGCTTCGCGCCGCAGTTGGGGCAGGAAATGCAGCCGGACTCAAGCGTGTCCTCGTCGAAGCAGATGCTGTCGCCGCACTCGGGGCAGGTGACCTCGTAGTTGAAGCCGTCGTCCTCGTCGTCGTCATCATAATCCTCGTCTTCGTCGTCCCACTCGTCGTAAACGACGCACTCGAGATCTTCCAGATCGTCGCTGACGACGTCCAGACCCTCGCTCAACTCATCGACTGCGACGTCCAGGTCGTCCACGTCCAGCGCCAGATCCTCGAGAATGTCCACGATCTGGGCCAGGATCTTGCTTTCCTTGGTGTCGCCGCCGGCCAGTCCGTAGCCTTCGACCAGACCCTTCAGATACGCTACTTTTTCGGAAGTTGTCATTGCAGAGACCTCCTTATAATGGTGTGTGTGTTCAGTGGTGTTTATCAGCCCTTCGCGCGGCCAAGATACTCGCCCGTGCGGGTGTCGATCTCGATGCGCTCGCCCGGCTCGATGAACAGGGGGACCTTGATCTCCGCGCCGGTTTCCACGGTGGCGGGCTTGGTGGCGTTGGTGGCGGTGTTGCCGGCGAAGCCGGGGTCGGTTTCCGTGATCTCAAGGGTCACGAAGTTGGGCGCTTCGACGGAGAAGCAGGAGCCGTTGTAGAAAGCGAGCGTGCAGACCTCGTTTTCCTTCACGAAGCGGAAGCTGTCGGAAAGCTTGGTCTTGTCCACGGGCTCGAGCTCGTAGGTCTCGGAATCCATGAAGTAGTACAGGTCGCCGTCGGAGTAGCTGTACTCCATGTTCTTGCGCTCGACATAAGCGTTTTCAAACTTGGCCGAGGGGTTGAACGATTCCTCACGGATGGCGCCGGTGATGATGTTTTTGTACTTGGTGCGCACGAACGCCGCGCCCTTGCCGGGCTTGACGTGCTGGAACTCGATGACCTGCATGGGCTGGCCATTCATTTCAAAGGTTACGCCGTTGCGAAAATCGCCTGCTTCAATAGGCATTGATATATCCTCCAAATGTTATTTATTTTCCAACGATAAATGATACTATAAAAAGCTATATTTGGCAAGCTTTTTTGCGTTTTTTACAGGATGATGAGCTGTTTGGGGGCTTTGGTGATGTCGATGCAGCCGTCGCCGTGCAGGAAAAGCACGTCCTCGATGCGAACACCGAAGCGGCCGGGGATGTAGATGCCGGGCTCGGCGGAGATGACGGCGCGGTCGGGCATGGGCTGGTCGTTGCGGGGGGCGGCGTTCGGCGCTTCGTGGATCTCAAGGCCGAGACTGTGGCCAAAGCTGTGGCCGAAATATTCGCCGTAGCCGGCGCTCTCGATCACATTGCGGGCGGCGGCGTCGATCTCGCGGCCGGTCACGCCGGGGCGCGCGGCCTCAATGCCGGCCAGCTGCGCGGCCAGAACGGTTTCGTACACCGTGCGCATCTCGTCCGTCACATGGCCCACGGCCACGGTGCGGGTCATATCCGAGCAGTAGCCGTTATACATGGTGCCGAAGTCCATGGTGATGAAATCGCCGGACTGGATGATCTTGTCGCCGGGCACGCCGTGGGGCATGCTGGTTTTCGAGCCGGTGACCACGATGGGGTCGAAGGAATTGGCCTCGCCGCCGAATTTATAAAGCCGGTACACAAGCTCCGCGGCCAGCTCCTTTTCCGTCATGCCCGGACGGATCACGCCCAGCAGCTCGTCCAGCGCCTTTTCCGCGACGCGCTGCGCGGCGATGAGGCAGTCAAGCTCCTCGTCCGACTTCGACGGCCGCAGCCCCGCGATCACCTGCTCGCCGCTTTGCAGCGTTACGCCGAGGTCTTCCTCCATCCGCTGCCACTCGGCGCGGCTCATGCGGTCGGCCTCCGCGCCCACGGCGGCAAAGGCGTTCTGGTCGAAGATGTGCCCGGCGAGGGTTTTGAACGGCGTGCCGGACGAGGCGGACAGGATCTCCATATCCGTCACGGTCTCGCGCGCGGCTTCCTCGTAGCGGCTGTCCGTGATCAGCCACGCCTTGTCGCGGCCGATGATGGCGGCGCCGTCCGTGATGAAAAAGCCGGAGGCGTAGCGGATGGTGATGGGGTCGGTGAGCAGCAGCGCGTCCAGCGCGCCGAGATGCTGCTGAATTTTTTTCACGTTTGACATAGACATTTGAAAATCACTCCACAATATTGATATCGATCTCGGTCCAGGGACCGGCATAAGAAACACCCTCAAAAACGGCGTCCTCGCCGTTCATCGTGATGCGCACGCCGCGCTCGAGCCCGAGGCCCAGCACGGTGGCGGCCAGACTTTTGGCCGCGGCCTCGCGCTCGTCCGGCTGAAGCGAGGCGAAGAAGCTTTCGGCCACATCCACCACGCGGATGCGTCCGACCACGGAGCTGGAAAGAATGGTGCCGCTGCCGAAAAACAGCTTGGGAAGCCCCGGCTCGTCCGCGTCGGCCAGCGCCGCGAGCAGCGCGTCCGTTTCGTCCTGTTCAAAGGAGCTGCTGTCAAGCAAAATGGGCATGGCGGCAAACGAATCGAGCCCCGGCAGCGCCAGATACAGCGCCGCGCCCAGCTCGCCCTTGGCGGTGGCCGGCGGGCCCACGGCGGACTTCAAAAAGCCGAGCGGCTCGGCCAGCGAACGGTAGACATAGCTGTCCACGGCCTCGCCCTGGCACAAAAGCTGCACGCTTTCCACATCCGCCAGCGCCGTGAGCGAGTTGACGATCGACCATACGGCCAGCCGCTCGCCCAGCGCGGTTTCCGGCTTGTTTTCCACAAACGCGGCGCTGAGATCCACGGTGCATACGCCGCCGTCCGTCCGGCAGGACAAAAGCTCCGTGCCCTCCGGGATGGCCGAGCGCAGCGCCGGATCGTTCGGCCCGCGCAAAAGCTCCTCCATCACATAGCGCTCCAGCGCGCTGTCGTCGTCAAGGGAGAGGCTGTGGTATTCGCTTTCAAGCCACTGGCCGTCGCTGCTCGCGAAATACAGGCGCAGCCGCCGCGTGTAGGGGTCGGAGTCGGTGTCCTGCAGCAGCGCGTCCTCCGCGTCGAGCGCATGAAACAGCGTCTCGCCGCCAACCTCGATGGAAACGGCGTCCACCTCGTCGAGCTGGCACAGCGTCAAAACCGCGGCGAATACCGCGGCGGTCTGGTCCATGGCGGGCACGGTCAGAAACGCATCCGAAAGGGTCAGCGTGACCAGACCGGACTCGCCCGTCCACGACAGGACCTCCACGCCGTCCGGCAGGGCGCAGCGCAGCCCATCGGCTCTTGTGCGGCGCTGAAACAGGGCCAGCACGTCCTCGACCTTGGCCCGGCTGCCGCCGGACAGAGACAGCGTTTCCGTCTGCAAAAGCTCGCCGGGCTGCGCGCCCTCGTGCACGCGCCAGATCTGCACGCTGTCCGTTCCGGCGGCGCTCTGCCCGGCGCGCACGCAGCCGAAAAACAGCGTGCACAGCAGCACGGCTGCCAGCAAAACAGTCACAGTCCGCTTCATGGCCGTCCCTCCCTGTGGGCATAATACGGGAACGTGACAGTAAAGCGCGTGCCGTTTGGCTGCCGCCGCTCCACCTCCACGCTGCCGCCGTTGGCCTCCACGGCGTCGTGCACGATGGAAAGACCCAGACCGCTGCCGCCGGATGCGCGCGAGCGCGCCTTGTCCACGCGGTAGAAGCGGTCGAACACGGTTTCAAGATCCTGTTCGGGAATGCCGATGCCGGTGTCCTCCACGAGGAAGCGGACCACGGTTTCCTGCCGCCGGAGCGTGAGCGTGACCGAGCCGCCGGAGAGGTTATATTTGATGCCGTTTTCGACCAGGTTGAAGATGATCTGATACAGATCGTCCGCCGAGGCCAGAACGGTGCAGTCGTCGCCCAGATCGGTCACGATGGACACGCTCTGCGCGTCCGCCAGCGGCTGCAGAAGATGCATCGTGCGCCGCGCCACGGCCGCCACATCCACGCACTCGCGCCGGGTCTGCGTGGCGCCGGCGTCAAGCTTTGTCAGGCACATGAGCTTTTCCGTGGTGCGCTGCAGGCGCTCGGCCTCGGAGCCGATGTCGGAGGCAAATTCCCGCATGGTCGCGGGGTCCATCTCGCCGGACTGCGTGATGGAGTCGGACAGCAGCCGAATGGCCGCCAGCGGGGTGCGCAGCTCATGGCTTGCGTCGGACACAAAGCGGCGGCGGGCCTCCTCCGTGGCCTCCAGCCGGCCCGTGAGGATGTTGAACTCCTCGCTCAGCTCCGTCACCTCGTCCGAGCCGTGGACCTTGATGCGGTAGGCGTAGTCGCCGCCCTCCACCACCCGCACGGCGGCGGCCAGACGCTTGATGCGCCGTGTGAGCGTGGTGGCCATGATGGCGATCAGCAGCAGACCAAGCCCGCCGATGGCCAGCGAAACATAGCCCAGATTGCGCTGCAGGCCCGTGATGTAAGCGCCCTGCTCGGCGTCGTATTCATACAGATACACGCAGCCCATCACGCCGCCGCCGGAGGATACGACCGGCATGGCCGCGCGGCTGGTGAAAACGCCGCCCTGAAAGCCGTAGGACGAGACCGCATTTCCGGCCAGCGCGTCCGAAATCTCCCGCAAAAGCGCCCAGCGGCCCACGGCGCTGTCCTCTGCGGAGGAGTCGTACAGGATCAGCCCGGAAGCGTCGGTCACAAGAATGCGCGTCAGCGGCATCACGTCGATCAGCTCCATGACCTGCTCCACGCCCTCGGCGGAGAGCGATTCCAGCGCGGAAAGCGAGCTGGACATCACGGCGGCCTGCGACTGCATGGAGGTCTTTTTGGACCGCAGAACCAGGTCGCGGCTGGCGATGATGGGGTAGGAGTTGACCAGCAGGATCAAAATGGCCAGCAGCAGCGCGAACACCGCGATCATCTTGGTGCGGACGGAAACGATATGTCGTTTTTTCTCAGTCCTTGAAATAGTAACCCACGCCCCACTTCGTGATGATGTATTCCGGCTCGGCCGGGTTGTGCTCCAGCTTTTCGCGCAGTCGGCGGATGTGCACGTCCACGGTGCGGATGTCGCCCTGGTAGTCGTAGCCCCAGACCAGATCGAGCAGATTTTCGCGCGAATACACCTTGCCGGGGTTTCGCATGAGCAGCTCCGCCAGATCGAATTCCTTCACGGTCAGCTCCACGGTTTTGCCGTCCACCAGCGCGCGGCGGCGGTCGGGATCGATGGTGATGTGGCCGCGGGTCATGGCGTTTGACTCGTTCTCCGGCGCGGCCTGCGCGCTTTGCATGGAGCTGCGGCGCAAAAGCGCGCGCACACGGGCCTTGAGCTCAAGGATGTTGAAGGGCTTGGTGATGTAGTCGTCCGCGCCGTATTCAAAGCCGATGAGCTTGTCCGTGTCCTCGCTTTTCGCTGTGAGCATGATGACGGGCACAGTGGAAAATTCGCGGATCTGCATACAGGCGGAAAGCCCGTCGAGCTTTGGCATCATCAAATCGAGGATGATCAGCCCGTAGCCGCCCGTGCGCGCCATGGAAACGGCGGTTTCGCCGTCGTAGCAGCCGTCCACCTCGTAGCCTTCGTTTTCCAGATTGAATTTTATTCCCTTCACGAGCAGCTGCTCGTCGTCCACGACCAGTATTTTCATGGTGTCTCCCTTTCGCAGAAGATGTAGTCCTCCATGGCGGCCAGCCGGCCTTCGCCGATGCCGTCCACCTCCATCAGATCCTCCGGCGCGGAAAAGGGGCCGTTTGCCTCGCGGAAGGCCACGATGCGTTCGGCCAGCGTGGGCCCGATGCCGGGCAGCTCGGCCAGCTCGTCCGCAGCGGCGCGGTTTATGTCCAGCCGCTCCTGGGGTGCGGCGGTGGCGGCGGCGGGCAGCTCGCCCTGGGTAAAGGCCGCCTGCGGCACGGGCGCGGCGAAAAAGACCAGCGCGGCCGCGGCCAGAACGGCGGAAAGCACAAGCAGGATTTTTTCCGCTTTCTTCATCTTTTTCTCCCGGTGTCAGGATTTGTTGGTTGCTTTTCTCGGAAAGTTCTCTTATAATATAGCGTACCGATGCTGTGCGGATGCGGCAGCTGACTTCATCATACCATATTTACGCGGAGATTAACATGAAAAAATCAAAAATCCTCCTGCTTGTTGTCATAATTGCTCTTGTTGCTTCCATGCTGGCGCTGCCTGCCGCGGCGGTGGATGACCCCACCATTTCGGCCCAGGCCGCCGTTTTGATGGACACGAATACCGGCGTTGTGTACTACGCGCACAATGCCGATGAGCAGCGCGCGCCGGCAAGCACCACCAAGATCATGACCGCGCTGCTGGTCATCGAGGCGATCGAAAACGGCCAGTTCACGCTGGACGACTCCGTTTCCGCTTCCGACAACTGCCAAAACGGCATGGACGAGGACAGCTCCAATGCCAATCCCACCATCGCCCCGGGCGAGGTGCTCACGGTGCGCGATCTGCTTTACTGCGCCATGCTTGTCAGCGCAAACGAGGCCTGCAACATTCTGGCGGAGTATACCGCCGGCTCCATCAGCGAGTTTGTTTCCCAGATGAACGCGCGCGCGGCGGAGCTTGGCTGCACGAGCACCCACTTCACAAACCCCAATGGTCTGGAGGATTCCGGCCACTACTCCACCGCCCGCGACATGGCGCTCATCGCGCAGGAGGCCGTCAGCCACGACCAGTTCGTCGCGCTGTGCTCCGCCTCGAGCTATACCGTTGGCGCCACGAACGTGAACGATTCGCGCAAGCTTTCCAACACCAACCGCTTCGTTGACCCCGACAGCAGCTACTACGACCCCGACATCTACGGCGTGAAAACCGGCTACTTTGAAAACGCCGGCGGCTGTCTGGTCACGGCCATCGACCGCGACGATACCGACCTGATCTGCGTGATCCTCGGCGGCGTGATCGAGGGCGACAGCGATCTGCGCTACGACGACACGCGCACGCTGTTTAACTGGCTGTATGAAAACTACAGCTACCAGCAGGTGCTCTCGTCCACGGACTCCGTGATCAACGTGCCGGTGGCGCTGGCCACGAGCGAGACGGTGGCGGGCCGCCCGGACACGAGCATCAACATTCTGCTGCCGAACGATTTCGATCTGGACAGCGTGGAATATGAATATGTGATCTACAGCGAGCGGGACGCCTCGCCGCTGGTGGCGCCGGTGAGCGCCGGAACCATTCTGGGCGAGGTGACCGTGAGCGCGGACGGCCGCGTGTTCGACACGGTGAACATCGTTGCCACGAACACGGCGGCGCTGTCGAAGAGCGTGTATCTGAAAAACGCCCTGAAGACCATTTTGCAGCAGCCGGTGGTCCACAAGCTGCTGGTGATCCTCATCATCGTTGTGGCGCTGTATCTCATTTTGTCGTTTTTCTATGTGGTGCAGCACAGCCGCTACAAGCGCTCGCTGCGGCAGGCCCGCCGCGCCCGCGCGGAGCATCTGGCCGTGTATGAAAACTTCCCGGAGGCCGCTGTGGAGCCGGAGGAATACGAGGACGAGGAACCCGCTGAGCGCGGGGCCGGATTCTTCTCGCGCCTGATGGAAAACATCCGCGACCGGATGCAGGCTGCCGACCAGGGCGAGGAGGAACTCGACGAGGAAGAAACCGAGGACGACGTTCTCCCCCGCTGACAAAAACCGAATGAAAAGAACCCATGCATCCGCGGATGCATGGGTTCTTTCTTTTTTAAATTTTTCAAACCGTGGTCTGGCTCTCGCGGCCCAGCGGGCGGTAGACCGTGAGCATCATGGTGACAAAGCAGGCGGTCGCGCCCAGATAATCGGAGATCGGCTCCGCCAGATATGCGCCCGTCACGCCCCAGAACTGCGGCAGCAGCAGCGTGGCCGGGACCACGATGAAGGCCTTGCGCAAAAGCGAGAAGAACACGGCCTGCTTGCTTTTTCCAAGGGCTGTGAAAGTGTTCTGGCCGACGAACTGCAGCCCCATGATCCAAAAGCCGCACATATAAAGCCGCATGGCTCCGCGCCCGGCCTCCAGCAGCGCTGCGTCTGCGGTGTAGATCTTAAACAGCAGCGCCGGGGCGGCCTCCGCCAGCAGACACATGGCCGTGCAGTAGCCGATGGTGATCCAGAACACGAAGCGGATGCCCGCGCGCACGCGGTCGTAGAGCTTTGCGCCGTAGTTATAGCCGAACACGGGCTGGCAGCCCTGCGTGATGCCGCGCGGCACCATCATGAATATATCGCGCAGACTCATCAGGATCGTCATCACGCCAACGCCCACGTTGCCGCCCCATACGAGCAGCACCCGGTTTGTGACCAGCTCCACGAGCGAGTTGGTCACGCCGAACACGAAGCTGGCCGAGCCGAGCGCGAGAATACGCCGCACGACCTTTTTGTCCAGCCGCATATCCCGCCAGTCGAGCCGGATGGCGATCTTCTTGCCGCGCAGAAACAGCAGCACCCACACGGCGGAGGCCGCCTGCGAGATCACGGTGGCCACGGCCGCGCCGCGCACGCCCATGCCGAGCGCATAGATGAAGATGGGGTCGAGAATGAGATTCAAAACTGCGCCGAACGCGACCGTGAGCATCCCTGTTTTGGCAAAGCCCTGGGCGTTTATGTGGAAGTTCATGCCCGAGGCGATCATCACAAATTCCGTGCCCAGCAGGTAGATGATGAGATAATCGCGCGCGTAGGGCAGCGTTTGCTCCGAGGCGCCGAAAAACAGCAGCAGCGGGTCCATGAAGCACAAAAACACCGCCGGAACGACGAGTCCTGCGATCAGCAGCATGGCAAAGGAATTGCCCACCACGCGTCCCGCGCCCTTTTCGTCGTGGCAGCCGCGGGCGATCGACACCAGCGGCGCG
>CAYROZ010000002.1:0-43097 GCA_964426125.1 uncultured Oscillospiraceae bacterium
AGCCTCTCCTCAAGGGCGACACCCGCGGCAAGATCGTGAGCTTTGCCCGTTCGCGCGGGCGGGCCCGCTCCATCGCCGATCTCGCCGCGCAGTACGACAAATACGTCGTGGACGCCGCGAACCAGACCGTCGGCATCGCCCACGCAGATTGCCCCGAGGATGCCAAAGCGCTGGCCGCCCTGCTGAACAAAACCAACCCGCCGCGCGATATTTTGACCGTGGACTATGAACCCGTCACCGGCTCCCACGTTGGTCCCGGCGCGCTGGCCCTGTTTTTCCTGGGCAAAAGCGAGTTCCGCAGCGCGGAGGATTGACCTTTTTCGCCAATATATCCGCCATGGTTTGGGCAGTTTGTACATCAAGACCCGCCATGGCGGTTTTCATTTTGGAAAAATTACTACTTGCTTTTGGCATTTAAAGTGCTATAATGCAAACATCACGAGGCAACACGCCCCAAAGAAAGGAGAAACGCAAAATGACCAGCCGCATCATCCGCAACATCAACGCCCTGCGTTTCTTCGCTCACGATTTCGTGGGCTTCTTTGGCTATGCCTATCGCTATTACTTTAGCATTTTTTGCAGGGCTATCAGCGAGTTGCGCGTGAATTGACACCGTTGGATTCAGAGCAGCTTCGCCGGTAGCGGAGCTGCTCTTTTTATATTGTCCAAAATAAATTTTGAGAATAGAAAAAGGAGAAACAAAACCATGAAAAAGCTTCTGAGCCTGCTTCTTTGCCTGGTCATGCTGGCCGCGCTTTGCGCCTGCGGCAGCACCACCGAAACCAAAGAGCCCGCCGCGGCCGAGGCCCCCGCCGCCGAAACCGCCGAAACCGAAGAAACCGAAGCCGCCCAGCCCGAAGAGGCTGCCCAGAGCTTCACCGTGGGCATCTGCCAGCTCGTGCAGCACGATGCGCTCGACGCCGCCACGCAGGGCTTCATCGATGTTCTCACCGAAGAGCTCGGCGACGCCGTCACCATCGTAAACCAGAACGCCGCCAACGACATCCCCACCTGCGCCACGATCGTCAACGGCTTCGTGTCCGAAAATGTTGACCTCATCCTGGCCAACGCCACGCCCGCTCTGCAGGCCGCCGCTTCCGCCACGGAGGACATCCCCGTGCTCGGCACCGCTGTCACGGAATACGGCGTTGCCCTTGACATCGACAGCTTCGACGGCACCGTCGGCGGCAACATCTCCGGCACGAGCGACCTCGCTCCCCTTGACCAGCAGGCCGCGATGATCACGGAGCTGTTCCCCGAAGCCAAGACCGCCGGCATCCTGTACTGCTCCGCCGAGGCCAACTCCGTCTACCAGGCCGAGGTCGTCAAATCCGCGCTGGAGACCGCGGGTCTTACCGTGAACATCTACACCTTCGCCGACTCCAACGATGTTGCCACCGTCACCTCCCAGGCCTGCGATGAGTGCGACGTGCTCTACATCCCCACCGATAACACCGCCGCCTCCTGCACCGAGGCCATCAACAACGTGGCTGAGCCCGCTGGCGTTCCCATCGTGGCCGGTGAGGCCGGCATCTGCTCCGGCTGCGGCGTGGCCACCCTGTCCATCGACTACTACGAGCTCGGCCGCACCACCGGCGCCATGGCCGTTCGCATCCTGCGCGATGGCGAGGACATCAGCACCATGCCCATCGAGTACTTCCCCGATCCCGTCAAGCAGTACAACCCCGAGCTGTGCGACGCGCTGGGCGTGACCGTTCCCGAGGATTACACCGCCATCGAAGGCTAAACATCTCATGCCAACCGGGTCTGCCTCATCGCAGACCCGCGCGGCGTGTCTATTAAATTCAGAAACGAGAGGGAAACAACATGGGTATTGCAGCGTATTTCGCCTCCCTGAATTTCGCCAGTCTGCCGGGCCGTATGCCCGCGGCGATGGCGCAGGGCATTTTGTGGGGTCTGATGGCTCTGGGCGTTTTCATCACCTTCCGGCTGCTGGACGTGGCCGACATGAGCGTGGACGGCAGCTTTGCCACGGGCGGAGCCGTGACCGTCATGCTCATTCTGGCCGGCTGGCCCGCGTGGGCGGCGCTGCTCGTTGCGGTGCTGGCGGGCGTTCTGGCCGGGCTTTGCACGGGCTTTCTTCACACGAAGCTCGGCATCCCCGCCATTCTGGCCGGCATCCTCACCCAGTTTGGTCTTTACTCCATAAACCTCCGCATCATGGGAATGACGGCGAACCAAACGGCGAGCCTTAAAAAGTTCGGTATGTTCTGGGAAAACGGCACCGGCTTTCTCATCTCCTCGCGCTATGTGCCCGCCGCCATCGGCGTGGGCCTTGCCATTGCCGCCGCCGTGATCGCCATTTTGTACTGGTACTTCGGCACCGAGCAGGGCAGCGCCATCCGCGCCACCGGCTCCAACCCCGCCATGAGCCGCGCGCAGGGCATCAACATCAACCGCATGAAGGTCCTCGGCCTTGCCCTCTCCAACGGCCTCGTCGCCCTGTCCGGCGGTCTGATGACCCAGTTCCAGGGCACGGCGGACGTGAACATGGGCCGCGGCGCCATCGTGATCGCGCTGGCCTCCATCGTGATCGGCGAGGTTTTGTGCGAGGCATTTTTCCGCAAGGGCTGCAACTTCGCCATCCGCCTCGGCTTCGTGATCGTGGGCGGCATCCTGTACTACATTGTCATGACGCTGATTTTGTGGCTGAAGCTTGACCCGAACGACCTCAAGCTGTTCACAGCCCTGATCGTGGCACTGTTCCTCGCCGTTCCGTATTTGCAGCGGCAGTCGAAAAACTCGTTCGGCCATCGGAAGAAATCCAAAAAGGAGGCGCAGGAGAATGCTTGACATCAACCACATCTACAAAACCTTCAACCCCGGCACCATCAACGAAAAGAAGGCGCTGACGGATCTTGACCTGCACCTCAACGACGGCGATTTCGTCACGGTCATCGGCGGCAACGGCGCAGGCAAATCCACGCTGCTCAACGCCGTGGCGGGCGTGTGGCCGGTCGATTCCGGCTCCATCGTGCTCGGCGGCACGGACATCACGGACCTGCCCGAGCATAAGCGCGCCGCGTTCATCGGCCGCGTGTTCCAGGACCCCATGATGGGCACCGCGCCGGATATGCAGCTGGAGGAAAACCTGGCGCTGGCTCTGCGCCGCGGCAAGCGCCGCACGCTCAAATGGGGCGTTACGAAGGCCGAGCGCGAGATGTACCGCGAAAAGCTCGCCCCGCTGGGACTGGGGCTGGAGGACCGCCTCACAGCCAAGGTCGGGCTGCTGTCCGGCGGCCAGCGTCAGGCTGTCACACTGCTGATGGCGGCGCTTCAAAAGCCGCAGCTGCTGCTGCTCGACGAGCACACCGCCGCACTGGACCCCGCCACCGCCGCGAAGGTGCTGGAGCTGTCCGATCTGATCGTGGCGGAGAATAAGCTCACCGCGCTCATGATCACGCACAACATGCGCGACGCCATCAACCACGGCAACCGTCTCATCATGATGAATCAGGGCCACATCATCCTGGATATCTCCGGCGAGGAGAAGAAAAAGCTCACCAAAACCGAGCTTCTGCAAAAGTTCGCCGAAGTCGCCGGCCAGAGCGAAGAATCCGACGCCGTCCTGCTCAGCTGATGTTTTGATAAAAAGAACCGGAAGGCCACGCCTTCCGGTTCTTTTTTTGCCAATATCGCGCGAAAAATCAATCCGCGCGGTGACACCAGGTGGAAGAAGATCCAGCCGCACGGCGCAGAGACTCTTTCATCTGGCTATGCCAAGACGGCGAAGGCGTATCGTGTATACGTCGAGCCGGCGCAGCGACGCCAGGTGGAAGAAAATCCAGCCGTGTTAGAGCTTTGCGTACGCGACGCGATTATAGATACACGCTTCTTCCACGGCCCGATGGTCGCCGCGGCCGTATTCGCGCTCGTCCGTGGGCAGGGGCAGAGTGAGGGCATAGAGCGCGTTTTCATGGGCCTGCGCGTCGGTTTCGCCATAACCCACGCCGCGAATTTTGGGCAGGGCGTTCATGCGGTCGCAGCCCTCGCAGCGAAGGAGCACGCGGTCATCGTACTCGATCACGCGGTAGGGCTTTTCGCAAAGCGGCTCGTCAAACATACCGCAGCGCTGGATGTGCTTTAAAACCGCCGCGCACATACGGTCGCCCTCATCGGCCCAGCACTCGACCATCATGGCCGTTTCCGCAGGCAGAAGGGTCTGCGCGCGCTTTTCCAGCTTCTCGACTAAGGTTCTGTCCATTCGACGTTCCTCGCTCTTTACAAATTTCCGTTTCCGGTTTAAGCTGGTATCACAGCTTATCCAATGGGTCCCACGGGGGACCGGCTCATATCTTTTATCCCATTACCCTGAAATTTGGCGGACCGAAGAAATCGGTCCGCCGCTTTTTATTCAGCTCAGGGACGGGCCGTACATCCAGCCCCAGGTGCCGCCGGAGTTGATCAGATACCAGACCACACCGTCGTCGTTTTCATAGCGGGCATAGGCCGTGACCTTGGTGCCATTGGGAATGCGCACGATGACCTCGGGGTAGTCGTAGCTGTTCGGGCCCTGACGCAGGTTCTCGCCCTCGTCCGTTTCCACCTCCGCCTTCACGGTGAAGGAGGTGCTGGCCGGCAGATAATAGCTGGCGTCACTATCGCCGGGGCGGTACTGCAGGGTGGGCGTGCTGCTTATCTCCAGCTTGGTCGCCTCGTTGGGGAAGGGTTCCGGCGTGGGCGACGGCGTGGGCACCATGGTCTCCGCCACGACCGGCGGGACCTCCGGCTCCGGCTCCTCGGCCGGCGTGGCCAGCAGAAGGATCAGCAGTCCGATCAAAACCGCCAACACAACGCCGCCTACGATCAGCGCCACGCGCTTGTTTTCCTCCACCCAGTCGTTGAAAAGGTCAAGTATATTGCCTTTCCCACTGCTGCGGCGGGACGCTCTCGATTCGCTCTCCTGCGGCTTTTCCGCCGCGCGTCCGGCCGCCGGGGCTTTTTTGCTCTTTTCGCGGATCGTGGTCACCAGACCGCCGACCGCTGCGGCAGCGATCATGCCGCCTTTTTTCAGCACCGCGAGTACTTTTTTCAAAACGGCCATAAAGCCCTGCTCCGGCTGCGCCGCCGGCTCTGCCTTTTCGCCCGCGTCGTAATCGTCCTCCTCGGCCTGATCGTAAACGCTGCGCTCCGCTGCCGGGGTCGGCTGCGGCTCTGTGCCAAAGTCGTCGAAAAAGCGGTTTTCGGGCGCAGGCGTCCCATAGACCGGCTTCGCTTCCTCCGCCGGTTTGGCCGGCTCCGCCGTTTCCGACGCGCTCGCCGACTCAGCGCTTTCGCCGCTCATGAGTTTTTGCACCATGATCTGCGCGGGCTCATAACCGGCCTGCGCCGCATCCACCAGGCACTTGGCCGCCAGGCGGCTCCAGCGCTCCTGACCGGGCTCCAGAATGCTCATCTGGCGGGCCCACAGGCTCATTTCGTATTGGGCCTTGGGGTCTCCGGCCTTGGCCTGTTCGATCATTTGTTGTTCCATATCGGTCATGTATCCGAGTCCTCCTTGTCGCTTGTGATCGGGATCCAGCATTCAAAATATCCGCAAAGCTCGTCCTCTTCGAGCAGCGAGGCCATCAGCACGCCCTGCGCCGGGCCGCACACCGTCAACCCCTGCTCCCACGCCCATTCAAGCGCATAATCGAGATGACGGGGCGAGAAATTGCCCTTTCCACGGCTTTTGAAAACCGTGTGCACGCTCAGGGCGCTTTCCACCCACTCCATCGGCGCGTCCGTTGGGAAATCGAGCTTCTGCACATAATCCGGCTCGAGCGAAAAGCCCCAGCGGTAATCGTCCTCACAGCCGCCAAGCAGCGCCTCGCGGCTGATCTCAAAGTAGCGGTGGTTAAACGGCAGCGCCTGCAGCCACTGGCGCGAAAAGCGCTCCAGGCCCTCTCCCGTGGGATACTCCTCGCCCACGCGGTTGATGAAGCGCAGCCGCCGGGGACTGTCCGCCAGCTCGCACCGGCCAAGCAGCGCCGGAATGCGGTCAAGCTCGGCGCGGTATTCCTCGCTGCGGCGCAAAAGCAGCTCGCAGCGGCGGATGGTCTCGCGCAGCTCGTCCTCCTTGGCCGAAAACACATCCTTCAGATCTTCCGCCGAGGGGATGCGCACGAGGTCGGCGATGTGCTCGATGGAAAAGCCGAAGTTTTTAAACCACAGGCAGTCCATCAGGAAGTTGATGTCCCACGCGTCGTAATAGCGGTAGTCGTTGTGGGCGTCCTTATACGGCGTCACAACGCCTTTTTTTTCGTAGTATCGCAGCAGGTCCGGCGATATGCCGAGGATCCGTGCCACGTCGCCGATCTTGTATCTCATGTTATTTCACCAATCCTGATTATAATGCAAGTTCATTTTGTCGGCAAGTCTTTTTTGTAATTTTTTCGTAATCTTTGTAAACTTTTTTATCATTTTGTCCGATTTTTTGCCGAAAAGTCGCTTTGCATGGCAAAATCAGCTTGACTTTTGCATGGTTCCAAGGTTTAGATTATAAGTGGATAGAAACAAATTAAATTGCAGGAGGAATGAAATCATGGCATACATGCCCCTGAACAAGGATGAATTTTATCTCGAAACCGGAAAGATGCCCAAGATCTACGATCTGTCGCAGCCCTGGGGCTGGGACACGCCGCTGTGGCCGTTCCCCGGCGCCCGCTCCGATCTGACGTTCCCGCGCGGCCAGTATCTTGAGCGCTTCCACAAGCGCACCTGCACCTACACCGGCACGCTGCACGCCGCCACCCACATGGACGCTCCCAACCACACCCTGCACCAGGAAGAGGTCGACCGCGAGCGCTACGGCTACACGCTGGCTGAGCTGCCCCTGGAGCACTGCATCGGCTCCGGCGTCATCCTGGACATGACCTGGATGTACGACGACTTTGAAGAAAAGTTCAACGCCGCCGGCGGCGACCCCGCCAAGATGGGCGAGATCTGGCGCATCATCACGCCCGAGGACGTGGAGAACGCCTGCAAGAAGGACGGCCTTGAGATCCGCGAGAACGACTGGGTCATCATGGACACCGGCTTCCACCGCTACTGGCGCATCAACAACGACAAATACTTCAACTACTATCCCGGCCTTGGCCCGGAGGTCTGCAAGTACCTGATGTTCGAAAAGCACATCAAGGGCATCTCCGGCACCTGGGGCGCGACCGACTCCCCCCTGTGGCACTACCCCGTGAAGGAGCAGATGCCCTGGCTTGCCACCAACTACAAGCTGGCCACCGGCCGCGACATCGACGTCGACTACCCCGACTACGAGCCCTGCCACCGTCTGTTCGCGCAGCACGGCGTGATGGCCGTTGAAAACGCCGGCGGCGACATCGACTCCGTCAAGGGCACCCGCAAGATCATCGCCGCGTTCCCCTTCCGCTGCGAAGCGGCCGACGGCGGCATGGTCCGTCTTGTCGCCTGGGACGAGGGCACCTTCTAATATCCCGCATCCATCAGGGCGAGGGCTTGTTCCCCCGCCCTTTTTTAACACCGCCCGCAGGGCGAAAAAATTTTCAGGAAAGAAGATCATTCATCATGCAGCTATCGGATATCAAAACCATCGCCGTGCTCGGCGCCGGCACCATGGGCCCCGGCATCGCCCAGACCTACGCCATCGGCGGCTACGACGTTGTGATGTGGACGAGACGCGAGGAAACGCGCCAAAAGGCCGTTGACGCGCTCAAAGCCTCGCTGGCCACCTTTGCCGAGGAGGGCATCATAAAGCCGGACGAGCAGCAGACCATTCTCGGCCGCATCCGCTTTGAGTCCACCGTGGAGGCCGCCGTGGCGGACGCCGACTTCATTCAGGAGACCATCGTGGAAAACCGCGACGCGAAGGCCGCGCTTTACGAGCAGCTGGCCGAGTGCGCGCCGAAGGGCGCCATCATCGCCTCCAACACCTCCGCGCTGAACATCTTCGAGGTCGTGCCGGAGAGCCTGCTGCCGCGCCTTTGCATCGCCCACTGGTACGCGCCGCCCCAGCTGATCCCGCTGGTGGAGGTCGTCAAGAGCGAACAGGCCCCGCAGGAGTACGCCGACATCGTGTGCGCGCTTTTGAAAAAGTGCGGCAAAACCGCCGTTTTCATGAAGAAATTCATCCGCGGCTACATCGTAAACCGCCTGCAGCAATGCCTCAACCGCGAGGTGTTCTATCTGCTCGATAACGGCTACTGCGATGCCGAGGCCATCGACCTGGCCGCAAAGGCCAGCTTCATCCCCCGCGCCGTGGTGCTTGGCCTTTTAAAGCGCGCCGACTTCGGCGGTCTGGACATGACGGCCAACAACTACAAAAACCACAGCTACACCATGCCCGAACACGGCGACGAAATGCCCGTTTCGCTGGCCGAGCACGTGGAGCGCGGCGAGCTTGGCATCAAGACCGGCAAGGGCTTTTACGACTACACCGGCCAGGACATCGACGCGCTGAAAGCCAAGCGCGACAAGCAGCTTTTTGAGGTGTTCCGTCTGGCACAGAAATTTATGGACGACCCGGTTTGACATTTTGGATATGTGACTGTATAATTGGAATGTTAGATTAAAGTAAGAAAGGATGTATTCACATGGCTAAGTCCAAAGTCATGACCGTGGAAGAAGCGATCAGCAAATATTGCTTCGACGGCATGACCGTTCTTCTACCCGGCTTCGTCAACGTCGGTGTGTCCGAAGTGCTCATCGAGGGCCTGATCGAGGCCGGTATCAAAGACCTCAGCGTCATCTCCAACAACACCTCCGTGCCCCACCGCGGCATCGGCAAGCTGGTCGACGCGAACGTCATCAAGAAAATCACCGCTTCCCACATCGGCAACAACGCCGTCACGGTGGAAAAGGTCGTTGCGGGCGAGATCAACCTGACCTTCGTGCCCCAGGGCTCCCTGTGCGAAAAGGTCCGCGCGGGCGGCGCCGGCATCGGCGGCATTCTGACCCCGACCGGTATGTACACCCCCATGATGGACGGCAAGCAGGTCGTCGAATGGGACGAGGAAGCCGGCAAGTTCGTGTTCCTCGAGGGCGAGATCGTTCCCGATCCCACCAAGAAACGCTTCATCCTTGAGCTTCCCCTGCATGGCGACGTGTGCTTCGTCCATGCCTGGAAGGCCGACAAGATGGGCAACGTTGTCTACCGCCGCACCTCCCGCAACTTCAACGAAGCGTTCGCCACCGCCGCTGACCACGTCATCGTCGAGGCCGAGCAGATCGTTGAGATCGGCGAGATCGATCCGGACGAGGTCATGACCCCCGGCTTCGTGGTCGACGCCGTTGTGCAGGGCCGCGCCCTGACCGAAGCGTAAGGAGGAAACTGAAATGACTGAACTGACCGGAAAAAACCTTATTGCTTACCGTACCGCTCGCTTCTTCCAGGACGGCGACGTGGTCAACCTCGGCATCGGTATGCCGACGATGTGCCTGAACTACCTTCCCGAAGGCGTTGACGTTTGGGTCGACTCCGAGAACGGTGTCGTCGGCCTGACCGGCGCTCCCAAGGAAGGCGAAGTGGCCGACCCCAACGTGGTCGACGCCGGCGGCAAGGCCTCCATGCTGCGCGTGGGCGGCTCCTGCTTCGACAGCTTCCGCTCCTTCGGCTACATCCGCGGCGGCCATGTGGACGCCACCGTCCTCGGCGCGTACGAAGTTGACGCGGAGGGCAACCTCGCCAACTGGATGATCCCCGGCAAGACTGCCGCGGGCATGGGCGGCGCGATGGACCTCGTGACCGGCTCCAAGATCACCATCGTCATGACCACCCACTGCGACAAGGCCGGCAACCCCAAGATCGTGGAAAAGACCGCGATGCCTCTGACCGGCTACCACTGCATCAACTACGTCGTGTCCGAGCTGGCCGTGATCGAGATCACGCCCGAAGGCGCGAAGCTCCTCGAGACCGCCCCCGGCGTCACCCCCGAGGAAGTGCAGGCCAAGACCGGCGCCAAGCTCATCATCCCCGAGACCGTCGGCTGCATGATCAAGGAGTAATCTCCCAAACCTTTCAGGGAAGTCCGGACATTCCGGACTTCCTTTTTTATCCCACCGAAACTGCGAGGCAAAGCATGAACCAGGCCCTTATCATCATCCTTCTCTATTTCGCCGTCACGCTGCTGATCGGCGTTCTGGCCGCGCGCAGCAGCCGCTCCCACGACGCCTATGTGGGCGCGGGCATGGGCGTTTTCGCCATCGTTTGCGTCACCTGCGGCCAGTGGCTCGGCGGCACCTCCACGGCCGGCTGCTCCGAATGCGGCTTCACCTACGGCCTTTCCGGCTGGTGGTACACCATCGCAAACGGCATTGGTATGCTGATGATGGGGCTGTTTTTCGCCGCGCGCTACCGCCGCTATGGCGAGGTGACCATTCCCGGCATCATTGAAAAGCTCGTCGGCCCGCGCTCGCGCACCGTGTGCTCGGCGCTGCTCATTTTCGTCACGCTCGCCGTAGGGCTCAGCCAGATGATCGCCGCCGGAAAGCTGGGCGAAAGTCTGCTGGGGCTGGATTTCTCGCTTTCCTGCTGTCTGTTCGCCGTGCTTTTCATCGTTTACACCATGTCCGGCGGCATGAAAAGCGTGGAGGCCACGAACAAGCTGCATCTGGGCTTTATGTACTTCGGCATGATCCTGGCCGTGGTGCTCGCCGTTATAAAGCTCGGCGGCTGGAGCGGCTTTTCCTCCGGGCTTGCCGCCGTCGATGCCGCGGAGGGCACGCGCCACTGGAGTATGTCCGGCATGGGCGTGTCCGAGGTCATCAGCCAGATCGCAGCCTCCATCCTGTCCGCCGGTGCGGCGCAGGCCAGCATCCAGCCCGTGCTTGCGGCAAAGGACCCGAAAACCGCCCGGAAGGCCTGTCTGCTCTCCGTTTTGGTGGTCGTTCCCTTCGGCCTGTTCACCACGCTGCTCGGCATGGCCGCCAAGGCCATGGACCACGCGGGGCTGCTTGCCGTGACGGACGCAAAGCTTGCCTACACTGAGCTTATCATGAGCTTCCATCCCGTCGTGGCCGGCGTGATCCTCGCCTCCGTGCTCGCGGCGATCCTGTCCACCATCTCGCCCATCATCCTCGCCTCCGCCACCATGTTCACCCGCGACATTTACGCCCGCCGCCCCGGCCGCGCCCCCTCCGACAAAGAGCTCGCGCGCTCGGCGCGCATCGGCACGGCGGTCTCCGGCGTGATCTGCTGCGTGTTCGCCATCGCGCTGGCCAACGCCTCCACCATTTTGTCGCTGGTCAAAGTGGCCTACACCCTGCGCGGCGTGCTGTTTATCGTGATATTGTTCGGAATGTACTGGATCGACCGGCGCACCGGGCTGAGCCGTGCCTCGGACAAGGGCGTGTGCATCGCTGTTTTGACCACCTTCGCCCTTTGCATCGCGTGGTATATCCCGCGGCTTGTCACAGGGCGCTACCCGCTCTCCATCGGCTCGTTCGCCGTCACGGAGACCTATCTCGGCGTGCTTGCCGCCTGCGTGACCATCGTTTTCTTCTCGCGCCGCTTCCCCCGGGCTCAAACTTTGACAAACTAACCAAAAAACTCTCATAACTTTTGATAGCAGGCCGCCTTGTGCGGCTTGCTTTTTTCGTTTATCCGCCGTATTATGAAGTTGCTATGAAAAAGTTGATGCTTCTGATCAATCCAAACGCCGGCCGCGGCAGCTACAAAACGCCGCTGGCGGATATATTGCAGGCGTTTCATAAGTCCGGCTTTGTCAGCACGGTGTTTTTCACCAACGGCCGCGCCGACGCCACCCGTCTGGCCGCCGAGCACGCGGCGGACTTTGACCGCGTGGTGTGCGTGGGCGGCGATGGCACGCTGTCGGAAACCATCTCCGGTCTGATGCAGTGCCCCACCCGGCCCACGCTCGGCTATATCCCCATGGGAACCACCAACGACGTGGCCGCCTCGCTGGGGCTTTCCTCTGTGCCGCCGGTCGCCGCCGTGACCGCTGCCACGGGCCAGCCCCACACGCTGGATGTGGGTCTGTTCAACGGCCTTGAGTACTTCACCTATGTGGCCGCCTTCGGCGCGTTTACCGAGGTCGCCTACGAAACGCCGCAAAACCAAAAGCAGGCGCTCGGCCGTCTGGCCTATATCCTCAGCGGCATGGCCGCGCTGGGCCGCGTGACCAGCCACCACGTCCGCGTGGAATGGGACGGCGGCACGCTGGAGGATGACTTCGTGTTCGGCGGCGTGACCAACTCCCGCTCCATCGCGGGGCTCGTGCGCCTGAAGGACATTGCCGACAGCACGCTCAGCGACGGCCTGTTCGAGATCTTCCTTGTGCGCACCCCGGCGGACGCCATCGACTTCGCCAACATCATCTCCTCCGTTCTCGCCAACGACTTCACCGGCGAAAACGTGATCCTGCTGCGCAGCAGCCGCGTGCGCTTCTCCTTTGCTGCGCCCGTCCCCTGGACGCGCGACGGCGAGGCCGGCGGCGAGCACCGGGAGGTCTCCTGCCAGAATCTCCACGCTGCCATCCGCATCATCGCCGATTGACCCAAAACAAGCCAAACCGCTGCGTTCCCAAAACGAAGGAACGCAGCGGTTTTTCACATCTCCATGTGCTTGCCCAAAAATCCGGCCACCGTGGACGCCAGCTTCAGCTCCAGCTCCCCGGCGCGCCGCTCCCCGCTGTGCAAAAACAAAACACAGCCGAGCACATCGCCCTCGGAGATCACCGGCACGGCGATCTCCGCCAGCGGCTCCTCCGCCGCCGTGACCGGCACACCCTGTCCCGGGGACGCCGCCGTGTAGGCGCGCCCTTCCTCCACGATGCGCTCCAGCGCCGCGCTGATGCGCCGGTCCAGCACATCCCGCCGCCCCGCTCCGGCCGCCGCGATCACGCTGTCGCGGTCGCACACCGCCGCCGGCAGCCCAGCCGTTTTTGCCATCGACTCGCAGATCTGCGCGGCAAAGGCCGTCAGCTCGCCCATGGGCGAATACTTTTTGAATATGACCTCCCCGTCGGCATCCGTATATATCTCCAACGGGTCGCCCTCGCGGATACGCATGGTGCGGCGGATCTCCTTCGGTATCACAACGCGGCCCAGATCGTCAATGCGCCGCACGATCCCTGTTGCTTTCATTCCAAGGCTCCTTTTTATTTCCATCTCGCTCCTATTGTCTGCATTTTCAGCCTTTTTATGCACCGCACGCCGACGCTGTGAACAACAATTGCAGCTGCAGCTCAACCAAATATCCGCGCGAAAAAAGAAACGATAAACACAATGACCGGCCCACACACAAACATTGCAATGTCGCCCTCCGTTATCGCTAGAATGATCCCCAGAATGATGCCAATGACCAGCTTGATGAAAAACGGAGATTCGAAGAAGCTAGGGCTTTCATCGTATAAATCATCCACTTCACTCACAGATGCAGTTTTGCGCCCCGAATAGCTGGATGGCTGGCCAGCATTCCACGCTTTCGGAGTGATGCTCTCCAGGAAGGACGACGAAACGCGGCATACGCGTTCGCCATGAATGACAACATCTCCGTTCGCTTGGATGCGCCCGACAACGTTGGACATAGAATCCAGAATGTTGCCAGTCTCGCTGATCCGACCGTATATTTTGCCGCCGCCTATATCGGAAATATATCCCGACTCTGCAACATAGGCAACCGCATCTCCGGCTTTGTCAAAAACATATCCACTGTCATCGATGCTTCCAATAAACTCTAGTCCCTCGCTGATGATCTGTCCCATAAGGTACCTCCCCCATCTTTTTTTCGCCCACAGCTATTTTGCGCCTATATAAGTGCAAATCAATACTAACATTGTGCTGATAATAATGTCAAGAACAATGTTCTAATATAGGTGCAAGGGATACTGGACATGAATCGCACAGTGGAAACCAAAGTAGGGAATAATATACGAGCGCTCCGGGAATCGGCCGGGATGACACAAGATACGCTGGCTGCCAAGCTGCAATTGCTGGGCTGCGATATCACAAGAAGCGCAGTCGCAAAAATCGAGGTTGGGCAAAGGCATTTGTATCCGGATGAAATCATTCTTCTCCGGCAAGTTCTGAACACCACCTTTGATAAGATTTTCGATATAGAATCTATCACCAAGGAGACCCGCCATGATTCGTGAAATATGCAAAGATGAACACTTCCTCGCCCAGGTGGCCGAGCCGGCCACGCCGGAGGACATTCCCGTGGCACAGGATCTGCTGGACACGCTTACCGCCCATAAAGATGGCTGTGTCGGCATGGCGGCCAATATGATCGGCGTAAGCAAGCGCATCATCGTTTTTGACAACGACGGCGCCTATATGCTCATGTTCAACCCCGTCATTGTCAAGCGAACCGGCCCCTACAGCGCCGAGGAGGGCTGTCTGTCGCTCACCGGACTGCGGCGCACAAAGCGCTGGCAGAGCATTAAAGTGCAGTGGCAGAACGAGCAGTTTCAAACGCGGCTGAAAACCTTCACCGGCTGGACCGCACAGATCATCCAGCATGAGATCGACCACTGCGACGGCATCCTGATCTGACCCGATGCCCTGACCGACACGGCCTCCGTTTGCACTATGACGATTCCACCCCTTCTCCCGCTGTAAAATTTGCCGTTGAATTTTGCAGCAAATCAAGCTATACTGAAACCAAAGGAGCTGATTTTATGCCGAATATCAAACCCATTTCCGATCTGCGCAACTACACCGAGGTGCTGCGCGATGTGACCGTTGGCTCCCCGGTTTTCCTGACGAAGAACGGCCGCGGCCGCTATGCCATCGTGGATATGCACGACTACGAGAAAACGCAGGCCACGCTGCGCCTGATGAACGAGCTGGCCAAAGGCCGCCGCTCCGGCGAGACCGAGGGCTGGCTGACCGTGGAGGAGGTGCGTGAGCACTTCCGCGCCAGAGCAAAGCAGGCCAATGAAGAATAATATCCATTACACACTCCAAGCCCGACGCGATTTGGATGCCATTTGGGACCACATCCTTTTGGACCTTCAAAACCTCCCCGCCGCGGAACACACCGTGGACAGTATCCTGAACGTCATCGATCAATTGGAGAGCTTCGCCGCGCTGGGCACACCGCTTTCCTCCATCGCCCATGTGAATGACGACTACCGCTATCTCGTGAGCGGAAGCTACATGGTGTTCTACCGGACGGACGGCAGCGACATCTACATCGACCGCGTTTTGTACGGCCGCCGCGATTACCTGCGCGCCCTGCTGGCCGATGAGCAAGCGGACACCGCCTCCCCCAATTTCCCGCTTTTCTGACATAATAACAACCGGCCCGGAGATCATCGTCTCCGAGCCGGTCGTTTTATCTTTATTCCCCGTAAACCGCTCCGCTTCAAAGCCGGGACACAAAAAACTCGGCGAACAGGCGGATCAGCGGATTTTTATTGCCGTTGCGCCACGCGGCGCAGATCGGAATGCTGTCCTCCAGACGAAAATGATCCAGCCGGGGATCGTCCCGAAAATACATATACTGGTCAAACACGGCGATGCCCTGCCCGAGCAGCACCATCTGTAAAATGCTCTCCCGATTCGGCACGCGCCGAACCTCCAAGCTCACCCGATGCGCCAAAAACTGCGAGCGGATGATCTCCATGGACATCGGCGCCTCCTCCTCCGGCAGCATGAGCAGACAGCAGCCCTGAAAATCCGCCGCGCACAGGCTCTCGCCCTCCTTGTTCAAAAGCCCCTTTCGAACATAAACGCGGCTTTCCAGCGCCCCGGCCTCCGCCGTTTCCAGCGCCTCGTAATTCTGGATGGACGTTTTTGTGCATAAGACGACGTCCAGCTCGCCATGGTTCAGCTGGCGGTGAAGCTGCTGAAAGCTTTCGCACACAAATTCCAGCCGCGCATTCGGATACGCCAGACGCATACGCTCGCGAAACGCTTCCAGCTGTGCGCTGAGATCCCATCCCGCGCCAACGCCGACCCGAAGCGTAAGATACGCCGTGTCGGACACCTGTCCGGCCAGCTGCCGGGCATTTTCAAGGCCTTGATGCGCTTTGCTGAATGCATCGCGGAACACGATCCCCGCCGGTGTGAGCGAGATCATCTTTTTGCTTCTCCGGTCAAACAGCCGGTAGCCAAGCTCCTTTTCCAGCTGCTGGATCTGGCGGCTCACGGACGGCTGCGACACGAACAGCTCCTCCGCCGTTTTGGAAAAGCTCATGCTTTCCGCCACTTTCAGAAAATAATCAATCTGCAAACTGGTCATGAACCCGCCCCCTTGTTTTTCGCATTTATTATAGCCTATCGTTTATATTAAATCAACAAAATAGATATTTGCCGACAGCCGATCTTTGCGTTATTTTTAACACAGAAGACGATACAAAGGGGGCAACTCATCGTGCAGACCTCATATACCACCGAGCGCATCCAGTTTCTGCGTCAGGCCATGCTGGTCCGGCCCTCCGTTTGCGTGGAAAGGGCCCGTCTGATCACGGAATCCTACCGCCAAACCGAGGGCGAGCCCGCCGTTATCCGCCGGGCCAGGGCGTTTTCGCATCTGCTGAAAAACATGAGCATCCACATCTACCCGCGCGAGCTGATCGTCGGTCGGCCTACCTCCAAGGTGCGCGGCGGCTCGATCAGTCCGGAGCTTCAGTGCGACTGGATATTGGACGAGCTCGACCTCCTCTCCACGCGGGACATCGACCCCTTTGAACCCCTGACGGACGAGGAAAAGGCCGTGCTGCGGGACGTCGTTCCCTATTGGCAAACGCGCAGTCTGCGCCATTTATGGTCGCAGGAGATCTCACCGGAGGCCCGGCAGTACGACGATCTTCTGATCGGCGGCGGCGCCTTTTGCGGCAACAACCAATACCCGGGCCATTCCTCCCCGGACTACGGGCAGATCCTGCAATACGGCACAAGCGGGCTGATCCGAAAAATACAGGCCCGCATCGAGCAGGGCGGCTCCTACCGGCAGCTGGACGAGCTGCGGGCCATGCTTCTTTGCCTGCGGGCGCTCGAAACCTTCGGCGACCGCTATGCCGATCTGGCCGCGCAGATGGCGCAGACGGAGCCCGACCGCGAGCGGCAAACCGAGCTTATGCAGATCGCCGCGACCTGCCGCAAAGTCCCCCGCGAGCCGGCCGAGAGCTTTCGCGAGGCCGTTCAGTCCGTGTGGTTTTCCTATGTCTGCGTGATGCTGGAAAACTGGGGCACGGGCAACACCTTCCTGCGCGTAGACCAGTATTTATACCCCTACTACCTCCAAAGCAGGGCCGCCGGCGAAAGCGATCAGGCCTTGTTTGAATACGCCGCCTCCCTGCTCATCAACTGCAACAGCGCCTGCGTTGTATACAGCGAAGCCCGCAGCCACGGCTTTGCCGGCAACAACTCCGGCTGCTCCTTCACGATCGGCGGCGTAAAGCGCGACGGCAGCAGCGCCGTCAACGAGCTGAGCTATCTGTTTCTGGAGGCCGAGCGCGCCGTGAACATGGGTTCGGACGATCTGGTCATCCGCATCGACGCCGACACGGACGATGAATTTGTGCGCAGCGCCTGCGAGGTGGCCCGCGATGTGGGCGGCAAGCTGAAATTCCTCGGCGACAAAACGACCATCCAAAACCTGATGCTCGACGGCATGAGCGAGGCGCAGGCCCGCGACTATGCCCTGGCCGGCTGCACCTCGCCGGTCGTGGGCGGCGAAAACTACAACATCCCCGGCGGCATAATCTCCCTGCCCGGCATCTTTGAGCTGGTCATCACAAACGGCGTTCACCGGCTGACGGGACTGCCGCTGGGCGTGAAAACCGGGGATTTTTGCGCCTTCCGCTCCATCGAGGAGATCTGGGAGGCCTTCTGCACCCAGGTGCGCCACGTGATCCCCTACTGCCACGAGATCAAAAATCTGGACAAGGCGATCTTCTCGCGCTGTATGCCGAGCCCCTTCCAGTCCTCGCTTCTGCCGCCATGCGTGGAGGGCGCCACGGACGTGATCGACGGCGGCACGGCGCCGCATTTCTGCTTTGCCATGTCTCTGGCCGGAGCGCCGAATGTGGGCGATTCGATGGCCGCCATTCAAAAATGGGTGTTTGAAAAGAAAGCCCTGACGCTTGCGCAGCTCGAGCAGGCGCTGAACGCCGATTTCGAGGGCTATGACGATATTCGCAGTCTGCTTCTGCGCGCGCCGAAGTTCGGAAACGACGACCCCTATGTGGACGTCTACGTCAACCGCGTTTTGTCCTTCGTTTCGGACACCGTGGCCCAAACGCCCGGCTTCCGCGCAGCGAAGTCCACCGTGGCCGCCGCCGCGGTAACGGCCAACATCGGCCT
Source organism: uncultured Oscillospiraceae bacterium (assembly GCA_964426125.1). Classification (GTDB taxonomy): domain Bacteria; phylum Bacillota; class Clostridia; order Oscillospirales; family Oscillospiraceae; genus CAJOIG01. Next base: position 18,247 of record CAYROZ010000002.1, read on the forward strand.
TGGGATGGTATGCGGCGCGCTTCCGGACGGAAGACGGGCCGGAGAGCCGATCAGCGAGGGCGGCATTTCGCCCAGTCAGGGCCGAAACGGCAGCGGCATGACCAGCACGATGATGTCCGTGGCCCGTCTTGACCACAGCAAGCTGCGCCACGGCGAGGTGCTCAATATGCGCATCAGCCCCACGGCTGTCAACACGCCGCCGCGCCTTCATAAATTCTGCGATCTGATCCGCGCGTATATGGACATGGGCGGCTTCCTCGTGCAGTTCAACATCGTGTCCACGCAAACGCTGCGCGATGCCCAGCTGCATCCGGAGCGCCACCGCGATCTGGTCGTGCGCGTGGCGACCTACGCCGCGTATTTCATCGAGCTTGGCCCGGAGATGCAAAACGACATCATCCGGCGCATCGAATTTCAGGAATGCTGACACAAAAGGAGGAGACATATCATGGATCGTCTGGCCAATAAAATATGCATCGTCACGGGGGCCAACTCCGGCATCGGCCGCCGCACGGCAAGTCTTTTCGCCCAGGAGGGCGCCACGGTCGTGCTGGTGGCACGCCGGGCCGAAAAACTGAACGCGGCCAAAGCGGAATGCGAAGCCTTCGGCGGGCGCGTTCTGGCCGTTCCGGCGGACATCAGCCAACGGGCCGACTGCCGCCGCATCATGGACGAGACCGTCCGCGCCTTTGGCCGCATCGATGTGCTGGTAAACTGCGCCGGCATCAGCGACAAACATCTTTCCATCACCAAAACGGAAACGGAGCTTTGGGACAAGGTGATCGCAACGGACCAGACCGGGCTGTTTTACATGATGCAGGAGGCCCTGCCGCATATGCAGGCACAAAGCGCCGGCAGCATCGTGAACATCTCCTCCATCGGCGGCACGTCCCACTGCGCCGGCATCGCCTACACCGCCGCAAAATCCGCCGTGATCGGCATGAGCATCAATGTGGCCATCCAGTTTGCCGGCAGCGGGATTCGCTGCAACGTTGTGGCCCCCGGCCCCACGCCCACGGAGCTGTTTCTGCCGGAGAACATGGTCGGCTTTGACGCGGAGTTTGCCGACCTGTGCGACAAGCACATGGACGCAAGCCTTCCCCAGGCGACCACGGACGATCAGGCCCAGGCGATTTTGTTTTTCGCCTCGGACGACTCAAAGGGCTGCACCGGGCAGGTGCTCGTTGTGGACAACGGCATGACACTGTAAGGAGCGATGGGAGCGATGGATAAAAGCCGCATAGAAAAGCTGCGCGAGGTCATGCTGGCCCCGGCAAGCATCTGCATCGAGCGCGGGCTTTACATGACGCAGTCGTATCAGAAAACCGAGGGCTTTCCGCCCGTCCTCCGCCGCGCCGAAGCGCTTCGGCATATCCTTACCAACATGAGCATCGGCATCGCGGACGGCGAGCTGATCGTCGGGCGGCAGACCAGCAAGATCCGCGGCGGCGCACTCCTGCCGGAGATCAGCGCCGAGTGGATAATGGAGGAGATGGACACCCTCGCCACGCGCGAATTTGACCCCTATGAACCGCTGACCGAGGCGGAGAAAAACGCCCTGCGGGAATACGTCCCCTACTGGCGCGGAAAGTCGCTGAACGACCAGCTGAACGCCATGGTGCCGGAGGAGCTGAAGCAATACGACCACATCGCCGTATCCAGCATGGGCTTTGCCGAAAACGGCCACCACTTCTGCCATGTGGCCATCGACTACAAGGAGCTGCTTGAAAAGGGTCTGAAGGGCATGGCCGAAAAAGTCCGCGCCGAGCAGGAAACGCTCGACCCCGGCCGCTTTGAGGATATGCACAAGGGCCACTTTCTAAAAGCCATCCTGATTTGTTATGAGGCCGTAGAGGCCTTTGCGCACCGCTATGCAGACCTGGCCGCCCAGATGGCGCAAGCGGAGCCGGAGCCGAGCCGCCGCGCGGAGCTTCTGGAGATCGAGCGCATCTGCCGCAAGGTGCCCTATGAACCGGCGGAGACCTTCCACGAAGCGCTGCAATCGTGCTGGTTCGTGTATGTCAGCCTCATGATCGAGGGCTGGGGCGCGGGAATGTCGCTCGGCCGGGCCGACCAGTATCTCTATCCGTATTACCGCGCCGACCGGGATGCAGGGCGCATAAGCCGCGACCGGGCCCGGGAGCTTCTGAGCATGGTTTTCATCAAAATGAACGGCGTCATCAATCCGCAGGCGTCGATCGTTTCCATGATGCAGGCGGGCTCGCCCACCATGCAGGGCGTGACGATCGGCGGCGTAACAGGCGACGGGCAGGACGCCGTCAACGAGCTGAGCTATCTGTTTCTGGAAGCCGAGCACGATGTGGGCCTTGTCAACGAGGATCTGGTCGTGCGCGTCAGCGCCAAAAATCCGGCGGCGTTTCTGGAAAAGGCCTGCGAGGTGGCGCGCGACCTGCGCGGCAAGCTGAAATTCGTGTCGGACAAAACCTCCATCGCGGCGCTGGCCTACACCGGCATCCCCGAGGAAATCGCCAACGGATACATCTCCACCGGCTGCCATAACCCCACCATCCCCGCCCAGACACACGACATCGGCGGTTCCAGCTTCAACTATGCGCTGGTACTCGACCTGCTTTTGAATCGGGGCATTTCTCCGGTCACCGGGCAGAAGCTCGGCATCGATCTGGGCGACCCCAGAGATTTCAAAAGCTTCGAGGAGCTGACCGATGCCTTTGAGGCGGAATTTGAGTATATGATGCGGCGGCTGTTTTACTTCAAAAATGCCGATCTGTCCCTCTATGAGCAGATGCCGTGCCCGCTTTTGTCCTCGTTTTACCACGGCTGCATCGAAAAAGGCCTCGACATCAACGAAAACGGCGTTCCGACCACGCACACCAGCGCCTTTGTCGGCGTGCCGAACGTGGGCGACAGCCTCGCCGCGCTCAAAAAAACCGTATACGACGACAAAAGCCTCACAATGGACCGCGTGCTGACACTTCTGGCAAACGATCTTGAGGGCGACGACGAAGCCCTGTATCTGCTGAAAAAGGTGCCCAAATTCGGAAACAACGACCCCTATGTGGACGACATCACCCGCGCCGTGCTTGAGCGCTCCTGCGACTATCTGCACACGCACACAAGCTACAAGGGCATCCGCACCACGGCCGCTTGCCTGGCCATGACGATCAACATGGCCTTTGGCCACGTCGTCGGCGCCCAGCCGGACGGACGCAAGCGGGATATGCCTCTGGCCGAGGGCGGCATATCGCCCTATCAGGGACGCAACACGGCGGGCTTCACCTCCACGCTCGCCTCCGTGGCGCATCTGAACCAGATAAAGCTGTCCCACGGCTCGATCTTAAATGTCCGTCTGGCCAAAACCGCAGTCAGCGCGCCGGAGAAGCTTCGCAAATTTGCCCAGGCGCTTTTGACCTTCTGCGAGACCGGCGGCGATCTGGTGCAGTTTAATTTCATCGACAGCGAGGTCCTGCGCGATGCGCAGCTGCACCCCGAAAACCACCGCGATCTGCTCGTCCGCGTGGCGACCTACAGCGCCTATTTTGTAGAGCTGAGCCGCGACCTGCAGGACGACATCATCCGCCGCTATCAATTTGAAGATCTGTGAGGGCCATGCCATGAGTCAGAAAGCGCTGATTTTTAATAAAGTAAACGGCTCCTTTGTCGATGGATACGGCATCCGCACAACGATCTTTCTCAAGGGCTGCCCGCTGCGCTGCAAATGGTGCTGCAACCCCGAAGGGCAAAGCTTCTCGCCCCAGCTTCGCTATCTGCCGGACCACTGCAGCGGCTGCGGCCGCTGTGTCCCGCTCTGCCCGAAAAGCGCCCTTTCCCTCGCGGATGGCATCGCCCGCATCGACCGCTCGCTGTGCGACAACTGCGGGCAATGCGTGGACAGCTGCTGGCAGGAGGCCCTGCGTATGTCCGGCGAGCGGCGGGACGCGGAGGACGTGTTCGCGAAGATCTTGCGCGAAAAGCCCTATTTTGACCGCTCCGGCGGCGGCCTGACCATCGGCGGCGGCGAGGCCAGCGCCTTTCCGGAATTCTGTCTGGAGCTGATCGGGCTTTGCCACCGGGAGGGCATATCCGTCGCGGTGGACAGCTGCGGCCATACGCTTCGGCCAGCCGGTGTGGACGTTTTGAAGGAGGCCGATCTGATCTTATTTGACCTCAAGGGGATGGATCCGGAAAAGCACCGGGACAACACCGGCGTTTCAAACGAAACGATTCTGGACAATTTCCGTCTGCTCACCCGCCTCGGCAAGCCGGTCATCGTTCGCCTGCCCATCATCCCCGGCTACACCGACGGCGAAGGCGAGCTTGAAAAGCTGGTCGCGCTGCTGGCCGCGTCCCCGAACGTGGAGCGCGTGGATGTTCTGCCGTTTCACACCTACGGCCGCGTGAAATACGACGAGCTCGGCATGGAATACCCGCTGCCCGACACGCTCAAGCCCCTTGCGGACAGCGATGTTGCCTATGTGATCGACGCCCTGACAAAAGCCGGTCTGAACGCCCAGATCGGCGGCTGACCCACCAAAAAAACACCCGGCCCGGAGATCATCGTCTCCGAGCCGGGTTTTTTCATTTTTTGGCATCTCTCAAAAGCTACGAAATTACACTACTCTCAAACGAGCTTAAGGCGGTAAAGCCGCGTTTGCTCGTTTTAGACCTCTACGAAATTACACTACTCTCAAACCGCGAAATGCGGACGGGAAACGCCGGAAAAGTTTTAGACCTCTACGAAATTACACTACTCTCAAACGCCCTTTGTGTCGGCTTCTTCCTTCTGGCTGTTTTAGACCTCTACGAAATTACACTACTCTCAAACGGATACGATCACCAACCTGACTATCCGTAAGTTTTAGACCTCTACGAAATTACACTACTCTCAAACAGCGTTGCCGCCATTGCTGCAAATTACTATGTTTTAGACCTCTACGAAATTACACTACTCTCAAACTGGTGTGATATGTTCGTTGACTGGTGCTTCGTTTTAGACCTCTACGAAATTACACTACTCTCAAACCTCAAATCCCAAATCCGAATTTGGGAAAACGGCGCTACGAAGCCGCAGAGGCGAGAGCAAAAGAGGTCTAAACCCGGCCATTAAAACTCACAAAGATCGTCATCCACCGTGACGCGCCGCTCGTTTCCAAGCCGCGCGCGGGACACGCTGTCCACCGGCAGAATGAGGAGTTCATGAGCCAGAGCGGAGGCAAAAAACGCCTCCACCTCCGCATCGGAGTAATAGCTGCGGAGGTTGACAAGGATAAACAGCCGCTCGCGTTCCAGCTCCCGCGTAAGCTCCATGTAGTCCAAAAGGCGCTCCAGGTCGCTTTCGTGGTCATCCGGTATCTCAAGGCCAACGGCTTTCAATATCCCGCCGAAATTCATTTTACTACAACCAACGCCGCATGGCAAGGGCATCGCCAGTTCCTGGATATACTGTTCCAGCTCGCCCATCAGGCGCGTGGTTTTCAGATAATTCTCCTCCTCCACGGCCAGCGCCTCCAGCCGGTTGGCAAGCTTGGTCAAAAGCGGCTTGCGCCCAAGCTGAAAATGAACGAACGAATCGATCAGCTCCGCGTGGCGGTCCATGGGCAGGATCGTCCCATCCCGCGACAACACGGCCCGGCCCTCCCCGCCGCGAAGCTGCTCATCAATGTCCTGCAAAAACGCGCGGAAAAACGAGGGACGCTCGATGACCAGCGTGGCCACATAGCCCTCTCTGGCTGCCAGCACATGGTCAAGCTGCGGATGCGCCAGATTCACAAAACCACCGTCCTTTCATCCGAGCTGAGGATGTCGGAATAAAAGCTTCCCGTCAGATATTCGATCTTGGAAAACTGCTTTTCCGTGATGGTCAGAATCTGCACAAGGCCGCTCGGCGGCCGCAGCTTTCGAATGGCCTCGCGCGCCGTTTGATCGGCGGTGGAATTGAGCAGCAGCTTGCAGTATACCGACTCCTGCATCATGATAAACCCGTTTTTTACCAGCCCATTGCGGAAGCGCCGGTAATTGCGCCGATCCTCCGCCGTTTCCGTCGGCAGATCAAAAAATACGATCATTCTCATAAACCGATAGCTCATGGCCGGTAGAATTCCAGCCGTTCCGGCTCGCCCTCGTTGAGCGCGTCAAACACACTTTTCACATAAATGCGCACGGCATTGAGAACTGTTTGCGTGCTCTCGCGGATGGTCACCTCATCGTTCAGCACATCCACCAGCGCCAAGCGCACATTTTTGTCCAGTTCGCCAAATTCCAGCGACAGTACCCGCCGGTCGATCAAAACGCGGAACGGCTCCATCAGATCGCTGCTGAGATTAAAATGGTTGAACACATTGTCATGGTGCAGCCCAAGCTGCGTGAGATACCCACAGGCCGCGATCTCGCGGTTGAACGCCGAAAGGAGCAGACTGTAGCCATAATTGAGCGCGGCGTTCACGGGGTTGTCCTCGCGGCGGGAGAAGTCCATGCCGAACAGGGCGTTAAAATACACCTTGGCGGCATGGCCTTCGCGGTTGGTGGCATCCTGAAACTCGATCTGCGGGATATACGATTCCAGCAGCAGCGCTTCCCTCTGCTTGCGCTGCTCGGCCAAAAGCCCTGCCTGCTGCGCGATCTTTTCCGCCACGATGGCGCTCCACACCGCGCCCTTGATGTCCTCGCTCCAGGCGATCTGGCGGCGCAGCTTCCGTGCGCTGTCGTGGCTGCCGTGGCAGGGCGAAAGCTCCGCCATGGGCGAGCGGCGCGCATCGCAGAAGATCACGCGCACCTTTCGCGCCACCAGTTCCTCCAACAGGCAGCCCGTGAGCGACACGGCCGGATTTTCGATCAGCAGGATCGCGATCTCATCGAGAAAGATCCGGCGCGTGTCCTCGCCGCGGATGACCATATAGCCCATTTTCGTGTCCAGCTTGCACCGGCTGGAAACCACCACCGTCCGCCAGCTCATAACAGCTCCAGCAGATTCTCGCTGCGCGTTTCAAACAGACCGGCCGGCGAGGTATCCACAATGCGCACATCGGAATAGTTCTTTGCCCACGCCGCAAGACGAGAGTTGGGCACCTTTGAGCCTGTTTTCTTTGCACCACCAAGGCTTTCCAAGTTGCAGTTCGGCACATTTCCAAACCATGAAACGATGCTCAGCAGACAGGATATCTGTTCTTCTGTCGAAAGCGCGATAAACCTATCCCTACCCTCCGTGACCGTTTTCGCAATGTTGCCGGGACACTTGGCAAACACCGAATCGGTCAGCTTATGGCACAGCAGATCATACAGCGCAAGATTCTCCTCCGCCGTAATGTGATCATGTTTCGCATCGGGCACAATGGCCGAGCCTTCCCGCTTCTTCTGGGCAAAAGCCTCCAGCCGCTTGACATAGCGCTCCATCACCGCGCCAAGGATCAGCGGCACACAGGGCGAAACAATAACCGTAGTTCCCCCGCCGGATTTCCCGCGCAGCACCATGCGCATCCCGTCCGCTTCGATGACCGTGTAGATCTTGATCTTTCTCCCGCCAAGCAAAAGCCGGACATCCTCCACCGCCTTGCCGCCGTTGATGGCGGAGATGGTTTGGGTAACATACGACAGGGTAAAGCGCTCGTCCTCCGGCACCCGTCCGGCATACATAAGCTCGATCGGAACGAACATGATGTCCTTCTTGCCCTTGATGGTGTAGGAGGCCAGCATATAAAACGATGCGGTGGTCTTGTTGTAGCCGCCGTATTTTTCCGGCGGCAGATCCGCCTTGCGCGGCACAAGGCCCGTTCCGGCCTTCAGCGGCATCTGGTCGAACAATCCGCCCTTGCGGCAAAATGCATACCGCGTCAGATGCACGGCGTTTTTCTCCGCCGTTTTCTTCACGGCCGCAATGTCTGCCTCGCCGCGCCACACGGTTTTGCCGCCCGCCGTCACCGCCTGGCAGAACAGCGCCTTCGTATTGAGCGAATACGGCTGCCGCACGTCGAACCAGCGTTTTGTGAAGCGCTCATGATACACATTGCCCACCACGATGTTGAGATAGGCATCCTTCGCGTGGTGCAGATCGTTGACGGCGCGGCTTTTGAATATCTCAAATTCCTGCCGGAAGCGCGACACCAGTCCCGCCTTGACATACACGATCTGCGTTTCGGGATACAGCTCCCCGAGCAGCTGCGCCACGACCTTGGTGGACTGGCGCGTTTCCACGAGCTGGCGGTTGATGAACTGATGCAGCTCGTCATCCGTGAAGCCCGTTGCGCGGGTCAGGCGCTTGAATTTTTCCTCGGTTATCAGCTTGTTTTTCAGCAGCTGCTCCCACCACGGACGCATCTTCGCGCGGATGGCCTCAGCGATGGGATAGCGGTCGGTCTTGGCCTCATTAGCAGAGGACAGACACAGCACCTTGTTGTTCAGAATGCTGTCATCCTGCACTTTCGACTGCGGATAGATGTGGTCGATGTCGTAGGCCTTGCTCGCCAGCCGGTTCAGCTCGATCGGCTCGCCGGTGTACATACAGCGGCCAAGCTGCATATAGTAAAGGAACAGCTTATCGCCCTGCAGGCGGTTGTCCGCCATATCGCCCATGGCCAGAACATCCGCCTCCAACGCCCGTGCCTCGTCCGTTTTGATGGTCTTATACAGATCGAGTATCTGCTGCCGCCGTGTGATCGTGCGCTTGCCGCGCTTTTCGCCGCCGCTGTCGCGCGCCATCTCCACGAATATTTTCTCCGGCGCGCCGCCCATGGCCTTGACCACCTCGCGCGTCACCTCCATCGTGCGGATGATGGGGCGCTTTACGGCGTTGGACACATACATATCATCCAGCCGCTCGGACAGCGACTTGGGATGCTCGGCATAATACGCGGCGGCAAAGGCGTCGATCTGCTCGCGGAAGCTGTAGCGTCCGGACAGAAGCTGCATCAGGTTTTCATTCGTTCGCCACAGCATATCCATGATGCTCAGCGCCTCGCCGGTCTCGGGATCGGCATGGTAAACGCCCGTGAGCAAGCGCTTGGAAAGACGCCCGAATTCCTTCAGATTCAGCCGCAGGATGTAGCGCCGATCCTCCGGCGACAGCGTGGGATACTCGCGCGAAAGCCAGCGCTCCATCCGGCTTTTATCCTCGGAATACGCCGCGTGGCGGATGATATCCTCCACCTGCTCCTCCGTCAGCGTTCCGCTTTCGAGCAGGCGGCGGAAGCTGTGGTAGCTTTTCAGCGAGGATTTGATCGTTATATCAATGCCGCCCAGCTTGTCGCTCGGCTCGATATAGCCGCGGCCGCGAAGAAACTCGCGAATCGCGCTCGGTGTGACCTTGCTCTTTTTCTCGAAAAGCTCCGTCACAAGCTCCTGCTTGACGGCCACAGGAATCGCGCGGTCGTTGATGGTGAGATTGTTGATCTCATTGAGCACCATGTACCGGCTGTACAAAAGCGAGCACTGCGGCAGCACCTCCTCGCCGGGCAGATAGCTGCAATTGTTCGTCATGCGGTCGATGAACGCCTGCTCGCTGGCATCGAGATCCACCATATCCTCAAAGTTCCACGGATAGATTTTCCCCTCCTTGCGCACGACCCAGCTATTTTTCGCCGCGCGGTTGAGCGGCCCCACGTAATACGGAACGCGGAAGCGGAAAATCGCGCGAATTTTATCGGCGTTGGAAAGCCCATTTTCATCGCAGCGGCCAAGCATGGGCAGATACGACGAGGCCGTGTTCAGCAGCCGGTCCAGCTCCGCATAGTAAAGCTGCTGCGGGATGACACGGTTGTCCGAATCGCGCTGCTTCGGCAAAAACGTATACTGCCGCAGCCGTTCCAGCATATCCTCATATGCCGCGCGCTCGTTCTCCTCCACCGGCAGGTCCTTGAGATTTTTCAGCAGGAAATCGCAGAACGCTTCCTTCTTCACCCGTCCGGCCTTTTCCGGCTCCCTGCAGCTTTTCGCGTTGCCGGAATAGGCCACATAATTGTCCTTGCCCTCGGCGCGGAAAATGAGCGCATATTTGTCCGGCGCGTATTTTTTCACAAAGCGCTTCAGATAAGCAAGATCGCGCTTGTGCTGCTCATATACCCGCACCTTCGCCTCGGAGATATAGCGGCAGCCATCGAGCGTGCGTGTCAAAAGCGCGCAGTCGTATACCTTCCGCAGCGCGCGCAAAAGCTCGCCGTCCTCGCCAAGCTCCGCCAGGATGCGTGCGAAGTTTTCCTCGTCCATGCCAAGACTGACCGACTCGATCTCGGCGTAATCCGCCTTGGCGAAAACATCCTTCGGCGCCGCCTTTCCGCCGCAAAGCAGCGTCACGATGCCATCGCGGCTGTAGGGGAAGGCCTCATCCGGCTGCTTCGGCGGCTTCTTCCCTGCATACAGACGCTCGGCAAACAGTGCCTGCTTTCGCTTCACGCCCGCCTGCGCCGTCAGGATCGAAAGCAGCACCTCCGCCTCCGCCGCGTCCCACGGCATCGCGCATTCGCACTCGCTTTCCAGATATTCGCGCAGATCGTTATACACCGCGCCGAAATCGTCCACCGCATCCGCTGCCGCATCGAACAGAAAATGGCCGCGATGCGTCACGATCCACGCGCAGGCCATGTACACCAGGCGCACATCATGCGGCTCTTTGCTTTCCATCAGCTCGACGATCAGATGATGGATAGTCGGATAAACTCTGTGGTACTGCTCATCCGTCAGTCCGCCGCCGTCAAACAGCTTCACACCGGCATGGGTGTCCGCGGCAAACAGCGCGCTTTCCCGCCGCCGCAGGAAGAAGTTCGGGTCGATGGCACAAATTTCGGGCACAAACAGCTCCTCCAAAAGCGCCGCTCGCTGCTGCCGCCGATCCAGCCGCCGTCTGGCCGTGCGCATGGCACGGCGCTCCTCGGCGGGATTGGCCGCATCAAACAGCGTCACGCCCCAAACCGGCTCGCCCTTGCACTTGCGCAGCTTGTACTGCTCGTCCGCCGCCGCATAGCCCACGGAATCCGTTCCGATGTCCAGCCCCAGATAATATGGTCTGTTTTCCATATTGACAACCTCCGCCCCGTGTGTTATTTTATGGTTATTGATTGACCTCAACAATTACACTACGAGTTCAAATAAAAGAATTCTCAAATCGCCGCTTTCGCGGCTGCACAGTGTGTGCTGAAAAGACCTCTTCGGAGGTCTTTTTCCCTTTCTATGGAAATTATACAGCATCTCCATATATTTGACAATTCCTTTTGCTTATTTTTTAACGACCCGCTCCAAATATCCCGTTTTTTCTTTCGTAATGGCAGCGACATCTACATCGGCCACGTTTTATACGGCCGCCGCGATTATCTGCGCGCCCCGCCGGCCGATGAACAAGCGAACACCGCCTCCCTTAAATTCCCACATTCCTGACATAGCAAAACCCGGTCCAAAAAAATTCGCGATGTCACCCACCGTTATCGCTAGAACGATCCCTAGAATGATACCAATGACCAGCTCGATGAAAAATGGAGATTCGAAAAACCAGCGCTTTCCTCGTATGAATCATCCACCTCGTCAATCTCCCATAAAAGAGAGCTGTACCATATCCAGCTCGCTATCCACATTTATACAGGTCTTGTAAATGCGTTCGATACCGGCAGCTTGAGCGGCTTGTATCACTTGCGATGCTTTTTCCACTTCCATGCGGAAGCCGAGAATAATGGCATTGGGTTTCCATGTCAGCTCCTCCGGCGCAGAATGAGCGGCGGAGAGAAGCCGCCATTCCTCATCGTACTCGTGGCACTTCTTCTTGATGAGCGAAACCCTTTCAAATTCCCAAAACACGTTTCCGAACACTTCATCTATGCCCGGAACGGGTTGTCCCAGCAACTGCTCTGTCTCCTTGCCCAGAAGGTATATCAAAAACTTCGATGCGTCATAGGCTTTGTCTGTGTAATGGATAGGATAGAGAGAAGCAAGAAAACCGCTTTCAGCCGATGGTGCCGGTGTCGGGCAAAAAGGCGGCTCGTAAACCAGCACGAACCCCTTGTGACGATCTGCGTATTTTAACCAAAGTGCCTCGTTGCGCGGGTTTTCGGAAAAGCAGATCGAGTAGCTCGTTTTCTGCCCCCATTCTCTCGCCTCGAGAGCGCAGCTTGCAAAACTTTCGGGTATCTCCGACCGAAAAATAAGCTGTTGCAATTGCTGCACCGTCATCCCATTTTGTACAACAGCATGCAAGGGATGGCCGGGAAGCTGCCGAATGTTGTCAAGCAATTTCTCCGTTTGCTCAGCGGACAAAATGGAGTCCAGAAATCCGCGTATTATCGCTTTAATATCAATATTCAGAAATGTATCGAAGGGGTCATCATAACGATCCGCGGAAGAGAGATGGATCCGGTTCATTTGCAGCGATTCCAAGCTGCGGTCATTGACAGATCGATACCGGCACAGCTGCTTTGGATATATTATGGTTTGTTGGAGCTGCTGTGCTTCCCGGTCTATATCCTCGCCCGGAAGCGAGCACAGCGTATTCCAAAACACTTCCCGTTCCTGCGCGTTCATATAGTCAACCTCCGTTAGACTTAGAATCTATGCCTTCTGTCCCAAACAAAAAAATGCCCTGCCTTTCGGCAGGACATGGGTTTATATCGCTATACTGCCGAAGTCGATCACAACACGGACAGCGTTGTGTATAAGTATAGCACATTTGTCAGGATTTTGCAACCAGCGGCATTTGACGGTCTCGCCTTCCCAAGTAAAGTGAAATATTCATATTGAAACCCGCGCTTTCCGGAGCTGTGCGCGCTGACGGACGAGGCCGCCCGCCTTTGGGCCGCGATCGACTCGGAGCACACCGGCTTTTTCTCCCACCAGATCGAATCGGACCTTTCCCACCTCCGCCGCTTCATCACCGAACACACAAGCGAATGAACCAATGGTAAAACACAGCAGGCCAAAGCTTTTCAGCTTTGGCCTGTTTTTTTGATGGAGATTTTTCCGGGGGCGGCGTCGGTAAGGGCAGAAGGAAACTTCAATACAAAACCGGGAGGTAACATCCATGGCACGATTCACTCCGTCTTCCTACTCCATCGAAAACGCACTGCGCGAGGCCGCACGCTACGAGGGCATCCACGTTGGCGACAACTACGTGACCAAGGACCACGGCGACTACATTGAGATCTGCATCGACGCCGACAACCGCAAGGGCCACATCAGCTTCGACCTGTATTTCGACGACAGCGGCCGTCTGGTCCGCTGGGAAAAGCATTCCTGACCCCACCAAAAAAACGATCTGGAGGTATTTACTATGGACAACTACGTATTCGATTCTCAGGAGCAGCTGCCCCCCAAAAGCATCCACCTGCCCCATATGCCGGTTCTGATCCTCGCAGACAATTCGTACAGCACCTTCGGCGCGGCCATTGAAAACATCGTCCGCTCCATCAACCGCTTCGCCTCCGACATCTGCAAAGACCCCAAAGCGGCCGCCGCCGTCGACATCGCCGTGGTCAGCTTCAACAGCGAGCCCACCATTGAGCAAAACTGGCGTCCCATCACCCAGATGGAGCCCTTGGAGCTGACAGCCAAGGGCGGAACGAATCTCGCCGCCGCGCTGGAATGCGGTGTGAACATGCTGCGCGAGAGAGCCAATCTCTATCAGAACACCGGCATCGAGGTCAAAATGCCCTATCTCATCCTCCTCACCGACGGCTACGGCGGCGACGTTTCCGCCATCGCCGAGGAGATCCGCCAGCGCACCGCCGCGCACAAGATGAAGCTCTGGGTCCTGGCCGTTCGCGGCTACGACAAGGAGACCGTTGCCAAGCTGACCGACGGCAAGCGCGTGTTTGAGCTCGTGGACGAGGCCGGCTTCGACTTCTCGGAGTTTTTCGACTTCATGACCGTCAGCATCAAGGCCGTTTCCACCAGCGCCCCCGGCCAGGACAACGTTTCCGTCAAGCACTCCATCGGCCGCGAAGGCTCCACCTGCCGCGTTCCCGATTTGGACGCCTGGCTCAACGAATAAGCCCGCTGCACCGCCATTCATCCCGGCACTTTTCAAAAGGAGGAGAGCAGAATGATCCTTTCCTACAAGGCCAGCATGGCCGGCCCGTACCACATCGACGAAGGCCTGTGCTGCCAGGACGCCTTTGCCATCGAGCACGGCAGCGGCCGCTTTGTCCACGCCGCCGTGGCCGACGGGCTCGGCAGCGAGCTGTATTCCGACATCGGCTCTGCCGTGGCCGCCGAGACTGCCGTGCACTACTGCGCGCAGCACATCGAAGAAGGCATGCCCTTCGAGGAGATCCGGCAGATCATGAAGCGCGCCATGGTCCAGGCCTGCAAGGCCGTCTTTGCCCGTGCCGAGCAGGACGGCCACGACCCGGACCAGTACGACACAACGCTGTGCATGTGCGCCTACGACGGGCAGAGCCTTTACTACGCCCAGTCCGGCGACAGCGGTCTGGTCGTTTTGCAGCAGGACGGGCACTACCGCCGCGTGACCACACAGCAGCGCGACGCGGACGGCTGTGTTTTCCCCTTGTGCTGGGGGCCGGAAAAGTGGGAATTCGGCCTCGTGGAAGCGCCCGTTTCCGCTGTGATGCTCATGACCGACGGCGTGTTTGAGCAGCTGTGCCCGCCGATCATGCGCAAAAAGGAGCCCGACATCAACATCCCGCTGGCCCGCAAATTTCTCGACCGCTTCGACTGCGATCCCGACGCGCTGCCGGAGCTGGAGGGCGCGGCCTGCGCGTATCTTGAAAACTATCCCCGCGACTATCTGGACGACGACAAGACCATCGTTGTGCTCATCAACACCGACCGCCCCGCCGCTGTTTTGGTCGAGGACTATTACGCCGCACCGGATTGGGCCGCCCTGCGCGCAGAGGCGGAGCGGGCTCTGTGGCCCGATCGGACCATCGACCCCGCCGATGCCGACGAGGCCGTCGAATGCGATATTCCCGTCAAGTCCGCCGACGCCGCCCCGTCGGAGCCGGAGGGCGATCCGGAGGACAAAACGGCCGCACCGGCCGGCTGACAAAGCGCCCGCATGGGCCCGATCATCCGCAGTGGATACCGCAGAAGGAGGAGCTATGGACGTATACACCCTGTCAAACAACCGCCTCGTGCTCACGGAGCCGCCTTTGAGCTCCGGCGGCGAGGGCGCGGTTTACGAGCTCCGGGACTACCCGGATCGCGTTGCAAAGATCTACCACGACCCGGCGGACGCGCTCGCGCGCGAGGACAAGATCGCCGCCATGGTCAGCATTCGCCAGGGCGACGGCTTCCGCCGCTCGGGTCTGGGGCGGGACATCGCCTGGCCGCTGGCCCCGCTGTATGACAGCCAGCGCCGCTTCATCGGCTTTGGAATGCCCCGCATCGCCGCCGACACGGAGCTGGACGATCTCTACGCCTATCCCGCCGAGGGCCGTCCGATCAGCATCAAGGACCGCGTGAACATCCTCATCAATCTGTGCGACGTGATCGACCGTCTGCACACCACCGGGCAGGTGTTCGGCGACTTCAACCCCAACAACATCAAGGTCCGCTCCGACGGGACCGTGAACTTTGTCGATGCCGATTCCTACCACATCCACTGCGGCGGCCGGCAATACCGCTGCGTTGTCTGCGCGCCGGGCTATGTGGCGCCGGAGGTACTGCGCGCGTGCAAGGGCACCACCTACGCCGACTGCCCCGGCACCACCTTTACGGAAAACACCGACCACTTCGCTCTTGCCATCCATGTGTTCCGTATGCTGATGAACGGCTGCCACCCCTTCATCTGCGAGCGCCATCTCCCCCGCGTGGGCTCCGCCCCCGCCGCAAAATCTGCGGACAAGCGCGTGGAGGCCGGCGAAACGCCTTTTTTCAAAACCATCCCCAACTACACCACTCCGCACTATGCGCCCGATCTGGCCGCCTTTCCGCCCTATCTGCGTGAGCTGTTCCGCCGCGCCTTTGTGGCCGGCCACACAAACCCCGACAGCCGTCCCCGCGCGGCGGAGTGGAAGCAAGCACTGCTGCGCTTTAGCGGCGAGCTGACCCCCTGTCCCCACGACCCCAGCCATTACCACTGGCGCGGTGCCCGCTCGTGCCCCTACTGCGAGGCGGATGCGCGCCACGCAAGCAAAATGGCCCAGCTCATGCCGGCCACTTCCCTCCGGCCCGTTTTCACCCCGCCGCCCACCGCGCAGCCGGCCGCGCCCTCGCCCTCCCACGCCCCGGCCGCCTCGCCCCCCACGCAAACCGCAGCGCCCCCCAACACCGCACGCAGGCTCTGCTTCTGGATCGTCACGCTGCTCGTGAGTCTCTCGATTCAGATCCTGCTGACCCAAAACCTTCTCCCGGCGGCCTATGAGGCCCTGTTTGAAGGCGATCTTCTCCGGCGTTTCGGCGTTGGCTGCAGCGTGGCGGCCGCTCTTTGGGGCTGCGGCATATACAACATGGAATGGGCCCACAGCCGCTATACCGGCCGCTACCGCTGGTGGGAATACATACTGTCCGTGCTCGTGTCGCTGGCATTTTCCGCCGGGGTCATCGCCGTCGTGGCGCTGGGCGCGCTGGCACTGAAGGGCGTTCTCTATTTCTTTTTGGTCCTGATGATCATCGCCGGTATTCTCAGTATTTTTTCGCTTTAAGGCCGCACTTTTGAAAGGATAAACATGAAAAGCTCTCTGAACACCACGTTTTCCCTGCTTGCCTCCGCCGCTGACCACCTCGATCGCCAGGCGGTCCTCCACCGGATCCGCCGGAAAAACAAGGCGCAGCGCGGCGTCCGAACCCTCGGGCGCACCGGCATCGACCGGCTGATCCCGCTCAACCACCGCTCCGGAAATCTGCTCCTGTCCGGCGGCGGGCAGGACACGCGAAACCGCCTGATCGTTCAAAGCTGCCTGCAGGACGCATCCGTCGGTCTGCCGACACTGATCGTGCACGAGGGGAACCGCCCGCTGGAGCAAATGCTGCAAAGCCGCTTCGCCGGCCGGCGCTATTTCCGCATCATCAACGCCTCCAACCCTTACTACGACCCCATTTTCCGCCTGGGCGACACCGAGCTGTGCCATCTGCTGTCTGACGCAGCGCCGCCGGACCATCCGATCGGCTCCGCCGGTGCGCTGTATCTCCGCGCGCTCGCCTCCCTTCTGCGCAAAAAGGGCGTTGCCCCCTATGTTCGTATGCTCGCCAACTGCCCGCACGACCGGCTCGACGAGCTCATCGGCGCCATGGAACGGGACGGAACGCTCAGCGCAGCCGAGGCGAACGCCTGCCGAAGCGACCTGCGGACCGGCAGCGCCGAGCGCGCCGACATTGAATATTTCCTGCAGCAGCTGGAGCTTGAATCTCCCATTCTGGCCTGGAAGCGCCATCTGTCCCGCTGCACCAGCGCGGCGGAATGTGTGGCCCGCGGCGGCATTTTGTCGCTGGACGCCTCGTCGTTTTCCAAGCGGGCGCAGCTGTCCCTGATCGGCGCGGAGATCGCACACTGCGCGCAGGACACCACACCCCTGCGTGTCGTCGTGGACACGAGCTGTCTCACCGGCTGCGAACCGCTGGCAGACACGCTCAAAAACTCGCCCTGCCTTGTGTGGACACTGTCCACGCCGGACCTTGGCCAAATGACGGGCGGCGATCCGGCCGCGCTTTCCGATTGGCTGGCCCGGTCCCAGCGCGCCGTTTTGTTTGCCCACGGCCTTCGAACAAGCGAGCTGCTGAGCGATAACCTGGGCCTGTGCGACCAGCTGGAGGCCGTTCACACCAAGGCCGGAAACAACGTGCTCGGCCGTCTCGGATACAACTTTGGCCGCCAAAGCGCCATCACCACCGTGGCCCGGCGCGAGCGCGTGGTCGCCCCGGAGGAGCTGGTGCGGCTCGGCCCAAACGGCTTCATCCTGCTCGACAACGCCGCCTTTTCGCTCAGCCGCGGCACCCTGCGGTAAAAAAAACAGCGCCCCGCAGCGGAGAAAACCGCCGCGGCGCCGTAGAAAAAAACAGAGCGCCGTTCGGCAGCCATCCTTCGCCCCGCGTGAAAACAAAATGTATGGAGGTTACACAAAATGTCCGATTTCCTTTTCCCCCGCGTCGTGTCCGACCGCTGCGGCTACGGCCAGAGCGTCACCGTTGTCGAGTACGATCTTGAGGTCCATCGCAGCATCTATCTCTGCGGCGAGATCGATGACCGCGCGGCCCAGTCCGCCGCGGCGCAGCTGCGCTATCTCGACGCAAAGTCCGATGCGCCCATCACGATGTTCATCAACAGCCCCGGCGGCTTTGCGCCGTCTATGCTCGCCCTTTACGACTGCATGACCCACGGCATCCGCAGCGACATTTCCACCGTGGCCATTGGCCGGGTCGCCTCCACCGCCGTGCTGCTGCTGGCCGCCGGGGCCAAGGGCTCGCGCTTCGCCGCGCCGAACGCGGAGATCATGCTGCGTCTGCCCAGCCAAAACGATGCCGACGCGGCACAGGGCGACAGCCCCCGTCCCCACTCGGAGCAGTTCCGCCTGGCGTCGCTGCTGGCCGCCGCCTGCGGCAGGCAGACCGAAGAGGTCGTCCTGGACATGGGCCGCGGCACGCGGCTGAGCGCCGGATGCGCCAAGGAATACGGTCTGGTCGACCAGCTCAGCTATCCCACCGTCCCCCTGTATGACCCGGATCCCTTTTTCGCGCCCGACGACGCGGATGAGCTTCCCTTCTGGCCCGGCCCCCTGCTGCACGAAACAGAGCAAACCACCGCGGACAGCGACGCCGCACCGGACAAAAGCGCGGACACGCACGGCGTTCTTCTGCTTGCCGCGGGCTCGCCGAAGCTTCCGCTCCTGTCCGCGATCCGCGAGCACACGCAGCTGAGCTTCCAGGAGGCAAGCAGCCTCCTCCGCGCGCTCCCACACCGTTTTTCCTTCCCGGACGATACGGCGGCCGCAAAATTCATCGCCGCCGTCTCCGACGCTGGCGGCATCGCCATTTTCGACCTTGCCGACCGGGACGACTGACCTCCTAAAACCACACAAAGCCCGCAGGGGAACAAACCTCTGCGGGCCGCAAAAAGCCGGATAGAGCACAGGGTCTAATCGCCCGCGCCTTTATCCGGCTTCTCTTTTTGATTTTTTACCCTTCGCCGCAGAATCCGCGGATGGCGGCAAGATACCCCTGCGCACAGCGGTGCATATCCGCCGGCTCGATGAATTCCTCCCGGCTGTGGCACAGCTCCATGCCGCCGGGGCCCCACACCACCGTGGGGATATGGCCGTAATGGGACAGCAGCCCCGCATCCGTCCAGCACGTCACCGGCACGCACTCAAGCGCCCGGCCCAAAACCGTCTCGCCCGCCGCGCGGCAGCAGCGCACCAGCGGATCGTCCAGCGCCGTTTCAAAGCCCGTGTGGACATAGCCGGACGCCATCACGCTCTCCGCCATAACGGACAGCTTTGCGTGAAAATCGGGGTCGCCCGCCGCAAGCTCATCGAGCAGCGCCTGAAGCTGCGCCGTCACCTGCTCGTACGGCTCCGACGGCAAAAACCGCCGATCCAGCTGCACCATGCACTGCCCCGCCACGGTGGACGGCTGCGTGCCGCCGCGGATCACGGCGATGTTCACGCTGCTCGTTCCCAAAACGGGATGCGCCGCCGCGGCCAGCGCGGGCTTTAGCTTTTCCTCCACAGCGCGCAGGAATTGCGCCGCCTTTTCAATGGCATTGATGCCGGTGCTCTGGCTGCCGCCGTGCACAGTGCGGCCCTCAAAATCCACCTGATACCACTCAAGCCCCCGCTGTGCAATGCCGAGACAGGGCGTGGAAAGCGGTTCGCCCACAATGGCCCCATCGGCCCGCACGCCGCTTTCCAGCAGACCGATCGTGCCGAGACTGCCCTGCTCCTCATCGGCCACAGCGGCAAAGATCACATCGCCGCGCAGCCGCAGTCCCAGCCGCTTCACAGCGATGACCGCCGCCATCATGGTGGCCAGCGGCCCTTTCATGTCCGCCGTGCCCCGGCCATACAGCCGTCCGTCCACCAAACGCGGCGCGCAGGCGTCCGGCATATCATACGGAGGCACGGTGTCCATGTGGCCGTTGAACAGCAGGCTGCGTCCGCCGCCGCTGCCCTTCACCACGGCCACCGCGTTGGCGCGGCCCTCGGCCAGCTCGTCGATGCGGCAGTCGATGCCCTCGGCGGCAAACACGCGCTGGATATACTCCGCCACGGCGTGCTCCTGCCGCGCGATACCGGGATAGGACGGGATGGCCACCATGTCCATCGTCCACTTCGTGATCTCCTGCCGGGAAACCGGAAATACGCTCATGTCACGTCTCCTCCTGCGCGCTGCGGCGAAGGTAGTCGGTGTATACCGCCAGCGCTTTCAAAAAGTCCGCGCGGCGGACATTTTCGTTTTCCTCGTGGGCGCTGCCCTCGTCCGGCGGGATCACCGGGCCCCAGCCCACATGATTGGGTATGGTGCTGCAATAGGTCGCGCCCGAAGCCGGCAGGCACTCGCTTTCAAGGCCGTGGCTTTGGTTGACCTTTTGCATCAGCCGGATGAACGGCTGCTCGGGGTCTACCATCATCGGCGTGGTCACATCGCCCATTTCAAAGCGGAAGCCATACGCCGCGCCCGCCCTTTCAAACGCCGCCTCGAGCGCCGCGCGCGTCACACCGGGCCGGTAGCGGATGTTGATCGTCAAAACGGCCTCGCCGTTTTCAAGCCGAAGCACCGTGGGCGCGCAGACGGTCTTGCCGACATAAACGCCCTGACAGCGGTCGCCGCCGTCGTCCAGTCCCAGCTTCACTGCGGGATCTTCCGCACGGAAAACCTCCGTCAAAAAGCGCCACAGCGCCCCGTCCCCCGCCTTTTCCGCCAGACGCACGATGGCGTTGTCGCCCTTTTCGGGCGCGGAGGAATGGACGGACACGCCCTCCGCCGTCAGCTCCGTTTTGTCCGTCCGGCGCGCCTTTGCAAACGAGGGCACCGTGTTGGTCGCCTCGCCGGCAAACAGCTGCTCATAGCCGTCCGCAGGAAAATACAGCCGCACATCCGCGCAGCCCTTTTCCGCGTTGTAGATCGGAAACGCCGCATCCGGCGAAAAGCCGTAATCCGGCACGCCAAACTGGGCCTTGTAATGCTCCATATCCGTCCACACTGTCTCCTCGGAGGTGCCGACGATCAGACGAATTTTCTTGCGCAGCGGGATGTTTTCCTCCAGCAGCGCCGCCATGGCGTAAAGGCACTGGATCACAGGGCCCTTATCGTCCTCCACGCCGCGCCCGAAAAGACAGCCGTCCCGCTCGGTGAGACAAAACGGGTCGCTGTTCCACTTGGCGCGGTCGCCGATGTCCACCACGTCCACATGGGCCAGAATGCCCAGCGTCACGTCCCCCTCGCCGATCTCGGCCCAGCCCGCGTCGCCCTGCTCGGTGATGCCGGTGCGCATTCCCATTTCACGCGCCCGGGCCAGCACAAGCTCCAGCGCCGCGCGGCAGGCGGCGGTGTCCGTGGAAACGGACGCGATGGCGATCAGGGCCGCCAGATCGTTCCACATATGCTTTTCGTTCATCCTGCGCCCTCCGTTAAATGGCACGCGGCCCGATGGCCCGGCGCGATCTCGCGCAGCGCGGGCTCCTCGGCGCGGCAGCGCTCCGTGCAGTGCTTGCAGCGGGAGGCAAACTTGCACCCCTGCACCACGTCGGCGGCATTGGGCGTTTCGCCCTCCAGCAGCTCGCGGCGGCCCTGGCGTATACGTCCGGGCACCGGCATGATGTTCAAAAGCGCCTGCGTGTACGGATGGGCCGCGTGGTGCAGTATCTCGTCCGCCGAAGCGATCTCCATGATCTTGCCCAGATACATAATGGCGATGCGGTCGGATATCAGCCACGCCAGCGAAAGATCGTGCGTGATGAACAGATAGGTCAGCCCCAGCTTCTCGCGCTGCTGCATCATCATCTTCACAATGCCGGTGCGTATGCTCGCATCGAGCATGGATACCGGCTCGTCCGCCACGATGAATTCCGGCTCCATCACCAGTGCACCGGCGATGGCCACGCGCTGCCGCTGTCCGCCGGACAGGGCGTAGGGGTAGCGGTAAAGATACTCTTCCGGCGGTGTAAGCCCCGCGGCGATCAGCGCGCGCTCAATGCGCTCGGCGCGGTCGTCCGCACTTGCGGCCAGACCGTTCACATCCAGCGCCTCGCCCACAAGGTCGGAGATATACATCCGCGGGTTGAGCGCCTGATAGGGGTCCTGATAGATCATCTGTGCCTTGCGGCGGAAAGCGCGAAGCTCGCGCATGCCCGTTCCCACCGGCTCGCCGTCGTAGCGCACGGTGCCGCCCGTGGCGCTCACAAGCTGCAAAATGGCTTTGCCGGTGGTGGTTTTGCCGGAGCCGGACTCGCCCACAAGCGACAATATCTCGCCCCGGTCCATGGAAAAGCTGACGCCATCGACCGCCTTGAGCACCCGCTTGCTGCCGAACAGCGTTTGCGCAGCGGAATCCCGTACGGGAAAATGGACCTTCAGGTCCTCCACTTCGATCAGCGGTGTTCTCTCGCTCATGCTTCCGCCTCCTTGCTGTGGCAGGCCACAAAATGCTTCTCGCCGAGCTGCCGCATCGCGGGCTCGACCTGGTCGCACTCGCCGCAGCGGCACGTGCAGCGCGGATGGAAGCGGCAGCCAGTGGGCGGGTCGATCAGATTCGGCGGATAGCCCGCAATGCCGTCCGGCATCACGCGCCCGGCGCCCACATTCGGGAAGCACTCGATCAGCCGCCGCGTGTACGGATGGGCCGGATGGTCAAAAATATCTTCCACCGTGCCGATCTCCACGATCTTGCCGGCATACATCACGGCGATGCGGTCGCAGGTCTCGCCCAGAATGGACAGATCGTGCGTGATGAGGATCATGCCCATGTTCATCTCGCGGCGCAGCTTTTCAAGCAGCTCCAATATCTGCGCCTGTATCGTCACATCCAGCGCCGTGGTGGGCTCGTCGCCAATGATAAGCCTGGCCCCGCAGGCCAGCGCCATGGCGATCATGGCCCGCTGCTTCATGCCGCCGGAAAATTCGTGCGGATATTGCTTCACGCGCTCGCGGGCAATGCCCACCAGCTCAAACAGATCGCCCGCGCGCTCCATGGCCTGCTTTTTGCTCAGCCCATCGTGCAGCATCATGGCCTCGGCCAGCTGCCAACCGACGCGCCGGACCGGATTGAACGCATTCATGGCCCCCTGAAAGATGATGGAAACGTCCTTCCAGCGGTGCTCGCGCATCTGCTTATCGGTCAGCTTGCGGTAATCCACACCGTTTACCAGTATCTCGCCGCCGCGCACATAGCCCTCCTTGGGCAGAAGGTTGCATATCGAAAGCGCGCAGGTGCTCTTGCCGCAGCCGGACTCGCCCACAAGACCCAGGCATTCCCCGGCCTCGAGATCAAAGCTCACGCCGTCCACCGCGTGCAGCTCGCCCTTGGCGGTGTGGAAGCTGGTTTGCAGATTGTTCACTTCAAGCAGCTTCACCGCGCTCACCTCTCCTTCAGCTTGGGATTCAGAATCTCGTCAAAGGCGTAGCCCATGAGCGTAAAGCCCAGCGCCACCAAAATCACGCACACGCCCGGCGTGATGAAATACCACCAGGCGCCGTTCGTCATCGCGCCGGTGGAATACGCATCGTTCAGCATCGCGCCCCAGCTTGGGCGTGTGGGGTCGCCAAGGCCCAGAAACGCCAGCGAGGTTTCCGTTAAGATGGAGCTGGAAACGATGAGAATGCTCTCGGAAAACACCAGCGGGAACACATTCGGCAAAACGTGCCGCAGCATGATGTGCCACTTTCCGGCCCCGAGAGACACCGTGCGCTCCACATACTGCCGCTCCTTGACGGACAGCGTCTGCGCGCGGATCACGCGTGCCGTGCCGGCCCAGCCGGTCAGACCGATGACCAGAATGATGTTCCACATACTGTTGCCCAAAATGGCGGCCAGCACCATGCAGAACGGCAGCCACGGCAAAACAAGGAAGAAATCCGTCACGCGCATCAGCAGCGTATCGAGCCAGCCGCCGACATAGCCGGACACAATGCCGATGAGCGTGCCAAGCACCATGGAGATCACCGTGGCCATCACGCCCACGAACAGCGACGTGCGCGCCCCGCTCATCAGATACGCCAGCACATCGCGCCCCTGATTGTCCGTGCCCAGCCAGTGGGCGGCGGACGGCGGATTGAAAACCTCCGCGCGGCTCGAGGCAATGTCCGTGGTTTTAAACGGCAGGATCATCGGCCCAAAAATGGCCATCAGAATGAAGAACAAAATGATAAACATCCCGATGCGCGCCATGAGATTGCCGTAGGACTGGATGAAAAATTCCCGTCTGCGCCGACGGTTGAGCGAGCGCCGGAGCGCGCGGCTTTGCCGCGATAGCTTTTCCATAAAAACGCCCTCCCCCGTCAATTCTTCACGCGCGGATCGATCAGCGCGTAGAGGATGTCCGTGATGAAATTGGCCAGAATGACCGCCACGGTGGATATGACAAAGCAGCCCTGCAGCAGCGGATAATCGCGCCGCATGAGCGCCTCATACATCAGCTTGCCGAGCCCCTGCCACGAAAACAGCGTTTCCAGCTGCACCGCACCGCCGAGCACCATGGAAAGATTCATCGCAATGATCGTGATCATGGGCAGCATGGCGTTGGGCATGGCGTGCTTAAAGAGGATATAGCGCGTGGAAAAGCCCTTGGCGCGGGCTGTGGTGATGTAGTCCTCCGTGAGCACGTCGATCATGGTGCTGCGCATGGTGATGGAGTAGCTGCCGATCATCAAAACGCCCATGCACAGCATCGGCAGCATCATGTGCTGCACATAATCCTGCACATGGCGCCAGCCGGTATAGTTCGTTCCGGCCGTAGTGATGCCGCCGGTGGGGAACCACCGCAGTCCCACGCAGAACACGAAGATCAGCACCA
>CAYROZ010000003.1:0-35101 GCA_964426125.1 uncultured Oscillospiraceae bacterium
CAGCTCGATGCCGCGCTTTTTCAGCAGAGCGGAATCGAGATTGGCGGATGTATCGGTAATGATCTCAAACATAGTCATACAGAGCTCCTTATCTAATCTGCATGACAAGATTAACACGTCAATATATCGATGTCAACTGTTTTTGGGAACGAATTATTCTTTACAAGCGGATCGCTGTTGTGATATTATGACGGAAAGAGGAGATGAGGATCATGGCATATAATAAGGAATTGATCGCCGGAAAGCTGCGGCGCTGGGAGCGGTATTTGCTGCGGTTCCGGCTGCCGGCGTGGGAGGATATTCCCGATATCGGGCTTTATATGGAGCAGGTGGTGGAGCTTTTGCGCGGGTATCTGGACTATATGCCGCCGGAGCTGAAGGACGAGGAGCAGCCCGTGACGAGCGCGGCCATCAACAACTATGTGCGCCGCAAGCTCCTGCCGGGGCCGCGCCGCAAGCGCTACTGGCGCGTGCATCTGGCCTATCTCATCATGATATGCACGCTCAAGCAGAGCCTGAGTATGTCCATGATCCAGGCGCTGCTGCCCGACGGCGAGGACGAGACCGAGGTGCGCGAGGCGTATGAGTCCTATGCCGCGCGGCACAATCTCGCCTCGCGCTATTTCGTGGAGCAGGTGAAGCTGGCCAGCGCCCGCATTCTGGACCACGAGGAGGAAACGGAGCTGACGGTCGAAAGCACGGAGGAGCTCATCTGCACGGCGGCGGTGATCAGCGGCTTTGCGCGGCTTTTGGCGGAAAAGCTCATTTTGCTCGACGAGCGAACCCTGGCCGATGGCGGCAGCATCGAAGTGGAATAAGAATCATATACAAAAAGAGGGTGTGCCCAATTCGGCACACCCTTTGATATTATGCTTTAATTCCGCTCGGCCAGAAGCTCCATGCCGCGGAAGATGAGATGCTCGTCGAGCTTTACATCGCGGCGGCAGTTTGGTGTGATAACGGTGGCCAGGCCTCCGGTGGCCACGGCGGTGCAGGGGCGGCCCAGCTCCGCTTCGATGCGGTCGATCAGGCCATCCGTCATGGCGGCGGCGCCGTAGATCGCGCCGCCCACGAGCGCGTCGGCAGTTTCCGTGGCAAGCACGCGCTCCGGCGCTGTGAGGTGTACATCCGGCAAAAGGGCCGTGCCGCTGGCGAGGGCGCTGAGACCCAGCTTCACGCCCGCGAGGATCACGCCGCCGCGATAGCGGCGTTCGGTGTCCACAACGGTGACGGTGGTGGCGCTGCCGTAGTCAAAAACGATGACGGGAAGCGGATAATGCTCCGCGGCGGCGGCATCGGCGGCCAGAATGTCCGCGCCGAGGGAATCCGGCTGCTCGATGGCGAGATCCAGCCCGGAATCCAGTGCGGCGCTGACGATGAGCGCGTCCAGACCCAGCGTGTCCCGGATCGCATCGCGCAGCGTGTGCGTGAGCGGCGGGACGACCGAGCAGATCACGGCGCGGTCGAAGGCGCAGCGGGACAGCTTGGCGCACGCGAGAAAGTCGGCAAGCTCCGCCGCGAAGGCGGAGACCGGACGCCCGCAAGAGGAGGGCGTGCGCCGGACGGCGCCGACCGGACGGCCGTTTTCCAGCGCGGCAATGACCACATCGGTGTTGCCGATGTCCACAGCGAGAAGCATGGCAAACGCCTCCTTATGCCTTCTTGAAGTTTTTCTGGAAGTGGCGGATCAGACGCTCCGCCGCCGGCGCGAGCACCAGATTGACAGCCAGCTCCAGCAGGAAGTTCACGCCGGCAAGACCCATGATGGCATAGGCGCCCGCGCTGGCAAAGCCAGCGGCTTCGGCCCAGCCGCAGATGGTGTCCCAGAAGAACAGACGGCAGCCGAACAGGAAAATGCCGGTGTTGGCGATGGGGGCCGCGATGGCGGCGGTCACGATGCCCACGATGGGCTTGAACTTTGCCAGCGCTTTATAGCAAAGCCCGGCGGCCAGACCTGCGCCGATGCCCTTTGCGAACACGGTCACGATCGCGCCGACGGCATTAACAGCCAGAAAAACGCCGGCGTCGCCGGTCAGCAGTACGGTCAGGCCAAACACAAAGCCCAGCCAGCAGCCGATCTGCCGGCCGTATACTGCCGCTCCGACGACGATGGGAAGCAGCACCAGCGAGATGGAAAAAGGCCCGAAATGGATCATCCCGCCGACAAGCTGCAGCACAACAACGATGGCGGCGAACAGACCGCCGCCCACGATGGTACGGATCGAACGATTCATATTAAGATTACCTCCACTGCCGCTTCGCCCGCAATGGCGAATGCAACGTGTTATTATTCCGGGTGCGGCCCTGCGCCGCAGCCGGTTCATATAAAATAACACATACATTGCGAAAGATAAAGGGGCAATTTTACAAAAATGCTGAAAATCATGGCTTTTTGTCCTTGTCATGGGTCACGGCGCATGATACGATGGGAGAAAGATACGACAGGAGAAAGATACGACAGGAGGGGCAACGGATGAAATACGATTTTGAAACGCTGAAAAGCCGAAAGGGTACCTGCTCGGGCAAATGGGCCGCACTGGAAAACGGGCCCTTTGCGGCCACGGACTATATCCCCTATTCCGTGGCGGACATGGAGTTTGTCACGCCGCCGGAGATCGTGGACGCCGTGGTGGAGCGCGCGCAGTTTGGTATGTATGGCTATACTTACCCGGGCGACGATTTTTATGCGGCGGTCACCGGCTGGATGCAGACGCGGCACAACTGGACCGTGCAGCGCGAGTGGATCGTGCCGGTGGACGGCGTTGTGGGCGGACTTTACGAGGCTGTGAAGGCGCTGACGGAGCCGGGCGACGAGGTCATCATCCAGACGCCGGTGTATTTCCCGTTTTACGCGGCGGTGGAGAAGACGGGCCGCAAGCTGGTGGAAAGTCCGCTGAAGCTGGTGGACGGCCGCTATGAGATGGATTTTGACGATCTGGCGGCAAAGGCCAAGGCGGCGAAGGCCATCATTGTCTGCTCGCCGCACAACCCGGTCGGCCGCGTGTGGACGGAAGAGGAGCTGCGGCGCATGGGCGATATCTGCTGCGAAAACGATGTGACCGTGATCATCGACGAGATCCACCACGATTTTGTGCGTCCCGGCTTCCATCACACGGCCTACGGCACGCTGGGCGAGCGCTATGCGCAAAACGCCGTGATCTGCACGGCGGCCAGCAAGACCTTCTCCATCCCCGGTCTGGCCACGAGCTCCATCGTGATCGCAAACGAGGCGCTGCGCGAGCGCTTCAAGGCGCAGCTTGACCGCGACGGGCGGCATTTCCAGGGCCTGTTCGGCATCACGGCCACCACGGCGGCCTACTCCAAGTGCGCGCAGTGGGTGGATGAGGTGAACGAATACATCGACGGCAACTTCCGCGCGGTGGATGCGTTTGTGCGCGAGCGGCTTGGCGGCTCGGTTTATCCGGCGGAGGGAACGTATCTGGCGTGGATCGATCTGCGTGCTTACGGTCTGGAGCCAAAGGAGCTGATGGCGTTTTTGGAAAAGGACTGCGGCGTTTATATGAACGACGGCGCGATGTTCGGAAAGGCCAGCGCGGGCTTTGTGCGGATGAATCTGGCCTGTCCGCGCAGAACGCTGACCCAGGCGCTTGAACGCGTGGAGAAGGGCGCGCGAGCGCGCGGCTTTATCGCCTGATCCAATCCGGATCCAACAAAAAAGAAGGCAGCCCGTTTTTGGCGGGCTGCCTTTTGCTGTGTGCAGAATCAGTCGGTAGGGATCTTGATGTAGCCTTCGAGGCATTTCAGAAGGGCCTGGGGAAGCGTCTGGCCGCTTTCGGTGTCGACCACGCGGCTTTCGCCGGAGCCCTCCGCCGTGCCCATCATCAGACCGCGGGCGCCGGCATAGCGGCCCGTGCCGCCAACGATGACGTTGGTGAGGATGTCGCGGCGCAGCTGCAGCGTGCGGTCGGGAACGCCCTCGTCGCCCACGCCGCGCTGGCAGAAGATGCCGTCATAGGCGTAGATGTCGCCGTCCTTGAGACGGTAGATGCAAAACAGGGCGGTGTCGTACACGTCCATCCAGTCGTCGGTGAAGTATTTTTCGATGGGATAATCCTTCTTCTCCGGGCAATCGCCTATGATGGCGTAGTATTCGCTTTTGCCGAAGGGATGGAACCAGCCGATGCCGGCGTGGACGGTTTTGCCCTCGCAGGGCCACGGCTTGAGCAGATCGTAGCCCGCCTCATACGCCATGCGCACGGAGTAGGTCATGCACGGCTCGAACTTTTCTTCTTCCTTTTCTTCTTCGGGCTTTTTGGCCTCTTCGGGCTTGACGGTTTCCTTGGGGGCTTTGACTTTTTCTTCGGGCATGGTCGTATCTCCTTGTTTTGTAGTTGTTAAAGTCCGTTGATCTCGCGGACGTGGTGGCAGGCGACGAAGTGCTGGGGCAGGACCTCCTCCAGCTCCGGCTGCGCCTGCGAGCATTTTTCCGTGGCGTAGGGGCAGCGATTGGCAAAGCGGCAGCCGGGCTTGGGGTTGACGGGGCTGGTCAGCTCGCCTTTCATGATCACGCGCTTTTTCTCAATGTTGATGCTGGGGATGGGAATGGCGGACAGAAGACCCTTGGTGTAGGGGTGAAGCTGGTGGACGAACAGCTCCTTGGAGGCGCATTTTTCCACCATGCTGCCGACATACATGACCATGATGTCGTCGGAGATGTGCTTGACGACGGACAGGTCGTGCGTGATGAAGATGTAGGTGAGCTGCTTTTCCTCCTGCAGATCCTGAAGGAGGTTGAGGATCTGGGCCTGGATGGAAACGTCCAGTGCGGAAACGGGCTCGTCGCACACGATGAACTTCGGCTCCAGGGCCAGCGCGCGGGCCACGCCGATGCGCTGCCGGCGGCCGCCGTCGAGCTCGTGGGGGTAGGAAAAGGCCAGACGACGGGCCAGACCCACGGTGTCCATCAGCTCAAACACGCGCTTTTTGATCTCCTCCTTGGACGAGTAGGCGCGGTAGATCTTCATGGGCTCGGCGATCAGCTCCGACACGCACAGACGGGGGTTGAGCGAGGAAAACGGATCCTGGAAGATGATCTGCATATCCTTGCGCAGAGCCTTGCGCTGCGCGCCCTTGGCGGCGGTGATGTCCTCGCCCTCAAAGAGGATCTGGCCGCCGGTGGCCTCGGTAAGGCCGAGGATGGTGCGGCCGAGCGTGGATTTGCCGCAGCCGGATTCGCCCACCACGCCGAGCGTTTTGCCGCGCTCGAGCGTGAAGGAGACGTCATCCACGGCATGAAGCATACCGGCGGGGGTTTTGAAGTATTTTTTCAGATGGGAAATTTGCAGAAGCTGGTCAGACATGGTCCGAACCTCCCTTCTCGAACTCGAGACAGCGGACGAGGTGGCCGGGGGCGATCTCTGTCATGGTCGGGCAGCGCTGCGTGCACGCCTCGGTGGCCATGGGGCAGCGGGGGTGGAACTTGCAGCCCGCCGGCAGCGCCGCCGGATCGGGCATGAGGCCCTCGATGGGGCTGAGACGGTGAACGTCCTTGTCCAGACTCGGAAGCGAGCCGAACAGACCTTTGGTGTAGGGGTGGGCGACCTCGTTGAAGATGTGCTGCAGCGTGCCGTATTCCACGATCTCGCCGGCATACATGATGGCGACCTTGTCGCAGGTTTCGGCCACAACGCCCAGGTCGTGGGTGATGAGGATCATGGAGGTGCCGAATTTGACCTTCAGCTCGTTCATCATCTCAAGCACCTGCGCCTGAATGGTAACATCGAGCGCGGTGGTGGGCTCGTCGGCCAGCAGAAGCTTGGGGTTGCACGCCAGCGCGATGGCGATGACCACGCGCTGCTTCATGCCGCCGGAGAACTGGTGGGGATAGTCGCTGGCTCTTTCGCGGGGGATGCCGACGGTCTCGAGCATATCCAGCGCGCGGCCCATGGCCTCGGTGCGCGAGCAGTTTCCGTGCAGATGGATGACCTCGGCGATCTGGTCGCCGACGCGAAGCACGGGGTTGAGCGCGGTCATGGGGTCCTGGAAGATCATGCTGATCTCGCCGCCGCGGATGCGGCGCATCTGCGACTCGGATTTTTTCATGATATCCTCGCCCTTATAGAGGATCTCGCCGCGGACTACCTTTCCGGGCGGATCGGGGACCAGACGCAAAACGCCGAGAGCGGTGGTGGTTTTTCCGGCGCCGGTCTCACCGACGAGGCCGAGCGTGTCGCCCTCCTCGAGCGCAAGGTCGATGCCGTTGACGGCTTCCACAACGCCGTCGTCCGTTACGTATTGGATGACCAGATCTTTGATCTCAAGCAAACTCATTGCGGCGCCTCCTTATCGTTTCAGACGCGGGTCGAGCGCGTCGCGCAGGCCGTCGCCGAACATATTGAAGCCGAACAGCGTCAGCATGATGGCGATGCCGGGGAAGGTGACCAGCGGATAGAAGTCGCGGATGTAGTCGCGGCCGTTGGCCATGATGGAGCCCCATTCCGGCGTGGGCGGCTGAACGCCGAGGCCGATGAACGAAAGGCTGGAGATCTGAAGGATGCACGCGCCGATGCGCAGCGTGGATTCCACGATGATGGGGCTGAGCGCGTTGGGGACGATGTCGTGGAAGATGATGCGCAGCTTGCTCGCGCCCATGGCCTCGGCCGCCTCCACGAACTCGCGGTCCTTGATGGTGAGCACCTGGCTGCGGACCAGACGCGCGTAGGACGGAATGGCGCCCACGGCGATGGCGAGAGAGGTGTTCAGTGTGCCGCCGCCAAGCGCGGTGGATATGGCCACGGCGAGCAGGAAACCGGGAATGGCCATGAGGATGTCCATAAAGGCCATGACGATGGTTTCGTAGGTGCCGCCGAAGAAGCCGGCCGTGGCGCCGAGCACGCCGCCGATGACCAGCGCGATTGCCACAGCGGCGCAGGCCACGAGCAGACTGATGCGGCCGCCGTAGATGATGCGGCTGAGCAGGTCGCGGCCGAAGTTATCCGTGCCGAGCCAGTGCTCGGCGCTGGGCAGCTGCATACGGGACGTGACGTCGATGCCGTCGTAGGGGTAGGGGCTGATGACGTCGGCGAAGATGGCGGAAAGGATGATGATGATCACAAGCACCATGCCGACCATCGCCAGCTTGTTGCGGCGCAGGCGCTTCCACACGTCGCGCCACTGGCTGCGCTTGCGCAGCGAATCATCGGAAACGGAGATCTGTTTTTTCTTCATTTCAGGCCGCCTCCTCTGCCGCTGCCTTCACGGGAGCGGTTTTTTTCTTTTTGCGTCCGGACGAATACTGCGCCATGATGCGCGGGTCAACAAAGCCATAGACCAGGTCGACCAGCAGGTTCATCAGCGAGATGGACACGGACAGGAACAAAACAACGCCGTTGATGACGGGGTAGTTTTTGCCGTTGATGGCGGTCATGAGCAGCTGACCGGTGCCATTGATGGCGAAGATCGCCTCGATGACGACGGAGCCGGCCACGATGGTGCCCAGCTGCATACCGACGACCGTGAGCACGGGGATGAGCGCGTTTTTCAGCGCGTGGCGCTGGATGACGGCGCTTTCGGACAGACCCTTGGCACGCGCCGTGCGGATGTAGTCCTGGCGGATGACATCGAGCATGGACGAGCGGGTCATGCGCGTGATGGTGGCCACGGGCGAAAGGCCCAGTGTGAGCACGGGCAGGATCCAGTGCTTCCAGGTGAACAGACCCGAAGCCGGAAGCCAGCCGAGCTTATATGAAAAGATGATGATGGCCATAAGACCCATCCAGAAGCTGGGCATGGAGGCAAAAAACATCGAAACGACCGTCACGCCGTAGTCCAGAGCGGAATACTGCTTGGTGGCCGAGATGATGCCGAATGGTATACCGACGATCACCGTTACCAAAATGCCGAGAATGCCTAATTTTAATGTAACGGGGAAGCGCTCGAGTATCTCCGTGGAGACGCTGCGGTTCGTCTGGTAGCTCGTGCCAAGGTCAAGCTTGGTCACGACATTCTTTACATAGATGAAAAACTGTTCCAGGAAGGGCTTGTCCAGGCCAAGCTCCGCTTCCTTTGCGTCATACTGCTCCTGCGTGTAGTTGTTGCCGAGCAGGGAGATGACCGGGTCGCCGGGCATGAAGTGGTTGATCATGAAGACAATGAACATGACGCCGAGCAGCACCGGGATCATCAGCAATACGCGTTTGAGAACGTATTTTCCCATCTTTTTTCACCTCTTTCTTTTCGTGTTGTCCTGAAGGTCAGGGGAATCGCTCTCAGTGTAGCATACAGGCGAAAAAAGGTGCAAGAGCCCGACCAATCCGATTATGACAAAAAACTATCAAAATATGCGCGCTTGCACATGGCCTTATTGACTTCCTGATTGTTTTTGTTATGGTGGATTTGTAAACATGGCATGAGGCCAGAAAATCCACAAAAAGATGGAGGAAACAAAATGAAAAGAATCCTAGCCATTGTGCTTGCGGTGTGCATGATCTGCGCGCTTTGCGCCTGCACGGCCAAGCCCGACGAGGCAACGCAGGCCCGCATCGACGAGCTGCAGAGCCGTCTGGAAGCGGTTGAAGCCGCGCTTGGCGGCGACACGGCCGAGGCCCCGGCGGACGACAAGTCCGCGGCCGGCGAGGTTGACGCGGCGGCGTCCAACTTTGTCCGTCAGACCGAGGAAGGCACGCTGACCATCGGCACCTGCAAGGAGATCGACTCCTTCGATCCGGCCACCAGCACCTTCTCGACCGGCATCTATCTGGTGTATGACCAGCTGTTCTATCTCGATGAGGACGGCGAGGTTCAGGGCATGCTGGCGGAGGAATGGGAGTATCAGGATGCCACGCACCTGTACATCAAGATCCACGAGGCTGCCTTCTCCAATGGCGACCCCGTCACGGCGGAGGACTGCATCTGGTCGATGGAGCGCCTGATCACCAACCAGAGCCGCTGGAGCACCTTTGTTGACTTCATCGACTTTGAAAACTGCGAGATCATCAACGACCGCGAGTTCGTTCTGGCTCTCAAGCAGGAGTTCGGCCCCGGCATGAACTATCTGGCCACCCGCTACACCTCTGTTCTGAACAAGGAATATGTGGAAGCCACCGGCGACGAGGCCCTGTGGGATCAGCCTGTCGGCTCCGGCCCGTACGTCTGCACCTCCAACGTGTCCGGCTCCATCAGCACCTTTGAGCGCCGCGAGGACTACTGGGATGCGGAGAACCTGCCCGCTCCCGAGGCCATCACGGTTCGCTTCTATGCGGAATCCACCACCATGTTCATCGACTACGAAAACGGCGTGCTTGACATGGCGTTCGTCGTTGGCGAATCCGACGCGGAGCGTCTGGTTGCCGGCGAAGTGGCCGATACCGGCTACAAGATCCAGTCCGGTCTGGACGTTTATGGTCTGGCCATGCCCGAGTATGTCAGCGCGTTCGACGACATCCGCGTCCGTCAGGCGGTCTCGATGGCCGTGGACTGGAAGGCTGTCACCGACGTGGGTCTGGGCGTTCTCGGCGGTGAGGCCGATTCCATCCTGCCGCACGGTGTTGTTTACCGCATCAGCACCGGCACCTATGAATACAACCCCGACGAGGCCAAGAGACTGCTCGACGAGGCTGGCTTCGACTACAGCCAGGTGTTCCAGTTCGTCGTGATCAACTCCGAGTCCAACACCCGTCTGGCGGAAGCCATTCAGGCGTATCTGGCGGTCGTTGGCATTCAGGTCAACGTGGACGCCTGCGACTGGACCACGGCGGTCACCCACTTCATGAACAACGAAACCGACTTCGTCATCAACTCCATGGGCTGCACCACGCTTGACCCCGACCAGCAGTTCGACACCGTGGGCGAGTGGTCCACCAACGGCTCCGTTCGCGTGACCGATCCGGAGATGGCCGGTTATCTGAACACGGGCCGCTACACCGCTGACCCCGAAGTGCGCGAGCAGGTTTATGCCGATGCGCAGACCTGGATGTATGAAAACATCCGTCAGGTCGCGTTTGCTGAGCCCTACTACTGCTACTGCTATCGTCCGTACATCAGCGGCGATTTCTGGTGCGCTTCCGTTGAGGCTCCCAACCTGCGCTATGTGGAATTCGTCGGCTGACGGATCGGAACAAATTTGAAAAGAAAAGAGGCGGGGACTTTCCCCGTCTCTTTTTTTGTGATATGATGAACAGCATGAAACGATGGATATGTTTGTGTATATGGCTTTTGCTGCTGGGCGGATCGGCCATGGCGGCGGAGGTGGGCATGGTCGTGGCCTCGGATGGCGCGCTGTGCCGCGAGTGCGAGCTGGGCGATCTGGGTGCGGACGCGCTGCGCTGCTATACGGGCGCGGACATTGCGCTGTTTGCGCTGGGTGACCTGGGCATCGGGCTGCAGCCGGGCCCGGCGGATGAGCAGGCGATCGCACAGAGCTTTCCGAACGACGCGCCGGTCGCCGTGGTCGAGCTGGATGAGACGGCGCTGCGCGCACTGCTGGAGCAGAGTGTGGCGCAGATCACGCTCGACGAAAACGAGCGCATCGACGAGACGGCCTCGGCCAACGCGGATTTCTTCTGCGTGTCCGGCTTTTCCTTCGCCTATGATGCCTCGGCGCCGGAGGGCGCGCGGATCTATGAGCTGACGCTGGAAGACGGCACGGTGACGGCGGCGCTTCCGGCGCGGTATACCGGGGGCGAGAGCGTGTGCACGGTGCGCGAGGCGGTGACGGCCTATCTGGACGAGCTTGGCACAGTGCAGCCGCCGGAGGGCGGACGCATCCGCGTGCTCGGCGCAAACGACAATCCGATCATCGGCGGCGTGTTCCCGAAAAGCTTTGTGCTGGTGATCGCGGTGGTGGCGGTCGCGTTCGGCGGGATGCGCTACCGGAAACAAATGCGGGAAAGAACGGAGCGGTGAAACGATGGAAAATGTGATGATCGCCGGGATGGGCCTGCTCGCGGCCGCGATGCTGGTGGTGATTTTTGTTTACAACGGTCTGGACCGCCGGCGCTTTCATCTGGAGCGGATGGTAAAGCGCCACAAGGAAGGGCTGGACGAATGGGCGCAGGCGTGCGAGGCGCTGCGGCCGGGCTGCGCAAAGGAATACTTCGCGGCCAAAAAGCTGCCGGATCAGCTGCGCTGCCTGCGGCAGATGGCCCTGTCCACGCCGGAAAACAGCGAGGATAAGCTCGACGCGCAGGAGCGGCTGCTGGATTTCTGCTACAACTTCAGCCAGATGGCGGAGGATTACGACCGGCGGCTGGACCGGCCGCTGATCGGCAAGCTGGGGCGTTTGCTGGGGTTCCGTCCCGTGGGCGGACTGGATTTTTACCCCGATGTGAGCATCGGAAAAGAGGAAAAATAAAAAAGGGGTCGGAGCCGATGGGCTCCGACCTTGTGTTATTCGGGGATTTTTTTGTGGGAGCGGCGGTACTCGGTGGGGGAAAGACCGGTGGCCGAGCGGAACAGCCGTGTGAAGGAATTGGCCTCCTGATAGCCGACTTTGGAGGAGATGACGGCCACGGGCAGATTGGTCTCCTCCAGATAGCGCCGGGCGCGGGCGATGCGTCTTTCGGCCAGCCATGCGCTGAAGGTCAGCCCGGTGCGGGTGCGGAACAGACGGCTGAAATAGGCCGGGGAGAGATACAGGCTGCTGGCCACGTCCGTGAGCGTGAGACTCTCCTCCAGATGGGCCTCGATGAAGGCCTTGGCGGCGGTGACGGGGTCTTCGTGCTCCGAAGCGGAGCTCGCGCTCCAGCGCTCCACGGCCTCCTGTATGTCGCGCGGGCGCGTGGGCTTGAGCAGATAGTCGTTGGCACCGGCGCGCATGGCGCGCTGGATGTATTCAAAGTCGTCGTGCGCCGTGAGCATAACGATGCGCAGCTTCGGCTGTGCCTGACGAAGGGCGGCAATGGCGTCGATGCCGTCAAGACCCGGCATGGTGATGTCCAGAAACACGATGTCCGGCTGCTTTTCTTTTGTTTGTGCGATGCCGGAAACGGCGTTGAAGGCCTGGCCGACATAAACGGCGCAGGGACAGTCGCGCGACAGGACGAAGGAGATCATTTTTCCTTCCAGTGCCTGATCGTCGATGACAAGAACTTTGACCATGATGTTTATATACCAGCTTTCGTTCGCGGAATATACAGGGAGATGGTGGTGCCTTCGCCGGGGGCGCTGTAGACCTTGTTGTGGAAGGCGGGGCCGAAGAAGTCGTGCAGACGGCGGATGACGTTTGCAAAGCCGATGCCGCTCATCTCGCCGCCGGCGGCGGGCTTTACGACGGCGGGGTCGAAGCCGGCGCCGTTGTCCGTGACGGACACGACCACAAAATCGTCGTTCCGATGGACCGTCAGCGACACGATGCCGCCGCACGAAAGCGGCTCGAGACCGTGGAAGATGGCGTTTTCGATCAGCGGCTGGATGGAAAACGACGGCAGCATGAGATTTTCCACGCCCGGTTCCAGCTCCTCGCGGTATTCGATGGGGCTGCGGCCGGTGAGCTGCTTGAGACGGACGTATTCCCGCACGGTGACGAGCTCGTCCTCCAGCAGCACGGGCGCGGTGTTCTGCTTCATGGTGCGGCGAAGGATGGAGGCCAGGGCATAGATGGCCTCCGGCGACTGCTCGGCCCCCTCCAGCAGCGCCAGCTGGCTGATGGAGTTGAGGGCGTTGAAGAGAAAGTGCGGGCTGATCTGGCTTTGCAGCGCCTGAAATTCAGCCTGCGCCTGCATATGTTCGGCCAGGCGGCGGCGATACAGCTCGGTGATGTAGCTGGAGGCGATGCTGATGATGCGGATGGTGTCGCGCACGCGGGTTTGATAGATGAAGGGGAAGGTGGCCAGCTCCGTAGAGGACAGCTCGTAATTCGGGTCGGGGAAGATCTGCTCGGCGGCGGCCATGCTTTCCGGGGTGGACACAAAGCCGCTGATGACCAGACGGCCGAAGTTCTGGCCGTCCACATGGATGGGCGCGCAGGCGCTCATCAACCCGCGCCAGCAGCGGTAGATGTAAACGCCGCCGTTTTTTGCCGCGCGGCGCGCGGCCTCCTCCGAGCAGGCGACGCAGCGGGCATGGAGCGCGGGATCGTGCTCGGCGGCGCGGCAGAGGATGTTTTGGTATTCCGTCTCCGCAAGACGCTCGCCGGAGCAGCCGATGAGCGACACGCGCACGCCGACGGCGTCGTAGATGTCGGCAATGAGCTTGTTGATCAGATCGAGCGGCAGGTCGCCGGAGGAAATGGATGCGGGATTCATGCAATCACCTCTGCCTTGGATTTTAGCATAGGACCCTACAAAAATCTACTCAATTCGTGCGATTCTTTACCACCTTCGGCGCGGGTGTTGTGCTGTGCGGGAGGGATGTGATAGTCTGATGATGGTCGTTCGCGGCCGGATTTTTTATGGCATGAAACAGGGCGCAGACCCTGCGGCAGATGGGAGTTATATATGCACGATATCATCAAGCTGGTCATAGTGTTCGCCATCATCGTACTGGCGCTGAAATTCAAGCTGAAGCTGTTCGTTTCCATGCTTCTGGCGATCGTGGCGAGCATTCTTCTGTGGCAGATCCCGCTGGGGACCTGCGGCGAGCTTTTGTGGACGGCCACAAAGGACTGGGACAACATCACGGTTTTGCTGGTGCTGTACATCATAACCTTTTTGCAGCGGCTTTTGGAGCGGCGCCAGCAGCTCAAGGCGGCGCAGCTGGATCTCAACGGCATTTTCAACAACCGCCGCATCAACGCAACGGTCGCACCCATTTTCATCGGCCTTCTGCCGAGCGCAGCGGCGGCCATCATCTGCGGCGATATCGTTTCCGACGCGTGCCGGGATGATTTGACAACGGACGAAAAGGCCTTTGTTACCAGCTACTTCCGCCACATTCCGGAAAGCTTTCTGCCCACCTACACCTCGGTTATCATCATGTCGAACCTGTGCGGCGTGGGCGTGGGCTCGTTCGTGGTGGGCATGATTCCGCTGGTGGTGGTGATGTACGCGCTGGGGTGGATATTCTATGTGCGCAAGGTGCCGAAGGAAACGGGGGAGGAGCCGAGCCGGAACAAGTGGAAAAACGCGCTGGATCTGGTGAAGCATCTGTGGTCGCTCATTGCGATCATCGTGCTGATCCTGGCGTTCAACGTGCCGGTTTGGATCGCCATTTTGGTCATCACGGTCCTGTGCTGGTTCGTGTACGGCTTCAAGGTAAAGGAGCTTCCGGAAATTGCGAAGAGCGCGTTTGAGCCGGTTTTGATCGTAAACTCCTATCTCATCCTTGTGTTCAAGGAATTTTTGACCCACACCGGCGTGATCACGGCGCTGCCGGAGTTTTTCGCCCAGCTGCCCATCCCTGCGTTTTTGATCTTTGCGCTCATCTTCTTCTTCGGGTCGATCGTTTCCGGCTCCACGGCGATCATCGCCCTGTGCACGGCTCCGGCCTTCGCCGCCATTCCGGGCAGCGGGATGCCGCTGATGGTGCTTTTGATGAGCTTCACCTACGCTGCGATGCAGATTTCGCCGACGCATGTTTGCTTGACGGTGGTGGCCGATTACTACCACACAACGCTGGGCGGCATCGTGAAAAAGACGATACCGGTGATATGTTCGTTTTGCGTGATAACGATTTTGTATTACTTGATTTTGACAGCTGTGTTCTGATATAATGATGCGGCTATGAAAGAAAAGATACAAACACAAGATCTGACACAAGGGCCTCTTGGGCGGCAGCTGATCGCATTCACGCTGCCGCTGGTGCTGGCCAATTTGCTGCAAACGCTGTACACGCTGGTCGATCTGGCGGTGGTGGGCCACTTTGCCGGAAGCGAGGCGCTGGCGGCGGTTTCCGTGAGCGGGCAGGTCACTATCTTCTTCACGCTCGTGGGCACCAGCTTTGCCAGCGGCGGCCAGATCTACGTGGCGCAGCTCGTTGGCCATCAGCGGCGCGGCGAGCTTGGACCGGCCATTGGTACCATACTGAGCTTTGTGCTTTTGTGCTCGCTGGTGTTTGCGGCGCTGGGCGTGGGACTGTGCGACACGGCGCTGGGCTGGCTGAACACCCCGGCCGAGGCCTTTGACGGCGCGGCGGATTATCTGCGCATTTGCAGCGTGGGACTGATATTCCTGTTTGGCTACAACGCCGTTTGCGCGGCGCTGCGCGGCATGGGCGAATCGAAGGCTCCGACGTGGTTCATCGCGGTGTCCGCGGCGGTCAACGTGGTGGGCGATCTGCTTTTGGTGGCTGTGTTCGATATGGGTGCGGCCGGTGCGGCCATTGCCACGGCGGCCAGCCAGGCGGCGGCCTTTGCGCTTTCGCTGTGGTATCTGCTGCGGCGGAGCAGCCCGGACACCTTTTCGTTTAAGCTGCGCGACCTGCGCATCGAGGGCGAGAGACTGCGCGTGATGGTAAAGCTGGCGCTGCCGCTGGTATTGATGCAGGTTTCCATTCATCTGTCGATGCTGTACATCAGCGCCTTTATCAACGATTTCGGCATTGCCGCCGCCTCGCTTTCGGGCGTGGGCAACAAGCTCAACAGCGTGATGACCATGGTGTCCGGTGCATTCGGCACGGCGATGGCCACGGTGGTCGGGCAGAACATGGGCGCCGGGCGCATCGACCGAATCCGCCGCTCGATCCGCATCACAACGCTGAT
The DNA here is from genome assembly GCA_964426125.1 of uncultured Oscillospiraceae bacterium. GTDB lineage: Bacteria > Bacillota > Clostridia > Oscillospirales > Oscillospiraceae > CAJOIG01. The sequence continues at coordinate 15,596 of CAYROZ010000003.1, forward strand.
CAATCTGGCGGTGTTTGCGCTGATCGCGGTGGTGGTGCTTGGGTTCCCGCGGGCGGTGTTCGCCATATTCACGGACGATGAGGCTGTGCTGGAACTGGCACCGCAGTATCTGCGCATCGCGGTTTGGTCGTATCTGTTTTTCTCGCTGATGAGCCCGTCCAACGGTCTGATCAACGGCGTGGGAAACACCATGCTCAATCTGGGCATCAGCGTGATGGACGGCGTGGTGGCCCGCGTGGGACTGAGCCTGCTGCTGGGCCACATCTACGGGATGTGGGGCTATTTTGCCGGGTACTGCCTGGCGGGCGCGGTGTCTGTGATTCTGGGATGGATCTATGTGTGGTCCGGAAAATGGACGCAGCACCAGCTGCTGAAATAATGACATTGTTAAAAACCAGACTATTCTTGACGAATCGCTTCGGCACGCATAGAATAAGACAAAATTGAATGTTTAAACCGTTGATGAAGAGTAAGTAGCCGGTCGCTGGATGGCACAGAGAGTCGTGGCAGCTGAGATCACGATGCAGACACGACCGCGTGAATGGACTTCGGAGGGCAATCGGAAGGCAGCGGCGCTGCCCTATGTGCGACGGAGAGAGGCACTCCGTGAACAAAGCCGCCGCATGACTGTGCGGGCAAAGTGGGCGCACTGCGCCAAGCCGGGTGGCACCGCAGGAATTTATTCTCCTGTCCCAGCAAATCGCTGGGGCAGGATTTTTGTTTTTGGGCCGACTTTGTGAAGGGAGCCCTTTGGGAGGAACAAGACGATGTTTATACTTTCCAAACGATGGCGTTCGCGCCGCGGATGAGACAGTTTTTTGACACGGACGGAAAATCGAGACGGAAAGAAAAGGAGAACCTGTTATGAAAAAGTTTTTGGCTGTTATGATGATTTTGGCGCTGGCGCTTTCGCTTTGCGCGTGCGGCGCGGAAACGGGCGGCGAGACGGCGGCGGACTACACTGTGGGCATTTGCAATTATGTGGACGACGCGTCGCTTAACCAGATCGTGGAGAACATCCGCGCGCGCCTCGACGAGATCGGCGCGGAGCGCGGCGTGACCATTGCGGTGGAGTATGACAACTGCAACGCCGACGCCACGGTGCTGGAGCAGATCGTGTCGAACTTCCTTGTGGACGGCGTGGATCTGATGGTGGGCGTGGCCACGCCGGTGGCGATGACCATGCAGGCGGCCACGGCGGATGACCCCGTGCCGGTGGTGTTTTCGGCGGTGTCTGACCCCGTGGGCGTGGGGCTGGTGGAGTCGCTGGACGCGCCGGGCGCGAATCTGACGGGCACGAGCGACTATCTGGACACGGCGGCCATCATGCAGCTGATCTTTGCGGCCCAGCCGGAGGCCGAGCTGATCGGCCTTCTGCACGACGTGGGGCAGGACTCCTCCGCCACGCCCATCGCGGCGGCGAAGGCGTATCTGGACGAAAAGGGCGTGGCCTATAAGGAATACACCGGCACCACGGTGGACGAGGTGATGCTGGCGGCGGATGCCATGATCGCCGACGGCGTGGACGCGGTGTTTACTCCGACGGACAACACCATCATGACGGCGGAGCTTTCCATCTATGAAAAGCTGGCGGAGGCCGGCATCGCGCATTATACCGGCGCGGATTCCTTTGCGCTCAACGGCGCATTTTTGGGCTACGGCGTGGATTATGCCAAGCTCGGCGTGGAAACGGCCAATATGATCGCGGGCATCCTGCTCGATGGCGATGACCCGGCAACGACGGCTGTGATGACCTTTGACAACGGCACGGCGACTGTGAACACCGAGACCTGCGCGGCGCTCGGCTTTGATTACGACGAGATCGAGGCGCTGTTTGCCCCGCTTTGCACGCAGGTGCAGTCCATCACCACGGCGGAGAGCTTCGGCGAGATCGAGTGAGGCGCGATAAAGGGAGGAATACAACATGACCATAGCAACCGTTCTCAGTCTGGGCCAAACGGCGCTGGAGCTGGGACTGATCTGCTCGCTGACCGTGCTGGCGCTGTTTTTGAGCTATTCGATGCTCAATGTGTGCGATCTTTCCACGGACGGCTGCTTCACGCTGGGCGCAGCCGTGGGCGCGGTGGTGGCCATCGCTGGGTATCCATGGCTGTCCATCCCGGCGGCGATGGCGGCGGGCGTGCTCTCGGGCTTTATCACGGCCGTTTTGCAAACGCGCATGGGTGTGGACAGTCTTTTGGCCGGTATCATCGTCAACACCGGGCTTTATTCCATCAATATTGCCATCATGGGCAACTCCTCGCTTTTGAACATGAACAAGACCGACACGGTGTTCACAAAGCTCAAGGCGCTGCTGGACGGCACGGTGCTGGCCGGACAGTATAAGCTGATCGTGGCGGCGGTCGCCGTGGCGCTGGTGGTGGCGTTTTTGACGCTGTTTCTGCGCACGAAGCTGGGTCTTGCCATCCGCGCGACGGGCAACAACCCGGACATGGTGCGCTCGTCGTCCATTAACCCGGTGTTCACCACCACGGTGGGGCTTTGTGTGGCGAACGCGTTCACGGCGCTGTCCGGCTGTCTGCTGGCCCAGTCGCAGAAGTCCGTGAACATCGACATCGGCACCGGCATGGTGACGGTGGCGCTGGCGTCGCTGCTCATCGGCGGCAGCTTCATGGGCCGCGGCAGCATTTTCAAGCGCGCCGTGGGCGTGGTGCTGGGGTCGTTTTTGTTCCGGCTGGTGTACACGATCGCGCTGCGGTTCAATATGCCGGCCTCGATGCTCAAGCTGGTCTCGTCCGTGATCGTGATCGCGGCCATTTCCGGGCCGTATCTGAAAAACCGCTGGCCGGAGCTGCGGCGGCGGATGGGCGCGAATGGCGCCGGGAAGGGAGGACAGTGAACCATGCTGACGCTTTCGCATATTTCCAAGACCTTCAACCCCGGCACGCCGGATGAAAAAAAGGCGCTGAGCGACCTTTCGCTGCATCTGGAAAAGGGGGATTTCGTGACCATCATCGGCGCAAACGGCGCGGGCAAATCCACGCTGTTTAACGCCATTGCGGGAAGCTTCCTCACGGACAGCGGCTCCATCGTGCTCGACGGGCAGGACATCAGCTTCCTGCCGGAATATAAGCGCGCGCGCAGCATCGGGCGGCTGTTTCAGGACCCCATGCGCGGCAGTGCGCCGGGCATGACCATCGAGGAGAATCTGGCGCTGGCCGCGGGCGGCGGCGGATGGCTTTCGCGCGTGAAGCGGGCGGAAAAGGAGAAATTCCGCGCGCGGCTGGCCCTGCTCGACATGGGGCTGGAGGATCGGATGCGGCAGCCGGTGGGGCTGCTGTCCGGCGGGCAGCGGCAGGCGCTGACCTTGCTGATGGCCACGATGGTGCCGCCGAAGCTGCTGCTTCTGGACGAGCACACGGCGGCGCTGGACCCCGGCACGGCGGACAAGGTGATCGCGCTGACCAAGCAGATCGTGGCGGAGGATAAGCTGACGTGTTTGATGATCACGCACAATATGCAGTCGGCGCTGGAGCTTGGAAACCGCACGCTGATGATGGACTCCGGACGCATCATTCTGGATGTGGCGGGCAAGGAGCGCGAGGGGCTCACGGTGGCCGATCTGCTCGAACGATTCAAAAGCGGCGTGGGCAAGGCGCTCGATAACGACCGGATGCTGCTTTCGTAAATATCAAACCATCCCTGCGGCTTTTTCGGCTGCGGGGATGTGTTGTTTGTGCCCCAAATGCGTTGTTTGTGCCGAAGGCGTTTGAAATCGCGGACGGGCGTGTTAAAATATAAACTGTCTTTTTATAAAATCAAACAAACAGGAGGATGCAAACGTGAAGAAGATTGCATGGCTTTTGGTGCTGTGTCTGATGCTGAGTTTCGGCACGGGTGCGATGGCGGCCAGCGGCGAGATGAGCGCGGAACCCAGTGCGGAGGCGGCAGCGCTGGAGCTGGTCGATCCCGCGTGGACGGAAAGCGCGGACGGCAGCTACTACGCGCTGAAAAACGTGGTTTACTGCACCGATGTGGTAAACCCCAGCTATCAGTACATGAATATCTATGTTCCCGCGGCATATCTGAACGGCGGCGAGTGCAATGGCTACACGGCGGAAACCGCGCCCATCGTGATCGAGAACAACTGCATGGGCTGGAACAGCTCCACGCCCTCAAACGCGAACACGGGCTATCTGAAGGAGGGCTTCGTGCACATCAGCGTGGGCGCGCGCAGCCGCAACGCGGATAACGGCACCGGCAAAATGCCCGCGCCCGTGGTGGACCAGAAGGCCGCTGTGCGCTATCTGCGCTTAAACGATGCGGTCATCCCCGGCGATAAGGAGCGCATCGTGTCGCTCGGCTCGTCCGGCGGCGGGCAGATGAGCTCCATTCTTGGTGCGACGGGCAACATGGACGAGTATTATCCTTATCTGTATGAGATCGGCGCGGCGGGCATCGAGCTGGTGGGGGGCGAATACGTTTCCACCATCCGCGACGATATCTTTGCGAGCATGTGCTACTGCCCGATCGTGGATCTCAACAACGCCGATCTGGCCTATGCCTGGCTGCGCTATGACGCGGGCGAAGAGAGCGCCATGACCATGTTCAGCGGCGAGATCGCGTTTTCCGAGTTCCAGCTTGCCCTGCAGGACGATCTGGCGGTGGCCTTCTGCGAGTATATCAACTCGCTGGGCCTTGTGAACGAGCGGGGCGAGGCGCTGAGCTTTGACATCGGGGCGGACGGCAAGCCCGACCCGCGCAGCGGCTCTTATTACGACCAGACGCTCGAAAACATCTCAAACGCGCTCAACGCGTGGCTTGACAGCGGGGCCTATGCCGCCGGCGGCGCTTCGAGCGAGCCGTACGACAGCGCGGAGGATTACATCGCGAGCCTTGACGATGCGGACGAGTGGCTTGTGAAAAACGCGGACGGCCGCTACGCTGTGACGGACTTGGCCGGGATGCTCAACGGCACGGGCCTTGCCCGCAACAAGGATATCCCCGGCTTTGATACCTTCTTCGCCACCGAGGAGGGCAACGGCTTCGGCACAGCGGACGAGGACGGCGTGCATTTCTCGGCCTCCGTGGCGGCGGTGCTGGAGGAAAACTATGAGCGCTACGAGGCGATGGACGGTTTTGCCGAGCAGGATGTGGATGCATACATCGCGCAGGCAGAACGTGAGGATATCGCCGAGCAGGCGTATTTGATGAATGCCACGGCCATCATGCTGAACGTGGCAAACGGCACGGAGCAGTCCGACATCTCGCGCTACTGGCGCACACGCAACGGCACGGCGGACGAGCACACAAGCTTTTCCATCGCGTATAATCTCTGCCTTTCGGCGCTGGCTGCCGGGGCGGACGTGGATTACAGCCTGGTTTGGAACATGGTGCATGGCTCCGGCGAGGGTGAGAGCACCGGAACGTTTGTCGAGTGGGTGCATGACATCTGCGCCGAAAGCGCGGCATCCGGCGAACCCAGCGGCGAGCCTTCCGGCGAGGCGTCGCGCGGATGACTTAAACAATATTCACAAAGAAAGTGCAGAGAGCGATTGCTCTCTGCACTTTTTTGACAAAAAACACGTTTACAAGCGGGGCTGCATTTGCTATAATGTGCGTTAGGAGCATAAATTTAGAAAGGAGCAACCCCATGAAAAAGCTATCCCTGACCTTCGCGCTGATCCTGATATTCTCGATGGTATTTGGCCTTGCAGTCAATGCCCAGACCATCGAGCTTCGGGGCAGCGGGTACGAGCTGGAAGTGAGCGACTACGCTTCGCCGCAGTCGGACGAGAGCGCCGCAGTGGGCGGCAACTACTTCCTGTTCGACTATGACAGCTTCATCGATCTGGCGGATGGACGCTACGCCGAATACGAGGACGCCGTGAACTGGTGGCTGACCTGCGGCGTGACCAACGGCGGCGTGGACTGGACGCGCTTTGGTCCGGATGAGCCCTTCTACCGCTGCGATCTGGCGTTTTTCCTGTATCGCTTCTACTCCATGTCCAACGACGACGGCCAGTGGTTTTATGACGATGTGCCGCTCAACCAGATGGGCGCGGAGGTCGGCTATAAATTCGCCGACGCCACCCATGCCGTGCGCTGGAGCGGACTGATGGACGACTACGGCGACATCTTCGACCCCTACGGCCTTGTGACCATGGGGACGCTTTTGAATACGATCTTCAACGTTTACACCTACGAAGATGGTCAGCTGGGTGAAGGTGCACCGCTGGCCGAGGGTGCGGAAACGACCATGAAGGTGAACATGAACCGTCCGGACGAATTCCGCGTGGTGGATGCCGATGAGGCGGATGCGCTGCTCGAGGGCATCCTGAGCGAGGATGCGGACGAGGCCAGCCGCATTGCCGTGGCCAGCCTGATCGCAAACGGCGTTTATGCGCCGGAGGGCGAGATCAATCTGGCGGACGGGCTGAGCCGCATCGAAGTGATCGGCACGCTGTATGAGTGCGTGAAGGGCACGAACGCCTCCCACACGATGCAGGAGGCCTTTATGACCGTGAACGATCAGACGACCGTGATCGAGGACGACTATAAGTCCGAGGGCGAGACCTTCTCCATCGATGGCTCCGGCGAGATGGATTACGAGGCCGGCACGAACCTGCTGGTGGTGCGCGGCGGCGCGCAGGTGGAGCTGACGGATGCGACCATCGAAAGCTATAATCTCAGTGCGGCGTTTGGTATGTATCCGCTCAACTACCGCTGGGCGGACGGCGGCGTGGTGGTCGTGCACGACCCCGGCACGGTGCTCACGCTGGACAGCCCCACGCTGGACTTTGCCAGCACCATCCACATGAACGGCCTTGAGCCCACCTGCGGCGGCACGATCATTGTGAAAAACGCGGATTATCAGTCCTCCACGCAAACGCTGCTTTGCTACAACGGCACCGTGGTGTTTGAAGACTGCACCAACATGACCAATGGCGGCCGCGTACATTCCTCCGACTTCTTCTCCGGCGTTTCCGTTTATAAGGACTGCGACGTGAACTATGCCGACGGTGAATTCACCGGCACGGTGGGCGGCGGCTTCAACGACGAGGCCAGCTCCACCTACATCGTCGATTCGCATTACGGCGCGGGCCCCGGCTCCATGACGGGCGTTTCCTATTTCTACATTGAAAACAGCGACGTTCTGGCCAGCACCATCGCCAACACCAACAACACCTCCATGCTCACGGACGTCAGCTCCTTCGTGGCCGTGGACAGCAATCTGCGCTTCCCGGACGGCATTCTGACCATCCAGAAGGAAGGGCGCATCGTGCTGCGGTTCATCGACTGCGGCGTGATCGAGCTCGATCCCATCGAAAGCGAGCCGCAGGACGGCGCTTCCAGCGAGATCAGCGGCTACGACATCGCCATCACCGGCACGGAGTTCGGTTTCTCCAGCTCCGCGCTCGTGCAGCTGGACGGCTCGGAATTCAGCCGCCCGCTGGATGTGTATGTGGCCGAGGGCACGAGCCTTATCATCCAGTACACGGGCGACACCGCGCCGGTCGTGAATCAGGACACGGGCGTTACGCGCGATATCCCCAGCTATCTCAATGGCAAGCGCACCTTTGAGGCTGTGCCGAACACCGGTTTGGTCGTGCTTCAGCAGGTGGAGGATTTCGATTTCTGAGCGAACACACAATAAAACAAAAGGCGCAGGGGCAAAAGCCTCTGCGCCGGTTTTTTTGGGGGGGTGGAAAACCTCTTGGGAAGAATGAAATCCTTGCTGCGCAAGGATGAAATCCGCTTGTGCGGATGAAATCCTCGGCTTTGCCTCTGGTGAAATCAAATCCGTCCTTTGCCCGACAAAGTCGGATTTCATCACGAAGTGATTTCATCCCACGTAAGTGGGATTTATCCCGTCCGAAGGGACGGATTTAGGTGAAAAAAGACGATTGCGAAAGCAATCGTCTTTTTTTCTGGCACGGCATGAGAGATTCGAACTCCCGGCCTTCTGGTCCGTAGCCAGACGCTCTATCCAGCTGAGCTAATGCCGCTCGTGCCTGAATAATATAGCACATGCGAAACTGGAATGCAAGCGTTTTTTTCGTTTTTTTGATTTTTTTAAAGACCGATGGTGTCCGTGATGCCCTCGACCACGTCGCCCATGGCGCGCAAGGCCTTGCCGACGGCGGATTTTTTCTTCTTCGGGGCGAGGACCATGCCCACGGCGGAACCGACCACGATGCCGAGACTCATGCCCTTGACAAAGGTCATTTTGTTCATTCAAAGCGCCTTCCTTTCGCCGTTAGTATGGCCGGGCGGCGGCGCTGGTATGATTGGAAAATTTCAGTTTTTTTCGTGGCGGTGCTGATACAGCCTCCACACGACGACGGCCGCGGCGGCCAGAACGATCTCCGCCAGAATGGACAGGCGGAACATCGGCGAATGCGGGTCGGTCAGGCTCATGCCGATGATGGGGTAGGTGACGATGGGCACGAGCATACCGAGTACGCTGGCGGGAAGATATTTCTTAAACGGAACGCCGACGGCGCCCATGAAAAGGCTGACCACATCGTAGCTGAGACGGCAGGCGCGCACAAGGTAGACGAACAGAAAGTCGTTTCCGGCGCGCAGCCGGCGCATTTTCTGCACCTGCGGCTTGCGGGAGAGGAAGTCGTCCAGGACCTCCGCGCCGAGCGTGCGGCCGAGAAAATACGGGAACAGGGCCATGACTGCCGTGCCGAGGAGGTTGACGGCGATGGCCAGCGGCAGAGGAAACAGCGTGCCGCTGGCGGCATAGAGAATGCCGACGTAGAAAACAAAGGTGGCGCTTTTGAGCGCGAAAAGCACCAGCAGCAGCAAAATGGCCAGAGGGACGGAATGGGGCGACCAGGCGGCGATGCTTTCCACGGAAATGAGACGGCGGTAGTGAACACACAGGGCGATGATCGCGATCCACACCAGCACCAGCAGTGCGATGGTCGTGCGGCGGAGGCGGCGGTGGCGCACCGGGTCGGTGCGGGCGCTTTGGATGCGCTCGGGCAGGGTTGTTTTTTGCTTTTTTTTCCAGGACATGAGGGTCTCCTATGGTTTGATGATAGACAGTAAATATAAATTATACACGTTTTGGAAGCGCTTGAAAAGGGGCAAAATGGAGACCGGGGGCCGGGAGCGCTTTTTTTCGCAGATTTGCGCGCGGCGCTGGTATTTCGCGCATGGATATGGTATATTATTCTGTAATGTAAAATTGCGAGAGGTATCGACGATGATCGTGAATGTTTTGGCCGTGGGCGATGTGTGCGGTGCGCCGGGACTGGAGTTTTTGGAAAGCGAGCTGCGCCGCGTAAAGCGCGAGCGGGGCATTTCCTTCACTGTGGTCAACGGGGAAAATGCGAACGTGGTGGGCATCACGCCGCGGCAGGCGGACCGCATTTTTGACGCGGGTGCGGATGTGATCACGCTCGGCAACCATACCTGGACGCGCTGGGAGCTGCAGCCGTATCTGGCGGAAAACAGCCGCATTCTGCGGCCGCTGAACTATGCGCCGCAATGTCCGGGCCGGGGCTTCGGCGTTTACCACACCGATTTCGGCGATGTTTGCGTGATCAACGCCATGGGCCGCTTCACGCTGGACACGAACACGGACAATCCCTTCGTGGAGATCGATTGCCTGCTCAAGGGCTTTGAGGTCGTGCCGAGGATCATTTTGGTGGATATGCACGCCGAGGCCACGAGCGAGCGGCTGGCGATGGGCTATTTTCTGGATGGACGCGTCAGCGCCGTGTGGGGCACGCATACCCATGTGCAGACCTCGGACGCCTGTGTGCTCGAGGGCGGCACGGGCTATATCTCCGATCTTGGCATGACGGGCGCGGCGCGCAGTGTGCTGGGCATCGATGTGGAGCAGTCGGTGAATAAATTCTTCGGCGATCCGCCGCGGCGCTACCGCAGCGGGGACGGACCGGCAAAGATGGAGTGCTGCGTGTTCTCGATCGACACGGACACGGGCGCGTGTGTGGGCGCGGAAGCGCTGCGCATCCAATGATACGGCTGCTGCACGCGGCGGATCTGCATCTGGATTCGCCGTTTCAGTCGCTCACGGCGCGGCAGGCGCTCGAACGCCGCGTGGAGCAGCGGCAGCTGGTGGCGCGCATTGCGGCGCTGGCCCGCGAGCGGCAGGCGGATATGCTGGTTTTTGCCGGGGACGTGTTCGATTCCGATGCGCTGTTTTCCGAAACGGGGCGCAGTCTGGAAGATGCGCTGGCGCGGCTGGATATCCCCGTGTTTTTTGCGCCGGGAAACCACGACTGGTACGCGAAGCATTCGCTTTGGAGCACGCTTTCGCTGGGGGACAATGTGCACATCTTCTCCGGCGAGGCGATGGAATGCGTTTTTCTGCCGGATCTTGGCGTGCGCGTGTGGGGCACGGCCTTCACGGGGCGCAGCCGCCGAGCGCCGCTCGATGGCTTTGAGGCGGAAAAGGACGGCGATCTGGTTGACATAATGGTTCTGCACGGCGATGTGGGCAAGTCAGGCTCGCCCTATGGGCCGATCACGCCGGAGGAGCTTGCGCGCAGCGGCATGGACTATGTGGCCCTGGGCCACAGCCACAGCTTCAGCGGCCTGCGCCGCGCGGGCGAGACGTATTACGCCTGGCCCGGCTGCCCCGAGGGACGCGGCTTTGACGAGTGCGGCGAGAAGGGCGTGATACTGGCCGAGATCGAGCCGGGGCAGTGCCGGATCGAGCTGGTGCCCGTTGCGGGACGGAAATACGAGATACTGAAGGTTGACATAACGGATAAAACGAGCCCGCTGCAGGCCATCGAGGATGCGCTGGCGGGCGGCGGAGAGGGCGATGTGTATCGCATCGTGCTGGAAGGAGAGACGGCGAACGCGCCGGATCTGGCCCTTTTGCACAAGGAGCTGGCGGGGCACTTTTATGCCTTGCAGCTGCGCGATGAAACGCGGCCGAAGCGCGCTGTGTGGGACGGCTGCGGCACGGACAGTCTGCGGGGTCTGTTTTTGACAAAGCTGCGCCGGCTTTACGACGGGGCGGCGGACGAAAAACAGCGTCGGCGCATCGTGCAGGCGGCGCGCTGGGGACTGCGGGCACTGGATAACGGTGAGGAACTGCCATTATGATCATACGAAAACTAAACGCGAGCTTCGGGGCGCTGGACGGGCGTCGGATGGAGCTGAAGGACGGGCTGAATATCATCACGGCGCCGAACGAATCCGGCAAGAGCACCTGGTGCGCGTTTTTGTGCACGATGCTGTATGGGCTGGACACCTCGGCGCGGGCCAAGGGCGGCGCACAGCCGGACAAGCTGCGCTATGCGCCGTGGTCGGGCGCGCCGATGGCCGGGACCATGGAGCTGGAGCATGAGGGACAGCGCATCACGATCCGCCGCTGGACGGAAAAGCCGAACGCGCCCATGCAGGCCTTTTCGGCGACCTATACCGGCACGGACGATCCGGTGCCGTATCTCACGGCGGACAACGCCGGGGAAACGCTCACGGGGGTGCAGCGCGAGGTGTTTGAGCGCAGTGCCTTCATCCGCCAGGCGGGTATGGCCGTGCAGGCGGACGCGGCACTGGAAAAGCGCATCAGCGCCATTGTGTCCTCCGGCGAGGAGGGTGTGTCCTACAGCGAAACGGACAAGCGGCTGCGCCAGTGGCAGCGGCACCGGAAGCCCGGGGCGCACGGCGCGGCGGCAGAAACGGAGCAGCAGCTGGTGCAAACGCAGGAGCAGCTGCGCCGCCAGCGGGAGTGCGCCGAGCAGGCGATGGAGCTGGACGAGCAGCTGGACGCGCTGCGCAGCGAGCGGGCGGAGGCGGTGCGCCGGATGGAAAAAGCGCGCGCGGCCGAGCGCAAGCGGGTGCTGGACGAGCTGATGCGAAACCGGCAGCGGGTGCGCGCCATCGAGGCGGAGCAAAAGGATGCCCAGGAGAAATGCGGCCGCTGCCGCGAGGCGCTGCGGGCCAGTGTGTTCGGCGATGAGACGCCGGAGAGCGCGCGGGAGCGCGTGGAGGATGTGAAACGGCGCGCGGCGGGGCTTGAAAAGCTGGCCCGGCGAACGCCGCCGCTTTGGATCAGCTTTATCTTCCTGGCGCTGTTTGCGGTGGCGGCGGTGCTGGCGCTGGTGCTGCCGTGGAAGGCGGAGCTGATATGCGTCGCGGGACTGGCGCTGGTTTTGTTCGCGCTGGTGTTTTTGCGTCTCAACGACATGAAAAAGACGGCGCTGGATATTCTGGAGGACCGGCGAAAGCTGCTGGAAAGCTGCGGCGGCGAGGACGAGACGGCGCTGGATGCGGCGCTTCGGGAGCATGAGGCGCTGTGGGACGAGCTTATGCACGCGGAAACGGCGCTGGCCGTTGTGGAGCGGCGGATGGAAGCGGCGCGGGAAGGACAGCGCGACGCGGACAATGTGCTTGTGGCCGGGCTGGATTTTGCCCACGGCGATTCCGAGGCGGCCCAGGCGGGACGCGCAGTGGAGGTGCTGGACGAGCGCATCGCGGCGCTGACACGGCGGCGCTCGGAGCTGGAGGGACGAGCCCAGGCCGGCGGCGACCCGGTGGCGCTGGAGTCCGAGGCGATGGCGGCGCAGAGCAAGCTTGCGTCGATGCAGGAGCAATACGATGCGCTGGAGCTGGCGATCGAGACCATGGCCGAGGCGGAGGGCGAGCTGCAAAGCCGGTTTTCGCCCCAGCTGAGCCGCCGGGCGGCGGAGTATTTCCGCTTTTTGTCGGACGGACGCTACGACGCGGTGGAGGTGGCGCGCGATTTGAGCGCGCGGGCCCAGCTTGCCGATGACGTTGTGAGCCGGAGCGCGGGAAGTCTTTCCGCCGGGGCGAGCGACCAGCTGTATCTGGCGCTGCGGCTGGCGGTTTGCGAAATGGCGCTGCCGAAGGAAAAGGCCTGCCCGATGATTTTGGACGACGCGCTGGTGAATTTTGACGAGCAGCGCATCGTGCGGGCGCTGGAGCTTCTGCGGACGATCGCGGAGGGACGGCAGGTGCTGCTGTTTTCCTGCCAGGAGCGCGAGGCGCGGTATTTTGAAAACGACCCTGCGGCGGCACAGATCCCCGTGGGGATATGAAAGGTGAAAAGACGATGAAAAAAGGAAACAGGAAGCTTGTTTTTGCGGCCATTCGCGCGGCGGTGGCGCTGGTGATCGCGCTGGTGCTGGTGCTCGTGAGCGGGTTTGCATTCGTGTATCAGCTTGGCGGCCCGGAGGAAGTGACGGACGGAGCGCAGCTGGCGGGGCATAGCTATGTCAGCGCGGACATAAAATGGGTCATGGATATTGTCGGCACGGAGACGAACCGGGCGACGGGCAAGGTTTTGTATTATTACGTTGTGGCGCCGGTGGGCAACCGATTCACGCTGCTGCGCGTGGATGCCGGGCAGCTGGAGAACGTGCAGGCGCTCAAGGCGGAAACCACGGCGCTGCTGGTGGGCGAGAGCAAGGCTATGACCATCCATATGCCGGTGCGCGGCATGGTGGCGCAGGCGGAGCAGGGCGCATACAGCCTGCTCAACAGCTGGTTCAACGACAACATTGAGTGGATGACCATCGCCGGTGTGGTGGGCGAGGAGCCCTCGGCGGCGGATTATCTGGTGGACGAGTGCATTCTGGTCGACCGGGTCGGCGCCTGCGGCGAGGGCGTGAGCGCGGTTTTGTCGATCGCGGCGGCGATGTTTGTGCTGTACGCGCTGGTGGAGTGTGTGCTGATGGCCACGGGCTATTATAAAGAAAGCCGCGCGGCGGCGCGCATGATCCGGAAGGTGCAGCGCGAAAAGGCAAAGGCCAAGGCCGAAAGAGCGGCCCAGCGCGCGGCGGAAAAGGCCGCGGCCAGGGAAGCGGCGAAAACGGCGGCGAACGGGGAGGCCGCGGAGGAAAAGCCGGAGCCGACCGAGCCGGAGAGCGCGGCAGAGGAGACGGCGCCGGAGGCGGCGGACGGAGAGGAAAATGGCTGAGTTTTACATACCCTGCCTGTTCGGGCTGGAAGGGCCGGCGGCGGACGAGCTGCGGCGGATGGACATTGCGGATGTGCGCGCGGAAAACGGCCATGTGCGCTTTTCCGGCGGTGCGGCGGAGATGGCGCGGGCCAATCTGCGGCTGCGGACGGGCGAGCGGGTGCTTTTGTCGCTGGGGCGCTTTCCGGCGCGCAGCTTTGACGAGCTGTTCGAGGGCGTGAAGGCGCTGCCGCTTGGCGACTATATCCCGCGGGACGGCGCGTTTCCCGTGAAGGGCTACTGCCTGAACTCGCAGCTTCATTCCGTGCCGGACTGCCAGAAGATCATCAAAAAGGCGGCGGCCAAAAATCTGGGGCAGAAATACCACACACAGTGGCTGCCGGAGGACGGCGCGCTGTATCAGATGCAGTTCGCCATCGTGAAGGACGAGGCGGAGATATTCCTCGACACGAGCGGTCTGCCGCTGTTCAAGCGCGGATATCGCCCCGGCCACGGAACGGCACCGCTGCGGGAAACGCTGGCGGCGGCCATGGTGGGCTTCGCGCGCTATCGCGGACGCGACGCGCTGAGTGACCCCTTCTGCGGCAGCGGCACCATCGCCATCGAGGCGGCGCTGATCGCGCGCAACCGCGCGCCGGGGCTGCTGCGGAGCTTTTCGGCGCAGAAGTGGGGCTTTGTTGACCGGCGCGTGTGGCGCGAGGAGATCGAGCGGGCGAAGAGTCTTGAATATCACGGCGAATACCACATCTACGCTTCGGACATCGATCCGAAGATGGTGGCGCTCGGGCGGGAAAACGCCAGGCGTGCCGGTGTGGCGGATGACATCCGCTTCTCTGTGGCCGATGCACGGCAATTTGTGGTGCCCGAGCCGCGCGGCGTGGTTGTGACAAACCCGCCCTATGGCGAGCGGATGCTGGAAAAGCAGGAAGCCGAGGCGCTGTACGCCGCTTTCGGCGCGCGCATGGACGCAGGCGCGGACTATAACTGGCACATCATCTGCTCGCATCCGGAGTTTGAACGGCTGTTCGGTCACCGCGCGGATAAAAAGCGCAAGCTGTATAACGGCATGATACAGTGCAATCTGCACATGTTTATGAATCAGCGAAAATTTGAAAGAAAATGAGCTTGCGCGAGATTTTAAGAGATCGAGCGTAAAAACTTTATGAAAACCGGTAATTTGGAGAAATAAGGCCAAAAAAACCGGAGAGCATGGCTTGCAGAATGGCCGCGACTGATTTATTATAATAGCGTTAGCACTCCGAGATAAAGAGTGCTAACGCATTCAATTTGTTAATGAAAAATAATTATAGGAGGCACACACAATGACACTGAAACCGTTGGCCGACAAAGTGGTCGTAAAGCGCATGGAGGCGGAGGAGAAGACCAAGAGCGGTCTGTATCTGTCCGCGGGCGCGCAGGAAAAGCCCGAGACCTATGAGGTCGTGGCAGTGGGCCCCGGCGGCGTTGTGGACGGCAACGAAGTGAAGATGGAAGTGAGCGTGGGCGACAAGGTCCTGCTCGGCAAGTACAGCGGCACCACCGTGAAGGTGGACGGCGAAGAATACACCATCCTGCGCCAGAACGACATTCTGGCCGTGATCGAATAAGGAGGAGACGGAAATTATGGCGAAACAGATCATTTATGGCGAAGAAGCCCGCAATGCCCTGCAGCGCGGCGTGGATAAACTGGCGGACACTGTGAAGATCACTCTGGGGCCCAAGGGCCGCAACGTGGTGCTGGACAAGAAGTTCGGCGCTCCGCTGGTGACGAACGACGGCGTGACCATCGCCAAGGAGATCGAGCTGGAAGACGCGTTTGAAAACATGGGCGCGCAGATGATCAAGGAAGTCTCCACCAAGACAAACGACGTGGCCGGCGACGGCACCACCTCCGCCACTCTGCTGGCTCAGGCGATCATCCGCGAGGGGCTGAAGAACGTGGCTGCGGGCGCCAACCCCATGGTTATGAAGCGCGGCATTGCCAAGGCCACCGAGGCCGCTGTGGCCGCCATCCGCGAGAACAGCCAGCCCGTTTCCGGCACCGGCGACATCGCCCGCGTGGGCGCTGTGTCCAGCGGCGACGAGAAGATCGGCGAGCTGATCGCCGAGGCCATGGAGAAGGTCAGCCAGGCCGGCGTGATCACCGTGGAGGAATCCAAGACCGCCGAGACCTATTCCGAGGTCGTTGAGGGCATGCAGTTCGACCGCGGCTATGTGACGCCGTACATGGTCACCGACTCCGACAAGATGGAAGCCGTTCTGGACGAGCCGTTCATCTTCATCACCGATAAGAAGATCTCCAACATCCAGGACATCCTGCCCTGCCTGGAGCAGGTGGTGCAGGCTGGCAAGAAGCTGCTGATCATCGCCGAGGACATCGAGGGCGAGGCTCTGGCCACCATCATCCTCAACAAGCTGCGCGGCACGTTCACCTGCGTTTGCGTGAAGGCCCCCGGCTTCGGCGACCGCCGCAAGGAGATGCTGCAGGATATCGCCATTCTGACCGGCGGCCAGGTGATCTCCTCCGATCTTGGCATGGAGCTGAAGGACGCGACGGTCGATATGCTCGGTTCCGCCCGTCAGGTCAAGGTGACCAAGGAGAACACCATCATCGTCGATGGCCGCGGCAGCAGCCAGGACATCGCCGACCGCGTGCATCAGATCCGCAACGCCATCGAGAATACCACCAGCGACTACGACAAGGAAAAGCTCAACGAGCGTCTGGCAAAGCTGGCCGGCGGCGTGGCCGTCATCAAGGTCGGCGCGGCCACCGAGACCGAGATGAAGGAAAAGAAGCTGCGCATCGAGGACGCGCTCAACGCGACCCGCGCGGCCGTGGAAGAGGGCATCGTGGCCGGCGGCGGCACGGCGTATGTGCAGGCCTCCAAGGCCGCTGCGAAGCTGGCCGAGACCCTTGAGGGCGACGAGAAGACCGGCGCGAAGGCCATCGCCAAGGCGCTGGAGGCTCCCATCATGCAGATCGCCGCGAATGCGGGCCTGCAGGGTGCCGTCATCCTCGACAAGGTCGGCTCGAGCGAGGTCGCGACCTTCGGCTTCAACGCCGCCACCGAGGAATATGGCGATATGATCGCCGCGGGCATCGTGGACCCGACCAAGGTTTGCCGCAGCGCGCTGGAAAATGCCGCTTCCGTGGCGTCCATGGTTCTGACGACCGAGAGCCTCGTGACCGACATCAAGGAGCCGGCTCCTGCTGCCGCTCCCGCCGCGCCGGACATGGGCGGCATGTATTAAGAAACTGCCGCAGGCAGTTTTAGTGAAATTCGGCCTTTGGCCGAGTGAAATATTGCTTCGCAATATGAAATCCGGCTTCTCCGGATGAAATCGTGCCCTTGGCGCGGTTGAGGTGTCCCTGCGGGACGATATAAAAATCCGCCGATTGCATTTGCAGTCGGCGGATTTTTTCATATACTGCTTGACAGATGATACTGTGCGTTGTATAGTATAGGGCGAAAGGGGGTATGGCTGTGCTTGACCCACAGATGAAGAGGGGACTTTTGGAAAACTGTGTGCTGGCGGCGCTGTGCCGCGGCGATTCCTATGGCTATCAGATCGTGAAGGAACTTTCCGGCTGCGTGGCGGTTTCGGAATCGACGCTGTATCCGATCTTGCGGCGGCTGGAGGGCTCGGGCTGCTTGCAGGCGTATTCCGTGGAGCATAACGGGCGGCTGCGGCGCTTTTACCGCATCACGCCGGCGGGCCGGCAGCAGGCGGCGGATTTTTTGAAAAACTGGCCGGAGATCGTGGCCATGCATGATTTTATTGAGGAGGCGAAGCCATGACGAAGCAGGAATACCTTGCATCGCTGGAGCGGCTTATGGGCGGCCTTGACGCGCAGGAGCGGCAGGCGCAGCTGGACTATTACAGCGAGATGTTTGACGATATGCTCGAAGACGGCCTGAGCGCGGACGAGGCCGCGGCACGCCTGGAAGCGGCGCGGCGGGAGGCCGGCGAACCGGAGCCGGAGCGGCTGCCGGAGGAGCCGACGGCCGAGGGAAAAAGGACGAACAAGCGGCGGTGGAGGAAGATTTTGATCTGGGTACTCGTGGTCGTGGTGCTTGTGCCGGTGGTGATGATACTATCGAGGGTGATACGCGGCATGGCGCGCAGCGCATCGATCGTGGGCGACGCGGTGGAGGCGGTGGTCACGGCCGTGTGGGACGACCGGGAGTGGAACAGCGGGTTTCAGAGCGACGGGTTCTACACGGTCGATCCGGCGGCTGTGGAGGTGGAGTCGCTGGACATTTCATGGACGAGCGGCAACGTGAAGGTGACGTCGTGGGATCAGGACTACATCGGCTTTGGCGAAGGACCGCAGGACGCGGAGTATGCGTTGTGCTGGTGTGTGGACGATGGTGTGCTGTATATTCAGGATTACCGGACGGCGCAGCTTGATCTGGGTCTGCTTGAGCCGAAGAATCTTACGGTGCAGCTTCCGGGGGCGCTGGCAAGCAGCCTGAGCGAGTTTTCGTTTGACGGCGTGAGCGCCGATCTGACGGCGGAATGGTTGTATGCCGATAATTTCAAGGCGGAAACCGGCTCCGGTGCGGTGTGGGCGGATATAAACTGCCAAAATGCCGAGCTTGACAGCGTGAGCGGTGACTTGTATTTCTCCGGCGCGCCGGATAGTATCGTTGCCAATACGAGCAGCGGACGAATCACTATCGAGATCGATGAGGGTCTGGAAGCGATGAAGGTCGAGACCCGAAGTGTGGCCGGTGCGATAAATGTGAGCGGCTGGGTGGCAAATCTCGAGGCGCACACGACCAGCGGCCGGGTGACACTGGCGGTGGAAGGCGTGACCGATCTGCGCGTTGACACGGTATCGGGCGATGTGAGTCTTGCGCTGCCGGAGGATTTCCGTGCGGTGGTCAAGTTCGGGACCGTTTCGGGTGATGTGGAAAATCAGCTTCCGCAGGTCGCGGTCAATCCCGAGGGGGATCAGCGGGAGGAGTGGCTTGGCGAGACCGCGCTTCTCGTTTCCACCACGAGCGGCGGTCTGACCATTACGGGAAAATAAAACCAAATAGAAAAACCGCACCGTTTTCCGGGCTTGGAAGACGGTGCGGTTTTTTATTCTCTCCCTCCGTCTGCTTCGCAGACAGCTCCCACGTCAGAGGGAGCCATGGGATGATGCGAATCCACATGGATGCTTTTGCGCTTGTTAGAGGGAGAGAGGCGTGCTATTGTGCGTCGAGCCAGTCGGCGAGGGCTTTGGGGGAATCGAACCATGGAACGGGGCGGAGCTTTTGCTGCGGCTGCGGCGGGGTGAGGCCGTCGGCCTCGGCCTCCTTTTCGGCCAGAGACGCGTCGGAATAGAAGTGGCCGAGACGGATGTGGCGCAGCTCATGCTCCAGGGCGCGCTGCTGCTCGGCTTCGGACAGCAGGGCGTTCACATAGATGTCGAACGTGCCGTCGTCATTGGGATAGGTGGCGGCGTGGACACTGCGGTTGGGAAAGGGGACGCGGCGGATGTAGTATTCGTCAGTCACGGCCGCCGCCTCGCATCACGCGCAGAAAGTCCACCACGGCGCGCGCCTCCGCGGGATCGGCGCCCTCCATGGTTTTGAACAGGCTGCGCATATCGGGGC
>CAYROZ010000004.1:0-34249 GCA_964426125.1 uncultured Oscillospiraceae bacterium
CTGCCGAAGCTCGATGCGCTGGATAATGTGGCGCTGCCGCTGCTGTATGCGGGCGTGTCGAAATCCGCGCGCCGCCGCCGCGCTGCGAAGGCGCTGGAAATGGTGGGCCTTGCCGACCGCATGAACCACCGGCCCAACCAGCTTTCCGGCGGCCAGTGCCAGCGCGTGGCCATCGCCCGCGCCATGATCGCAAAGCCGAAGCTGCTGCTGGCGGATGAGCCCACCGGCGCGCTGGACAGCCGTTCCAGCGAGGAGATCATGCAGCTGTTTCAGCAGCTTAACGAGCGGGGCACGACCATCATGGTCATCACGCACGACCCGGACGTGGCCGCCTGCGCGAAAACGCTGCGCCGCATCCGCGACGGCGAGCTTCTGGACGAACAGGAGGTGTGACGAATGGCAAAATGGCTGAAAAGCCTGCTGATCGTGGTCGGCAGCCTTGTGCTGGTCGGCGGGGCGATCTATGGCGTTTTGCGTCTTGTGAAAAGCCGCAGCGCCGCGGAGGTGAATGTGTACTCGGTCGGGGAGGTATCCACCAGCTATTCAAGCTATGACCAGTCCGAAACGGAGGGCCAGGTGACCACCGACCGCATTCAGTCCGTGTATGTCTCGAACACGCAGCAGGTCACGGAAATTTATGTGCAGGAGGGGCAGTCTGTCAAGATCGGCGACCCCATTCTTGCCTTTGATACCACGCTGAACGATCTGGAGCTCGAGCGCAAGCGCATCGACATCGAGCAGCTCAAGCTCGATTTGGAAACGGCGCAGAAGGAGCGCCGGGAGATGGACTCCTACAGCGTGTATTCTGCCAGCTCCTCGTCCTCGTCCGCGGCGGCGGGCAATGACGACGACCGCGAGCTTGAAAGCGTGGTAACGCCGTATCTGCGCAAGGGAAGCGGCACGGCGGACGATCCGTATATCTTCCTTTGGGGCGAGTTTGATACCTACAGCGAGGCGTTTATCTCGCACACGATCTTCAAGGGCGCAGCGTTTAACCCCATTGGGCCCGTTCTGCCCGAGGAGCCTGTGCCGACGCCCGGCGAGGGCGAGACCCCCACGGAGGAGACGCCCACGACGGAGGAGAATCCGACCACCGAGGAGACCCCGACGACGGAGACCCCGACCACCGAGGAGACCCCAACCGAGGAGACCCCGACGACGGAGACCCCGACCACCGAAACGCCGGAGCCCACAAGCACGCCGGCGGGCGACCCGCGGGTGCGCTACGCCATCTTTGAGCGGCGCGAGGCCGATTCGCCGGAGGGCGAGCTGCTGGATGTGTGGCAGATGGTGTTCCAGATCGGCAAGGGCGGCGAGCTCGTGTTCACGATGGGTCAGCCCGATCCCGATTACGATTCCTCGGCGGTTCCCGATGTGCCGGATTACGGCGGCGACTATGGCTACAGCGGCCCGACCTATACCTGGAGCGAGCTGCAGAAGATGAAGGCCGAGCAGGACCGCAAGATCATCGATCTCAACTTCCGTCTCCGCACGGCGCAGCTGGAGTATGAGACCATCGAGTATGAGCTTTCCAACGGCATTGTTTACAGCAAGATCGACGGCGTTGTGAAAACCGTGCGCAGCGTGGACGAGGCGCTGGCGGAAAATCAGCCGGTGGTGCTCGTTTCGGGCGGCGGCGGCTATTATGTCCAGGGCTATATGGGCGAGCTTGACCTTGAGAGCATGAAGGTCGGCGACACCGTGGATGTGATGAGCTGGGAAAGCGGCGAGCAGCTTACCGGCACCATCACGGAGATATCCGATTATCCGCTGGATGAAAACAGCTACGGCTGGTATTGGAGCCAGGGCAACAGCAACATCTCGAAGTATCCGTTCACCATCTTCCTCGACGAGGATTCGCCCCTGCGCGAAAACGAGTATGTGAACATCACCTTCACGCCCGGCGGCACATCGCAGGACGGCGGCGACAAGATCTATCTGGAAAATCCGTTCCTCCGGCAGGAAAATGGCCGCAGCTATGTGTATGTGCAGGGCGAGGACGATCTGCTTGAAAAGCGCTATGTGACCACGGGCAAGAATCTGTGGGGCAGCTACATGGAGATCGTGAGCGGCCTTACGATGGACGACTATGTCGCCTTCCCCTACGGCAAGGGCGTGACCGAGGGCGCGAAAACCGTGCAGGCCGGCATCGACGCGCTGTACAACTATTATTGATGGAGGAGGGGATACGCTGTGTTTGAAAATCTTTCCCTGGCCCTGCAGGGCGTATGGAACCACAAGCTGCGCTCGTTTTTGACCATGCTTGGCATCATCATCGGCATCGCCTCCATCATTACCATCGTGGCCACCATCAAGGGCACCAACGAGCAGATCAAGGAAAATCTCGTCGGCGCGGGCACCAATGCCGTGGTCGTTTCGCTGTATCAGAACGACTCGCAGTATTATATGGAATATCAAACGCCGCCCGAGGGCATCACCACCGTCTCGGAGGACACGCGGCAGGAGCTGGAAGAGCTGGCTAACGTCAAGGCCGTGTCGCTTTACTGCTCGCGCGACTATGTGGACGGCGCGTATTACAAAAACAGCGGCTTCAACGGCAGCCTGTGCGGCGTGGACAGCCACTATTTCGACGTTTACAGCTACAAGATCGTTCGCGGCCGGGACTTTGTGGCGGAGGATTTCTCCTCCTGCCGCAAGGTGGTCATCCTGGACAGCGACGCCAAGACCACCATCTTTGCCGGCGAGGACCCCCTGGGCAAAACCATCGAGCTCATGGGCGAAAGCTACACGGTCGTCGGCGTGGCGGAACGCGGCAGCAGCACCATCGCCGCCAACATCGAGACCATCAGCGACTACTATCTTTATAACTCCTCCTCCGGCGGCACGCTGTTCATCCCCCTGACCACCTGGCCCATTCTGTACCGCTTCGATGAACCGCAGACCGTCGCGCTCAAGGCGGCCTCCACGGACGATATGACCGCCATCGGCCAAAAGGCGGCGGAAATGCTCACGGAGCGGCAGCTCGCAGCGGTCGACCCCAGTCAGGGCTTCAGCTACCGCAGCGGCGATTTGAGCGAGCAGGCGGAGAAAATGCAGTCGCTGGCCACGTCGTCCAACCGCCAGCTGCTCTGGATCGCCAGCATCTCGCTGCTGGTCGGCGGCATCGGCGTCATGAACATCATGCTCGTCACGGTCACGGAGCGCACGCGGGAGATCGGACTGAAAAAGGCCATCGGCGCGCGCCGCCGCCGTATCCTCTGGCAGTTTTTGACCGAGGCCGCTGTGCTCACAAGCCTTGGCGGCGTGCTCGGCGTGGCGGCGGGCATCGTGATGAGCCGGATGATCTCCTCCGTTATGGGCACGCCCACGATGATCAGTGCCCCGGCGGCGGCCATCGCCGTGGTGTTCTCCATGGTCATCGGCATCGTGTTCGGTCTGCTCCCGGCGGTCAAGGCCGCCAATCTCAACCCCATCGACGCGCTGAGAAGGGAATAAAAATCGCTGCGCACACCGCCTGTGACGGTGTGCGCAGTTTTATGGAAAAAGAGATGGCACATTGCGCCGACTCTTGTCCCGACAAAGTCGGATCTCATCACGAAGTGATTTCATCCCATGTAAGTGGGATTTAGCTGAAAAGAAACACCTTTTGCCCAAGGACAAAAGGTGTTTCTTTTCTGGTGGAGATGGGGGGAATTGAACCCCCGTCCGAAAGCACTTGCTCGCGACTTTCTCCGGGCGCAGTGGGTTATCTTACAGCCAACGGCTGCGCTTCCCCTTGTCGGAGCAAGCCCACACGCTTACCGACTCGGGTAGCTTCATTGTGCATGGTGCGCTCAAAGCTTTGCGCACGCACGGACGCTGCTAGTCGACGCCCAGGCCCCGGGCCGCAGCGCTCCCGGGCTGGACGGGCCTGCCTTAAGCGGCGGCCAGAGAGAAGTTGTCGTTCTCAGTTAATTTTTAAAGGTTCCCGGTTTTAAGGATGGCCGAGACATCCGCCCGCTTATCACGCATCCGCACCCCCGTCGAAACCATTGCATCCCCTGGGGTTTGAGAGCGATCTATGTCATCAGGATTTCTTCGGCTGCGGGTACTCCGCACCGAAGGTGTCCACGGTGACCTTTTTGATGATCTGCGGCTGAATGGGCTTGTCGCCCCAGCCGGTCTTGGCGGCCGCGATGCGGTCGACCACGTCCATACCCTCGAGCACCTTGCCGAAGGCGGCGTACTGGCCGTCCAAATGCGGCGCGTCTGCGTGCATGATGAAGAACTGGCTGCCGGCGGAGTTGGGGTCCATGGTGCGGGCCATGGACAAAACGCCGCGGCTGTGCTTGAGATCGTTCTGGAAGCCGTTGGCCGTGAACTCGCCGGGGATCTCATAGCCGGGGCCGCCCATGCCGTTGCCGTTGGGGCAGCCGCCCTGGATCATGAAGCCGGGGATCACGCGGTGGAAGATCAGGTCGTTATAAAAGCCCTTTTCGATCAGGGAGATGAAGTTTGCCACGGTGTTCGGGGCAATGTCGGGGTAAAGCTCGGCTTTGATCACGCCGCCGTCGTACATTTTGATGGTAACCACAGGATTGCTCATGAGTTAACCTCCTTCATTTTTCGGTCGATCTCGCGCCTGGCGCTTTTGTCAGCGGCGTCCGCGCGTTTGTCATACAGCTTTTTGCCCTTGCACAGCCCCAGCTCAAGCTTGACGCGGCTGTCCTTGAAATAAAGGCTCAGCGGGATGAGGGCAAGACCCTCCATCTGCACGCGGGAGCCGAGTCGGATGATCTCGCGCTTGTGCATCAGAAGACGGCGGCGGCGGTCGGGATCGGCATTGAAATAGCTGCCCTGCTTATAGGGGCTGATGTGCATCCCGATCAGCCACAGCTCGCCGTCGATCACGCGGCAGTAGCTGTCTTTGAGGTTCAGCGTTCCGGCGCGGATGGATTTGACCTCCGTGCCCGTCAGCTCAAGGCCGGCTTCAAAGCGGTCGAGAACGAAATAGTCGTGGTATGCTTTTTTGTTCGCCGCGATCTGCTTTGTGCCTTTGCCGCCCGGCTGCATGGCGCTCACCTCTTTCGCCCCCTATTATAGCGCATCTTTCGGAAAAACACCAGCAAAATAATGCGCTTATTTGGTCGAATCGGCGCAGAGCGGCTTTTTTTCGCGCGGCCGGGCGATCACAAGCGTGCTTCCGCCGGCGGAAAACAGCTCGGCGTCCGCCTCCTGCCAGGGGGCAAGACCCTCGCTCCGCAGCGCACGGCGGATGGCGGCGGCGGCCATGGCGGCGGACGGGACGATGTGGGAAAAGCGCAGCGCGACAAAACGCGGGCTGACGCAAAGTCGGTTCATGATCCTATGTACCTCCAAACGATGATGCATCGCCATTATATCGCACGGCGGGCGGAGCCGGCCAGGATAAAAAGCTGGAAAAGCTGCCTCGCGTGTGGTAAAATACATGGAAAAACATTCGCGGGGAGAAAAGCTATGGATTATTCGGAAAAGGTTCTGCGCCATGTCAATCGCTATGAGGGCGTGATCGTGGACGTGGATATGGAAATGGTCGAGGTGCCCAACGGCAACATCACAATGCGCGAGGTCGTGCGCCATCCGGGCGGCGTGTGCGTGCTGGCACTGGACGAGAACGGCATGGTCGCCATGGTGCGGCAGTACCGCTTCCCGATCGACACGCATCTGCTGGAGCTGCCGGCGGGCAAGCTTGAGCCGGGGGAGGACCCGCTGCCGGCGGCCAAGCGCGAGCTGAGCGAGGAGACCGGCATCGAGGCCGACGAGTGGCAGGACCTCGGCTTCATCTACACCTCGCCGGGCTTTTCCACGGAAAAGCTTTATATGTATCTGGCCACGGGCCTGCATCACGGCCGGCAGCATCTGGATCTCAACGAATTTCTGGATGTGGAGTACTATCCGCTCGACACGCTGCGCGAGATGGTTCTCTCGGGCGAGATCACGGACGGGAAAACCGTGTCCGGCGTGCTGAAAGCGGCGGCGCGGCGGGAAAAAACGGCTTGACTTTGGGCGTTTTTTGTGTATAATAATAGGGCTTGACCCATTTGGGGCAGGCTAATTTCCTTGCTCCCGTGGAAAAACGGGGGCCAACAGACCAAAAGGAGGTGCTCAAGTGGCAAAGATCAGCGAAAAGTACGAATGCATGTACATCATCAATCCCAATCTGGAGGATGAGGCACGCGAGGCCATCGTTGAAAAGTTCAAGAACCTTGTTGAGGCGAACGGCACGATTGACGAGATGGTGGATATGGGCAAGCAGAAGCTCGCCTATGAGATCAACTATATCGCCGAGGGCTATTATGTTCTCATCAAGTTCACCAGCACGCCCGATCTTCCGGCGGAGCTCGACCGTGTTCTTGGCATTACCGACGGCGTTATCCGCAGCCTGATCACTCTGCGCTGCGACTGAACGGGGGACTCAGATGCTTAACCACATCACCCTCATGGGACGGCTCACCCGCGACCCCGAGCTGCGCTACACGCAGTCCGGCACGGCGGTGGCTTCGTTCTCTCTGGCGGTCGAGCGGGACTTCGGTTCCCGTGACGGCGGCGAGCGGCAGACCGATTTCATCGACTGTGTGGCCTGGCGCCAGACCGGCGAGTTTGTTTCCAAGTATTTTTCCAAAGGCAGTATGGCCGCTGTGAGCGGTCGTCTGCAGATCCGCGACTGGACCGACCGCGACAACAACAAGCGCCGCAGTGCGGAGGTCGTGGTGGACAACGTCTATTTCTGCGAGTCGAAAAAATCGCGCGACGGCGGCAACAGCACCGCCTCCGCCCCGGCCGGCTATCACCAGGCGGCGGCCAGCGGCAGCGCGTTCGCGGAGCTGGACGATGGCGACGGCGAACTGCCGTTTTAAGATTTTAGGAGGATTGATTCATGCCTTACGATCGCGATAACAAGGCCAAGCCCCGCAAGCGCAGAAAGGTTTGCCAGTTCTGCGTGGACAAGGCCACCCACATCGACTACAAGGACACGGCGCGTCTGCGCAAGTTCATGTCCGAGCGCAGCAAGATTCTGCCCCGCAGAACCACCGGTACCTGCGCCATGCATCAGCGTCAGCTCACCGAGGCCATCAAGCGCGCCCGTCAGATCGCGCTTCTGCCCTACGTGACCGACTGATCAAAAGTCAAAACAAAAAAACGCCATGCGAGTGCTTCGCATGGCGTTTTTGCTGTGTTTCCGCTTAAAATTCCAGTGTGTCGTCGCCCTCGATCCAGGCGCTCACGGGGGTGGCAAGGAAGCTGCCCTCGCCCGTGCGGGCGACCACGGTTTCGATGCCGGCGTTTATGATGAGACGGCGGCACATGGAGCAGGGCGTGGCCGTGGCGAGGATGCTGCCGTCCTTGCCCTCGCGGCCGGAGAGGTACAGCGTTGCGCCGATCATGTCGCGGCGGGAAGCGGAGATGATGGCGTTTGCCTCGGCATGGACGCTGCGGCAAAGCTCATAGCGCTCGCCGGAGGGGATGGCCAGCTCCTCGCGGCGGCAGCGGCCAAGGTCGGTGCAGTTTTTGCGGCCGCGCGGTGCGCCGTTATAGCCGGTGGAAAGGATCTCGTCGTTTTTCACGATGATCGCGCCGTAGGTGCGCCGCAGACAGGTGGCGCGCTCGCGCACGGCGTCGGCAATGTCGAGATAGTAGTTGATCTTGCTGCGTCGTTCCATGGTCGGGTCCTCGCTTTTGTTTTTGTTTAACTATATCGGCCCTTCGGCAGATTGTCAAGACAGACCCTCGCTTTTTTGTCGATCCTGTGGTATGATGGTGTGCCATGAAAGAAAATTATCAGAAAAAACTTGATAGTCTGCTGGCCTCGCTGGAACAGATGCCAACGCTGCTGCTGCAAAGCTGCTGCGGCCCGTGCTCAAGCTATGTGCTGGAATACCTGACGCGGTATTTTGATGTCACCGTGCTGTTTTATAACCCGAACATCCGGCCGGAGAGCGAGTATGAAAAGCGGCTTGAAACGCAAAAGCAGCTGCTGGCCGCCATGCCGCTGAGCCGCCCCGTGAAGCTCATCGAGCCCGGCTGGCGCGGCGCGGAGTTTGAGCAGGCGGCGCGGGGCCTTGAAAACGAGCCGGAGGGCGGCGCGCGCTGCACGCGCTGCTTTGTGCTGCGGCTGGAGGAAACGGCCAGACAGGCCGCGGCGGGCGGCTATGATTTCTTCGGCACCACGCTGACGGTCTCGCCCCATAAGGACGCCGAGCGCCTCAACACCATCGGCGCGGCCCTGGGGGAGAAATACGGCGTGCGCTGGCTGCCGTCGGACTTTAAAAAGCGAAACGGCTATCTGCGCTCCATTCAGCTTTCGAAGCAATACGGGCTGTACCGGCAGGAATACTGCGGCTGCGGCTGGCCGGAGGGGGAGACATGAGAAAACCGATCTCCACGCGGGCTCTGGTGTGCGCGGCGGCGGCGGGCGCGGCCTATGCGGCGCTCACGATGCTGCTGTATCCCATCAGCTACGGGCCGCTGCAATTTCGCCTTTCGGAGGCGCTTTGCATCCTGCCGTTTTTCGACCCCGTGTTTGCGCCGGGGCTGTTTGTCGGCTGTCTGATCGCCAATCTGATCAGCGCCTCGGGGCCGCTGGATGTGGTGTTCGGCTCGCTGGCTACGCTGCTGGCGGCCCTGGCCACGGCGGCGTGCGGGCGGCGCAGCCGGAGCTTTGGAAGCTGTGTGCTTGGATGTCTGGCCCCGGTGGTGTCCAATGGACTCATCGTCGGCGCGGTGCTCGCGGCCACGGTGACGCCGGGGGACACGGCCTTTGCGGCGGCGTGGCTGCTGTATGGCGGCGAGGTGGCGCTGGGCGAGGCTGTGGTGCTGGGGGCCGTGGGATTGCCGCTGGCCCGCACGATCGAGCGCCGGGCGCTTTTGAATAAGATACTCCATTGACAAAGCTGCGGATCTGCGCTACAATTCAAATTGTCCCGAAGGGACACCACAACCGCGGCGAAGCCGCGATTTCACCCGAGCATAGCTCGGATTTCATGCGCGCAGTGCGCGTATTTCACTCGGCCAAAGGCCGAATTTCACCAATTAAAAAAGGGGTGCTGGGTGTTTCCCGGCTGAGATGGAGCCAAGCGAGGCTTCGGACCCTGTGACCTGATTCGGATAATGCCGACGGAGGGACCATAGTGTTTTGGCAAGGCCGTCGTATATTATCCTGCGACGGTCTTTTTGTATGCTGTTTCAAAAGGAGAACGATCATGCGAAACAAAACACTGTTGTCTATCACAGAAGGGGCCATCATGGTGGCGGCAGCGCTGGTGCTGAATCTTCTGCGCGCGCCCACGGACTGGCTGGGCGGCACGGGCGGTTCGCTGGAGCTCACGATGATCCCGCTGGCGGTGTATGCGCTGCGGCGCGGCTGGGGCTGGGGCCTTGGCGCGGGCGCGGTGTTCGGCACGCTCAAGTGCATCGTGGGCGGCGGCGTGGCCTATGGCTGGGCGGCGCTGGTGCTGGATTATTCGGCAGCGTTTGCCGTGGTGGGGCTGGCGGGGCTTTGGCCGAATAAGCCGGTGTGCGGCGCGGCGCTCGGAGCCTTTGCGCGCTATGCGGTGCACGTTTTGTCCGGCGTTGTGATCTGGGGGCAGTGGATGCCGGATTCATTCCTCGGCATGGCCATGACGAACGTGTGGCTGTACTCCGCACTTTATAATTGGGTGTATATGTCCGTAAACGGCGTGGTGCTGTGCGTGGTCACGGCGATTTTGTCGAAAAAAACAAAGCTGCTTTGTGTTGACAGCACGGCCTGAATTTTATATAATAGCTTGGTTACTGCCAACTACTGCGGTTTTTTGGCCGCTGTTGAGTAATAAAACGAAGAAAGGAAGAGAAGAACAATGCTGCGTACCTATCAGCCCAAGAAGCGTCAGCGCCAGAAGGAGCACGGCTTCCGCAAGCGCATGTCCACCCGCAATGGCCGCAAGGTTCTGGCCGCTCGCCGCGCCAAGGGCCGTCATCAGCTCAGCTACTGATCTTTGTAGTCTGAGACCAAACCAAAGGTGAGATTCACTTCCTCGCTCAATAAAGATCGCCTGTTCCGCCGTCTTTATAAAAAAGGCGGCAGCGCCGTGGAAAGCTGTCTGGTGGTATATGCCCGCCGCAATGGCACGGACCAAAACCGCCTTGGCATCACGGTGACAACGAAGGTCGGCAAGGCGGTGACGCGAAACCGCGTCCGCCGCCGGCTTCGGGCGATTTACCGACTGCACGAAGGCGGGCTGAAGCCCGGCTTCGATATTGTCATGGTCGCAAGAAACCGCGCAGCGAGCGCCGACTATTGGCGGCTCGATGCCGAGGCACAGGCGGCCTTTCGCAAACTGGAGCTGACGGCGCCGTGAAACAGGTGCTTTTGTGGCTCATTCGCTTTTACCGGAAGTATATCTCCCCGCTGCGTCAACCCTGCTGCCGCTTCATCCCGACGTGCAGCGAATATGCGCTGGAGGCCGTTACAAAATACGGCGCCTTCAAAGGCGGCTGGCTGGCCTTAAAGCGCATAAGCCGGTGCCATCCCTTTCATGTGGGTGAGCACGATTTTTATGACCCTGTCCCCTGAGGGCAGACTGTAAGGAGAACCAATTATATGTGGAATTGGATTTGCGGCCTGTTCGGCAAACTGCTGATGTGGCTGTTCGAGCTGTGCGGCAACTACGGCGTTGCCGTCATCCTCTTCGCACTGGTGGTCAAGCTCATTCTTTTGCCGTTCCAGCTGAAAAGCAAAAAGAGCATGATGCGCACCAGCCGCATGACCCCGCGGCTGAAGGAGCTTGAGAAAAAATTCGGCAACGACCGCCAGAAATACCAGGAGCAGGTGAACAAGCTTTACAAGGAAGAGGGCGTCAACCCGATGTCCGGCTGCCTGTGGTCCCTGCTGCCGTTCCCGATCCTGTTCGCACTGTACCGTGCCATCCGCTTCCCCATCACGGTCATGATGGGCGTGAGCGAGGAACTGATGGCCGAGGGCGGCGCGATCTACCAGAAGCTCATGGAGCTGGGCTTTGACATCACGAATTTCTCCTCCAGCCGCAACGCGGCCGGCTACGAGCAGATCTTCCAGAGCCAGTTCATCACCCAGCATTTCGAGGCCTTCCAGGGCCTTTCGGATAAGCTCCAGGCGCTCAGCTACAAATTCCTCGGCATCGACCTTGGCCAGACGCCCACCATCCGGTTCTGGGCGTGGGACTGGTCTGACCCCTCTGTTTGGGGCCCGGCGCTGGGACTGTTCCTGATCCCTGTGATCTCCGCGCTTTTGAGCTATCTGTCCATGAAGATCTCCCAGGCGTCCACGCCGCAGACCATGGACCAGCAGCAGAGCAACCGCACCATGATGCTCACGATGCCGCTGGTGTCGCTGTGGATCTGCTTCACGATGCCCGGCGTCATGGGCATCTACTGGATCGCCCAGAGCGTGTTTTCCATCGTGCAGGAAGCGATTTTGAACCGCATCTTCACCCGCCAGCTCGACATCGAGGACGCTGACCGCATCGCCCGCGAAAAGGCGCGCGAGGCGGAGCTGGAGGCCAAGCGCCAGGAGACCGAGCGTCTGCGCGCCGAGGGCGCCACGCAGGTCAACCGCAGCACCTCGAAGAAAAAGCAGCAGGCGTATGCCGCCCAGAAGGAAGTGGAGCGCAAGGCCGCCGAAAAGCGCGCCGCCCGCGCCGCGAAAAAGGGCATCACGCTTGAGGACAAGCCCGAAAGCCAGGTGGGCGAGCGCCGCTATGCCCGTGGCCGCGCCTATGTGGCCGACCGCTATCTCAATCCGACCGAGGCCGAGGAAAAAACGGCGGCCGCGCTGGCGGAGAGCGAGGAATACGAGCAGGACGCGGCGGAAGCTGCGGCGGAGCTGACCGAAGTGGTCGAGACCGCCGAAGTGGCCGAGGAGGTTGAGGTTCTCGAAGTGGCCGAGGAGGTCGAGGACGACGAGATCGACGAGACCGAGGAGGAAGCATCCGAGGAAGTCGAGGACGAGTCCGATGAAACCGACGACGAGGCCGGCGAATAACGGAGGAAAAAATCAGATATGACCAAATCAATAGAAGTCCGCGGCAAAACCGCGGAGGAAGCCATTGAAAAGGCTTTGCAGCAGCTTGGTTTGGAGCGCGACGAGGTCTCGATCGAGATCGTGACCCGTGCCAAGAGCGGTTTTCTGGGCATTGGCGCGTCGGACGCGGTGCTTCGCGTGAGCTATGAAGCGCCGGACGAGGCTCCCAAAGCCGCGCCCAAGGCGGAAGCCAAAGCGGCGCCCGCGGCCAAGAGCGAAACCAAGAAAGCCGAAGCCAAGCCCCAGGAGAAAAAAACCGCCGCGCCCAAGGCCCCCGGCAAGACCCGCCGCATGGCGGAGGGCGAGCAGGCCGCGGCCACGGAGCAGTTTTTGCGCGGACTGCTTGACCGCATGGGCGTGCAGGCCGACATGGAGATCCACCCCCGCGAGGGCGGCGGACTGAACGTGGAGCTGTCCGGCAACGGCATCGGCGCCGTGATCGGCCGCCGCGGCGAAACGCTGGACGCCATCCAGCATCTGACCAACTACGTGGTCAACCGCGGCAACGACAAGCGCAGCCACATCAATGTGGACGCCGAGAACTACCGCGCCAAGCGCGAGGAATCGCTGGTCCGCCTGGCGGAGAAAATGGCCGCCAAGACCATCAAATACAAGCGCTCCATGGCGCTTGAGCCCATGAACTCCTACGAGCGCCACATCATCCACACGGCCCTTCAGGATTACGAGGGCGTGACCACCAGCTCCACCGGCAGCGAGCCGAACCGCCGCGTGGTCGTGAACTACGTGCGCACGGAGCCGAAGGAAGAAAAAAGAGAGCCGGCATTCAAAGAGTGGTGCTGAAGGGCCGGACGGGAAACTGAATAACATCCTTTGACACAAATAGGGAGGAAAGCCGATGGTATTTAACAGCGCAATGTTTCTGTTTGCTTTCCTCCCGATTGTTTTTGTCCTTTACAGACTGACACCGGGGCAGAAGGCGAAAAATATCCTTCTGGCTGTGCTCAGTCTGCTTTTTTATGCGTTTGGCTCATGGGGCCACGCGCTTTTGATGCTGGCCTCGGCGGTGGTCAACTGGCTGGCGGGGCGGCTGCTGGCGCGCGAAAAGGGGCGCAGGGCTGTTTTTATCGCGGCGCTGATCGTCGATCTGGGGCTGCTGTTTGCGTTTAAATATCTGGATTTCTTCACCGGTATCGTCAATTCTCTGCTGGGTCTGGATATCCCCATGGCGGGGCTGCAATTGCCGGTGGGCATCTCATTTTACACGCTGTCGGGCTTGAGCTATCTGATCGAGGTGTGGCGCGATAAAGAGCGTGTCTCGCGCAGCTTTGTGCGGGTGTGGCTGTTCATGGGCCTGTTTCCCACGGCGGCCGCGGGGCCCATCCTCAATTGGGCGGCGTTTGAGGCGCAGATCGACGGGCGCGAATGCTCGGCGGAGAAAACGGCGGCGGGGCTCAGGCGATTTATCGTGGGCCTTTCCAAAAAGCTGCTGGTGGCGGATGTGCTGGGACGCTTTGTGGACGCGGTGTATGCGGCGGAGAGCGTGGATGCGCGGCTTGCGTGGCTCGCGGCGCTTGGCTATGCCGTGCAGATCTATTTCGATTTCTCCGGCTGCGCGGACATGGCCATCGGCCTTGGCGGGATGTTCGGCTTTGCACTGCCGGAAAACTTCCGTCTGCCGTATCTGGCCGGGTCGGTCACGGAATTTTGGAGCCGCTGGCACATGAGTCTCACGGCGTGGTTCCGGACCTACCTTTACTATCCGCTCACGATGTCGAAGGGGCTCAACCGTCTGCGCAGGCGCCTTTCGGCGGCGGGGCACAAAAAGGCCTCCAGCCGCGTGGTTTCGGTGGCGGCGCTCGGCGTGGTGTGGCTGCTCACGGGGCTGTGGCACGGGCCGAGCTGGTGCTATATCCTGTGGGGCGTGTGGCACGGACTGTTCAACATCCTCGAGGGCGTTAAGGTCATCGACACGAAGAAGATCGCCAAAAAGCGCGGCGGCCGCGTGCTGCTGCATATCTATACCTTTCTTGTAACGCTGCTGGGCGCGGTGCTGTTCCGCAGCGTGGATCTGGCGCAGGCGGGCGGGATGTTCGCGGCCATGTTCACGCGCTTTGCCGCCGCGCCGGAGGGAACGCTGCTGCTGCAAAAATCCTTCAGCGGTCTCACGGCGCTCGCTTTTGCCGTGGGCATCGCGGGCAGTGTGGGCGCGCTCGGGTGGCTGAAAAAGCGCACGGGACGAGTCGGGGAGATCGCGTCGTATGGGTTGTGCGCGGGGCTTTTGGTGCTGTGCGTGCTGGCCATGGCGGGCGGCGGCTTCCGCCCGTTCATCTATGCGCAGTTTTAAGGAGGGCGGCATGAAAAAGAAGCTTTTGTGTGTTTTCACGGCGCTGATCCTTTTGGTCTGCTGTGTGCCGCTGGCGGCGCTTTGCATCGCGGGGCCGGCTCCGGCGGCGGCCAATGAGGTCCTGCCCGCAAAGCCGAAGCTCATTAAGCGCGGCGCGCTGAACACGGCCTTTTTGTCCGATCTGTCCGACTATGCGGCCAAGGGCTTTCGTCCGCGTCTGTGGTGCATCACGGCGTGGGACACGCTCAGCGCCGCGCTGGGCGATTCGGCAAACGACGATGTGGTCCTCGGACGTGACGGCTGGCTGTTTTATTTCACGGCGGCGGACGACCGCGCCGGGGCGAGCCTTTTGCCGCCGGAAACGATCGAGCGCTGCGCGCGCAATGTGTATCTGATGCAGGAGTATGCGCAAAGTCAGGGCGCGCAGTTTCTGTTTGTGATGCCGAACGCGAAGTATGATCTTTATCCCGAATACACCCGCGACTACGCGACCGTGGCCGAGGGGCGCAATGTGGACGCGCTGCAGGCGGCGCTTTCGGCGCTTGGCGTAAATTACTGCGATATGTACGCGCTGTTTTCCGCGCAGGAGGAGATCCTATACTGGCACACGGACAGCCACTGGAATGGACGCGGCGCGGCCCTGGCAGCGGACGGCATACTGGAATCGCTTGGCCGCGAGGGCGGCTGGTTTGACGGCGAATTTGCCGCGGCGGAGAGCCATCGGGGCGATTTATACGAGATGCTCTATCCGCTGGGGACCGGGCGCGAGCCGGACTGGACCCCGGCGGCGGGCTTTCACTTTTCGCATGAGGGGCGGTTTTCCGGCGTGAACGACATGGAGATCGAAACGAGCTGCGTGTCCGGCGAGGGACGGCTTTTGATGTTTCGCGATTCCTTCGGGCGCAATCTCTATCCGTATCTCGCCGAGCGCTATGAGACGGCGGCCTTTTCCCGCGAAAACAGCTGCGATATGACCCGCATCGCGGCCATGGAGGCCGATGACGTGGTGGTGGAGCTTGGGCAGCGGAACGTGGAATATCTCGTGCAGTACACGGCGCGCTTTCCCGCCCCGGAGCGGGATGCGGCTGCGCTCGAGGGCGCGCGGGAGACGAGCTGCGCGGTGGATGTGGCCGACGACGCGGCGGTGGACGGCTGTGTGTTTGTGATGGGCGCTGTAGATGCGGCGGGGCCTGTGTATCTGGCCTGCGATGGCTGCGTGTACGAAGCGTCGCTCACGGAGACGGGCTTTGCGGCTTATCTGCCTGCGGATGCGGCGGACATCGCCGTGTATATCGGAGGGTGACGCAATGCTGAAAGCCACGGTTTTGATGGACAATACCGCCTCCGGCGCGCTGAAAGGCGAGTGGGGGCTTTCGATCCACGTCGACTATAACGGCCATGCCATCCTGCTCGACAGCGGGGCCTCGGCCGCCTTTGTCCAAAACGCCGATGCGCTCGGCATCGATCTTTCGGCGGTGGAGCTTGCGGCTCTGTCGCACGCACACTTTGACCATTCCGACGGCATGGCGGCCTTCTTTGCGCGAAACGATCGGGCGAAGTTTTATCTGCGCGCCGCCTGCGCCGAAAACTGCTACAGCCGCGAAGGGCTTTTTGGCAAATATATCGGCATTGCCCGCGGGACGCTGCGGCGCTATGCCGGACGGATCGAGTATGTCAGCGGCTGCGCCTCGCCCATGGAGGGCGTTCATCTGCTGGGGCATACCACGCCCGATCTTGCCTCGGTCGGGCGCGCGGCGGGGATGTTCCGCCGGGCGGGCCTTCGCCGGGTGGACGACGACTTTGCCCACGAGCAGAGTCTTATCTTCGACACGGTGCGGGGCCTTGTGGTGTTCAACAGCTGCTGCCATGCCGGGGCGGATGTCGTTTTGCGCGAGGCGCGCGCGGCGTTTCCGGAAAAGCCGGTCGCGGCGCTGATCGGCGGGTTCCATCTGTATCAAACGCCGGAGGAGGAGGTCCGCGCGTTTGCGCGGCGGCTGCTCGATACCGGGGTGCAGAGCGTGTGGACCGGCCATTGCACCGGCGAGCGGGCGCTTGGCATCCTTGAGCAGGAGCTCGGCGCGCGGGTCGGCCGCCTTTGCACCGGCGCCGTGATCGAGCTTTGACGGGCTAACGGTTGCAATTGGGGAATATTTGTAGTATGATGGCTCTGATAAATGTCCAGTGAGGCGTTTGAAATCAAACAGGACCGGGCGCGCAAAGATGGCGCGCAGGATGAAGATGAAGAAAAACGAGAGAGAAAATCCAAATACGGCGCCGCGCCCGCGGATCCGCGCGCTGCTGGTGCTGTACGATATCATTGCGTATCTGCTGGTCGACTTTGTGCTGCTGTATATGCACCCAAGTCAGGGAGCGCCTTTTTCCACGCGGGCGCTGCTGATAGAATGCATGATCGGGCTGGTGTGTATCATCGGCGCGCGCCTGATCGCGCGGGTGTACAATCAGGTCTGGCGCTACGGCGGCACACAGGCATACATCC
Source organism: uncultured Oscillospiraceae bacterium (assembly GCA_964426125.1). Taxonomy (GTDB): domain Bacteria; phylum Bacillota; class Clostridia; order Oscillospirales; family Oscillospiraceae; genus CAJOIG01. The sequence goes on from CAYROZ010000004.1 coordinate 16,819, forward strand.
GCCTGTTTATCGCCGATGCCTGCGCGTGTGCGGCCTATTGTGCGGTGGAGCTTATGCTGCCGGAACGCTATGTGTCGCTGCTGCGCATTCTGGCCATTTGCTGCATGACGCTGCTGCTGGCCACGGCGGAGCGCATTATCTACCAGTATGTCTACCACTTTTCCAGCCACCGCGGCCGTAAAGGTGCTTTCCTGCGCTTTGTTCTGCGCGTATTCGGCGGCATGAATATCAACCCGGATGAGCCGGAGGTGATGGAGGCGGCTGCTCGCCGTATCCGCATTGCCATTGTCGGCGCGGGGCGCACCGGTGTGGGACTGGCGGATGAGCTTCTGAACAGTCCGCGCGGGTCGTATGTGCCGGTTTGCTTCATTGAGATCAATAAGGAAAAGATCGGCCGCGACATCTTCGGTGTGCCTGTTTTGTCAGAACAGGAGGCTTCGTTCGCGGTTTTGGAAAACCTCGGCGTGCAGGAGATCGTTTTTGCTCTGCCGCAGATGGACGCGGAGCGGCGCAAGGAGCTTTATAACTTCTACCGCCGCAGCGGATGCCGCATCAAGGTATACGATTTTCCGGTGGTGCAGTCGTCCAGCGGCGGCAAGCGCAGTATGCGCGAGTTTGATATCGAGGAGCTTCTGTTCCGAAAGCCGGTCGAATTTGACAGCGAGATGACCTCCGCCTACTACCGCGACAAGGTCATCCTTATTACTGGCGGCGGTGGGTCGATCGGCTCGGAGCTTTGCCGTCAGATCGCCAAAATGCAGCCGAAACGGCTGGTCGTTCTGGACGTTTACGAAAATGGTGCCTATGAGATTCAGCAGGAGCTGAAAATGCGCTATGGCGACGCTCTTGCGCTGAACGTGGAGATCTGCTCCGTGTGCGACCGGCGAGAACTGGAAAAGGTCTTTGCCGCTTACCGGCCGGATGTGGTCCTCAACGCGGCGGCTCACAAGCATGTGCCGCTGATGGAGCATAACTGCTGCGAGGCCGTGAAAAACAACGTCTTCGGCACGCTCAACACCGTGGAGCTGGCGGTGCAGTATAAAACCGGCCGCTTTATCATGGTGTCTACGGACAAGGCGGTCAACCCGACGAATGTCATGGGTGCGACCAAGCGTATGTGCGAGATGATCGTGCAGTGCTACAGCCGTCTTGCGCCGGACACGGTGTTCAACGCCACGCGCTTCGGCAATGTGCTTGGCAGCGCGGGTTCGGTGATCCCGCTGTTCCGCCGCCAGATCGCGGCGGGCGGTCCCGTTACCGTTACGGACAAGCGCATCATCCGCTACTTCATGACCATACCGGAGGCCAGCCAGCTCGTGCTGCAGTCCGGTGCTATGGCCAAGGCGGGCGAACTGTTCGTTTTGGATATGGGCAAGCCCGTGAAAATACTGGAGCTGGCCGAAAGCATGATCCGGCTGTCCGGCTTTGAGCCGTATCACGACATCAAGATCGTGGAAACAGGTCTTCGGCCTGGCGAGAAGCTGTATGAGGAACTGCTGGTAAAAAGTGAAACGCTGGACAAAACGCCGAACAGCCTCATCTTCATTGAGCGGGACGCTCCGCTGGAGAGGGAGGACCTGTATCATCGACTGGATGTCCTGCGCGCGGCGGCGGACAGTGGCAACGATGCCGCAGCCCGGCAGGCGCTGATGCAAACAGTGCCTACCTTCCGCTCGCCGGAGGAAGTGAATGCCACGGCGGCTGATGCCGCGGAAATGCGCGAAAGCGGAGAAACAGCATGACACACACCGGCCAAAAGCCGTATACGACCGCACCTTGACCCTCGCTGCCTGAGCTTGCTTGCGGCAGCGGGTTTGGGGTGCGTTTTTTTATGGAGAGAGAACATGCAGGAGTTGACAAACGCGCCGTTCGCGGCGGAATTTATCCGCACGATGGAGAATATGTACGCGCACGGCTGGGACGAGAAAAACGGCGGCAATCTCAGCCTGCTTCTGTCTGAGGAGCAGCTTCGGCCGTATCTTTCGCCGGAGCGGGTGCTGCGGCGGATGGAAACGGGCTTCGCCTGCCCGGAGCTTGACGGGCGCTGCTTTCTCATCACAGGCACGGGAAAGTATTTCAAAAATGTGCGCTATCAGCCGCAGAAGGATCTCGGCGTCATTCGCCTGGCGGACGGCGGACGGACGGCGGAGCTTCTGTGGGGCTTTGAAGATGGCGGCAGCTTTACATCCGAGCTTCCGGCGCATTTGATGAGCCACCGCGCGCGCCTTGCGGCAGACCCCGGCCACCGCGTGGTGCTGCACTGCCACCCGGACGCGCTCATTGCCATGACGCACGTGCATCCGCTGGACGAGCGCGCCTTTACGCGCGCGCTGTGGAAAATGTGCACGGAGGCCATCATTGCCTTCCCGGAGGGCGCGGCGGTGCTTGAGTGGATGCTGTGCGGCACGCGCGAGATCGGCGAGGCCACGGCGGCGAAAATGGCCGAGTTCCGTCTGGTGGTGTGGGCGCTGCACGGCGTTTACGGCGCGGGCAACAGCCTGGACGATGCGTTCGGGCTGGTGGAAACGGCGGACAAGGCCGCCGGGATATACCTCAAGATCGCGGGTCTGCCGCATGGCGCGGGCATCGCGGACGAGGGACTGCGCCAGCTGGCGGCGCGATTTTCGCTGCCGGTGCGCGGCGATTGGTTAGAAGCAAACAACTAAAAAATATACAGGGAGGACCATTATGAAAAAGGCAAGCGCGATCATCCTGTGCCTGCTGCTGTGTCTGAGCCTCGGCTGCGGGGCTATGGCGGCCTCGGGAGAGGGCGGCCGTCCGGCCGATCAGCAGTATGGACTGGATAACGAGACGAACAGCGCCATCGTGATCGAAAGCGGGAAAGTGACCGAGCATCCCGAATTCGGCACCGTGGAGGTGGCGGACGGCGGCGAGATCACGGGCGATACCGTCTCCGGCGTGCGTGTGACGGGCGCGGACGATCAGTCCAACGCCATCTATATTGCCACGGACGATGACGATGCCCAGCTCACCATCGGCGGCGAGGAGGACTTTTACGAGGTCGAGGGCATCGGCGAATTCAACACCGTCATCGACGCCTACGGCCCCTCGTCCGACCCGGACAAGGAGTGCTGGTACGGCGTGGGCGTGACCTCCGAGGGCGGATGGCTTACGCTCGATAACGTCTATATCCACACGGCGGGTTACCGCGCCAGCGCGGTTTATACCCCCTCCGGCGACCATGAGACGAATCTTGTTATTAAAGACAGCGTTCTCTGGGCGGATGGCGAGCCCGGCGGCTTTATGCCGGACTTCAAGCTCATCGTGGGCTCGGCGCGCGATACGCTGTGGCTGGGCGAGGACATCTGGCTTTACAATTCCGCGTTCGTGGCCCGCGACTGGGGCGCGCTCAGCCATGACGCCAACACCGTCGGCATCAATATGTACGCTGTGAACGACTATGCCGAGACCTACAACGGCGGCTACGCGCTCTACGCGCTCAACGGCATCGGCAACTATATGTACGGCTGCAAGTTCGTTTCCAGCCAGTACGGTATGTTCGTCATGGGCCAGGGCACGGCGGTTCTGGACAGTGTGGACGCGGCGGACGAGGCGGCGCTGGCCCATGCCGGTGACTGCGACTTTACCGATACCGTCACGCCCGATGGCCGCAGCATCGTTGCCGGCGGCTGCAACTCGGTGGTGTTCCACGTCAACGGCGGCGTGATGGAGCCGGGCAATCTCACGGTGCGCAACGCCGTGCTTTCCACCATGCCCGAGGACGTCGAGTCCGACTATGGCAACGAGATGTATTTCGATCTTGACAGCTATCTGCTCAGCCCCGTGAAATTCGGCGAGAGCTGGTTCTATATGCAAAGCTGCCTTGGCTCGCTGGTCACGATCCGCAGCCACGGCGCGAACATCCGCTTCGAGGAAGGCTGCGAGCTGCGCAGCGCCAACGGCGTGCTCGTGCAGAGCATGGTCACCTATGACCCCGGCGTGGGCAACATCTTCCGCGATTCCGGCGGCAGCCTTGAGATGAAGGATGTCACGGTCAATGTGGCCGCGCCGGTCGAGGGCGACATCCTGCATCAGGACTACCAGCGCGATATGTTCATCAACATCACGTCCGACTATACCGGCCGCGTGACGACCGGCTCCATCACGGCCTGGAACGATATGTGGACGGCGGAAAATCTCGCGGCGCTGCTGGAGCAGGGCGGCCATGCGGGCGATTTTGAGCTGACCGACGAGATCGTGGCGAACATCCGCTCCTGCCTTGTGCGCGAGGAGGATACGGCGGCCTACACCGAGCAGTTCGGCGCTTACATGACCGTTTCCGACGGCGGCGTTTGGACGGTCGAGGGCGAGAGCAGCCTGCTTGGTCTCACGATCGAGGACGGCGGCGCGGTGGCCGCGGCGGCGGTTTACGTCGATTGCGCCTTTGGCGAGGACGGTTATCTTGACCCCGCGACCGGCACGATGCTCGATGAGCTCAAGGCCGGCGAGTATGAAAACGTGGTCCTGATCGGCGGCGAGAGCGCTGCGCTGACCACGGTCGAGCGCGACGGCGTGCTGTACGTCCTGCTCGACGAGATCCGCGCGCTGCTCGGCTTCGATGCGGAAGCGGAAGCGCCGGCCGAAGCGGGCGAGGCCCTTTATGGCTATCAGGGCGAGTTTGACGAGGAAACGGCTTCCCCGGACGCTGTGAATCTGGCCACGGGCGAGATGGAGATCGAGGACGCGCAGATCTTCCACTGGGAAGGCAGCGCCGTGCAGGACTCCGGCACCTCCTCCGTTGTGGTGCGTGACAGCTACATCCGCGCCGATACCGAGGCCTCCACGGAGCCTCTGGCCGGCAACCCCGGCAACCTGCTCGTGGCCGGTTCCATCCGCGCCACGCTGGCCCTGGGCCAGAGCCAGGCGTATTACATCAACTCCACCGTCGTGTCGCGCAACTGGGCGGCCCTGTCCACGGACGGCGCGGAGCCCGCGCTGAGCGAGGATGAAAACGAGCTGAGCCTGTATGCCTACGGCTCGGACGCCATTGCGCAGGACGGCGGCTACGGCGCGTATTCCGATCTGTTCTGCAACCTTTACTGCTTCGGCAGCCGCATCCGTGCCGCTGAGATCGGCATCATTTCCGGCACCTATGGCGCTGTGACGGTCGGCACCATCGCCGACGGCGAGGCAAACGAGGCCATGGCCGCGCGCCTGACGGCGGACGACATGGCGGCCCAGCCGAACAAGGCGCAGGGCAGCGTGGTCGAGGGCGGCCGCAACGCCATCATGATCCACAGCGTGAACCTGCCGCCCTACTGGGCCTACGAGGGCTACTCGCAGCAGGAACTGCCCCTTTATTCCACGGCCATCACGGTCAGCGATTCCGTCCTGCGCACCGATCTGAGCCTTGACCTCGGCGTGGAATACGAAGCGCAGAAGCAGGCTTACATCGACCATACCGCCGGCAGCGTGATCCTGGTCAAGTCCACGAATCTGGACATGACCGTGGAAAACAGCGAGCTGATCGCGGACGAAAACGGCACGGGTTATATCCTTCAGTCCGTTTATAACAACGACACCATGTTCATGAACGCCGTGCCCGACGGCGAGCAGTATCCCGGCATCCATGTTACCCTGCGCGATATGAGCGCCAAGGGCGGCATCAGCCACGAGGACTATCAGCGCGATATGTACGTCACGCTTGAAAACGCGGCCTACACCGGCGCGGCGAACTTCTACGACTGCGACCACTGGAACGCCGTTGGCGCGGCGGAGGGCTTTGAAAGCTATTGCCTCGATGCCGCGTACAACACGGCCCACGGCCTGTATCTGACCCTGGCGGACGGCGCGAGCTGGACCGTTACCGGCGAGTCCGCGCTTTCCGGTCTCACCATCGGCGAAGGCTGCACCGTGACCGGCACGATGACGGTCGATGGCGTGGCCACGGAGCTTGTCCCCGGCGAATACACCGGCGCGATCGCTCTTGCTCCTTAAGTGCATAACCAAGAAGAAAAAGGCGGCGCATCGCATAACGCGGTGCGCCGCTGCTTTTGACCCGACTATTGGCGGAAAAAGACGATTTTGCGTGGTTTTTGGTTGTAAGTCAACATAATTTTCGGGAAATTTAGGCAAAGCTGTAGGTTTTGCTACTTGAATTGAAGGACGATTGCATGGTATAGTATATTCTGTATCGGAGGCGCTTATGGCATCGAAAAAGTATCTGGCGGATTGGGCGCTGGAGGAACAGGTGAATCCTGCGAGCGGGCGAATCGTGCGCAAGGCGGTGTATCGCGGCACATGGTTTGCATTCGCGGCTGCGGGCGAACAATTGCGGCGGACCAAACGCTGCTATGCGGCTTTGGCCCTTGTATGCCTTGCGGCCTACATCGGCGCGCTGTGCTTCAATGCGCCGTGCGCGCACATCTGGTACACCATGGCGCCGTTTGCGCTCATGGCGGTGCCGATGTATTTTCTCGAAGCCGGGCTTTACCGGCTGCTCACGGCCAAGGAGCGCGTGACGCGCGAGCATAGGGATAAGCTTGCGCCGCGCTATGCAGGGGCATCCTTTGCGCTGGCGGTGTGCGCGGTTTTGGCGCTGGCCGGGCAGGCGGTCTACTGGCTGCGCGAGGGCGGCACGGGACTCGACGCCGTGTTTCTGGCGGCGGCGGTGATCCTGCTTTGCGCGTCGATATGGATGTTTGCGCACCGAAAGGCGCTGGAGATGCGCGCGTGCGAAGGGTGAAACGGTAAACGCCGAGCGCCAAAGCTCCCTTTACACAAAGACGCCTTGGTTCGCGCGCAACCCAACGGCTTCACAACACCAAAAGGGGACGCCCCCTTTTCCCATCACGGCATAGCCGTGATGACCCCACCTTCGGATATACCAGCGGAAGGCTGTTATATTTATAAGTTCAAAAATTCTAATAAGGAGGACAAAACATGAACAAGCAAACCAAGTGGCTCGCTCTGCTTCTGGCTGTCATCATGCTGATGAGCGTGATGGCCGGCTGCGGCAAGACTGAGACCGAAGAGCCCGTGGCCGAAGAAACGACCGCGGAAACGACCGTGGAAGAGACCACGGAGGAAGAGATCCGCGACACGCTCGTCGTGGGCTATTCCAACTTCTCCGAGAAGTTCAGCCCGTTCTTCTCCGAAAGCGCCTATGACCAGGATGTCTACGTTCTGACGTCCGAGTCCATTCTCGGCTCCGACCGTGACGGCGCGATCGTTTACAACGGCATCGACGGCGAGACCCGCGCCTACAACGGCACGGACTATACCTACTATGGTATCGCCGACTGCGAGGTCGTTGAAAATGAGGACGGCTCCGTTGACTATAACTTCACCATGCGTGACGATATCGTCTTCTCCGACGGCACCCCCATGACCGCGGACGATGCGATCTTCTCCATGTATGTTCTGTGCGACCCGACCTATGACGGCGCCAGCACTCTGTATGCCCAGCCCATCACCGGCATGGAAGCTTACCGCGCCGGCATGGACAGCCTGCAGAACCTGCTTCTGGCGGCCGGCCCCGACAATGCTGACTTCACCTACTGGACCGAAGAGCAGCAGACCGCCTTCTGGGATGCGTTCCAGGTCGGCGGCGAGGCGTTCTGCCAGTCCATTGCGGACTATGTCCTGGAAGCCTACGGCGAGGATTACGGCGCGGTCGACTTTGCCAGCGCTGTGGCTCTGTGGGGCTACGAGGCGGAAGACACCGCCACCATGTGGGATCAGATGATCGCCAACTACGGCTATGATCTGTCCGACAACGGCATCAACCTGGAGATCGCCACCGTCTCCATCAGCGAGTGCATCGGGAATGTCCTCGGCGACGACTATGCCCAGTACACCGCCGGTGTTGCCACGGGCGACTCCATTGACTACATCGAAGGCATCGTGAAGACCGGCGACTACAGCTACACCGTGCACATGGATTCTGTGGACGCTACCTCCATCTACCAGCTCGCCATCACCGTGGCCCCCCTGCACTACTACGGCGATGCCGAGGCCTATGACTACGATGCGCACAACTTCGGCTTCCCCAAGGGCGATCTCAGCTCCGTGCGTGCTGTGACCACGAAGCCTCTCGGCGCCGGCCCCTACAAGTTCGTTGCCTATGAAAACGGCGTTGTCAGCTTCGAGGCCAACGAAAACTACTGGAAGGGCGAGCCCAAGACCAAGTACCTGCTGCTGCAGGAGTGCTCCGACTCCGATAAGCTCACCGGCGTCGCTTCCGGCACCTTCGATATCTCCGACCCCTCCATCTCCGTGTCCGCGGCCACCAGCATCAAGGAGTACAACTCCAACGGCGAGCTGACCGGCGACGTTCTGACCACCGACCTGGTCGATAACCTCGGCTATGGCTACATCGGCATCTGCGCCGATAACGTTCTTGTCGGCAGCGACAAGAGCTCCGTTGAGTCCAAGAACCTGCGCAAGGGTCTTGCCACTCTGTTCTCCGTGTATCGCGACGCGGCTGTCAACTCCTACTACGGCGAGCTGGCCGAAGTGATCCAGTACCCCATCTCCAACACCTCCTGGGCCGCTCCCCGTCCTTCCGACGAGGGTTATGAGAAGGCCTTCTCCACCGACGTGGACGGCAACCCCATCTACACCGACGACATGACCGACGAAGAGCGCTACGACGCCGCTCTGCAGGCCGCCATCGGCTTCTTCAAGGCCGCTGGCTACACCTGGGATGAGGCCACCGGCACCTTCACCGCGGCTCCTGCCGGCGCGGAGATGACCTACGAGCTGCAGATCCCGGCCGACGGCGTGGGCGATCACCCCGTGTTTGCCGTTGCCACCAACGCCTCCAACGCTCTCAAGACCATCGGTATCGACCTGCAGGTCAACGACCTGTCCAACTCCAGCGCTCTGTGGGATAACCTCGACGCCGGTTCCGTGGATATGTGGTGCGCCGCCTGGGGCGCCACGGTCGATCCCGATATGTATCAGATCTACCACTCCTCCAACACCACCAACTCCAACCACTACCGCATCGCGGACGAGCAGCTCGACGAGCTGATCATGGCTGCCCGCGTCAGCGCCGACCAGACCTACCGCAAGGCCACCTATAAGCAGGCTCTCGACGTCATCCTTGACTGGGCCGTTGAGGTTCCCGCTTACCAGCGCAAGAACTGCGTCCTGTTCTCTACTGAGCGCGTCAACATCGACACCGTGACGCCGGATATCACCACCTTCTGGGGCTGGATCAACGATATCCAGAATGTTGAAATGAACTAATTAAAATTCGTTTCGCGGGGGAAAAGGGCGTTTCGGCGCCCTTTTCCTTTCACAGTGTAAAAAACCAACCGCCCATCGCGGCGGACAAAATACTAACGCGCAGGTGGAGATCATGTTATGACCGAATTTCTCATCAAGAGGATACTGATGTGCATCCTGATCCTCTTTTTCGTAATGTTCCTGATCTATGTCATCATGTATTCCCTACCCACCAGCTACATGGAAGCGCGCGCACTGAGCCTGTCGCAAAAGCCCGGCTCGCAGAAAAGCGCGCAGGAGTGGTTAGCGGAATTAAACGCCACATATGGCATGGATAAAGGCCCCATCAAGGGCTACTTTGTATGGCTCGGAAACGCCGTGAAGGGCGATTTCGGCGAAAGCTGGTTCTGGACCGTTCCGTGCACGGAAAAGTTCTCGAACGTGATCTGGTACAGCTTTGTTCTGGCGTTCGTTTCGTTTATTTTGGAGATCGCCATCGCGGTGCCTCTGGGCGTCGTGGCGGCGAGAAAACAGTATTCCGCCACGGACTACACCGTGACGGTCGTCGCACTGATCGGCATGAGTCTGCCGACCTTCTTCGTGGCCACGATGCTGAAGATGGTCTTCAGTGTCAAGCTTGGCTGGTTTGACCTGAGCGGTATGCAGGGCCGCTATTTCTATCAGCTGAGCAACTGGGGCAAGTTCCTTGATCTGGCCAAGCACTTCTTCCTGCCTGCTGTAACATTGGTGATTATAAGCATCGGTTCGCTGATGCGCTACACCCGCACGAATATGCTGGAGGTCCTCAACTCCGACTATATCCGCACGGCGCGCGCCAAGGGCCTTTCCGAAAAGAAGGTCATCAACTACCATGCTTTCCGCAATACGCTCATCCCGCTGGTCACGATCCTCGGCGGCAGTCTGCCGGGGCTGTTCGGCGGCGCACTCATCACGGAAACGCTGTTTGCCATCAACGGCATCGGCTACGTTTCCTATCAGTCGATGATCGCGGGCGACATCCCGTTCACCATGTTCTATCTCACCTTCATTTCCATCCTCACGCTGCTGGGCAATCTGATCTCGGACATTTTGTATGCCGTGGTCGATCCCCGCGTGCGTGTGCATTGAGAGGAGGCGAGACACATGGCGAAATTTACTGACAAGAGAACCAACTATCTAAACGAGGAGATCAAGCGCCGCGAGGCCGAGCAGGCCGCGCAGAAGGCCGGCGCCGAAACCGACGAGCCCATGAAGCTCGACGACACGCAGCGCGTGAAGGTGCTGTCGCCCGGACGGCTCGTTGCCAAGCGCTTTTTCCGCAACAAGCTGGCGATGGTGGGTCTCGGCATTTTGATCCTGATGTTCGTGTTTTCCTTCCTGTGCCCGCTGTTTTACCCCTACGGGCAGACGGAGGTCTTCTACAAATACGACTATCTCAACATCAGCTATGCCTCCGGCGCGCGGCGCACGGAGTACACCAACTATGTGCTCGATGACACGCTGGATATCCACTATTCCGTGAAAAACAAGATCACCTCCTACATCAACTCCATGACGGCCGAGGGCATCGAATCGCTGGCAGTCACCGACGACAACGGCGCGGCCTACACGCTCAACAAGCTCGGCGAGGGCGTTTATGAGCTTTGTGCCGGCGGCGCGGAAACGGTGGCGACCTATGCCGCGGCCTCGCGCGTGGGCACGGTCAACAGCATCACGGGCGCGCTCAACGCCAACGGCGAAGTGGCCGAAGGGCTGGCGGAAGCCGCGGCGGAGGCCAAAAAGAGCGGCCTTGCGGAGTTTGAGCACGACGGCATGACCTACAGCTTCGAGCCCGGTCCCGACAAGCTCACCAGCTATCTCAACTGCACCGGCGCCAGCACCCTGACCTTCACGGGCGAGGATCTTGGCGAGGAGTTTACAAACGCCTATTTCGCCGCGCAGGACGCGGAGGAGACGACGTTTGAGTTCGGCGGCGTGACCTATACCATCGTGGCGGACAAAGCGGGCATTTCCATCACCGTGCCCGGCGAGCAGAGCCCCGCGATGATCTCGTCGATCTTCGTGTTCGATGCGTATGAGCAGGGAACGAGCTTTTCCGACGCGTTCAAGGCGGCGGCGCTTGAGGCGCTGTATTCCGACGGCAAGTTTGAGGCCGACGGCGCGTCCTATGAGATCCGCCTGGAGGACGAAAACCACATGGTCTATGCGGCCGACGGCAGCGAGACCGCCATGATCTCGAACTTCGTTGTCCGCCGCTACAGCGGCGAGGACTCCCTGTCGCTGGACTTCAAGCAGCACGTGGACGAGGTCATCGCCGAGATGGACGCGTCCGGCAGCAAGACCGGCAGCTTTACCTACAGCCTGCCGGAAATGGACACGGACGGCGCGTACATTCTGGATGAAAACGGCGAGCTGACCTACCGCGAGGCGGAGCTTACGATCGAAAACCAGAACGGCCAGTACGTCATCAAGTGCGAGATGGTCACAAACCTCATCGACATTTACGCACCCCCGAGCCGGGAGCACTGGTTCGGCACCGACGCCGACGGCATGGACATTCTGGCCCGCATGATGTATGGCGGCCGCGTGTCGCTGATGGTGGGCTTCGTGGTGGTCATCCTCGAGTCTGTGCTGGGCGTGCTGCTTGGCGGCATCGCCGGCTTCTTCGGCGGCTGGGTGGACACCGTGATCATGCGTCTGGTCGATATTTTCTACTGCATCCCGACCTATCCCATCCTGATCATCATGGGCGCTTTCTTCGATGCGGCGCGTCTGGGCTCGTATCAGCGTCTGATCTGGATGATGGCCATTCTGGGCATCCTCGGCTGGGCCGGTGTGGCCCGTCTGGTGCGCGGACAGATCCTGTCGCTGCGTGAGCAGGAATTCATGGTCGCGGCGGAGGCCACCGGCATCCGTGCCAAGCGGCGCATCTTCCGCCATCTGGTGCCCAACGTCATGCCGCAGCTGATCGTCTCGGCCACCATGGGCCTTGGCTCCGTTATCATCACGGAGTCCACGCTCAGCTTCCTCGGCCTCGGCGTGAAGCGCCCGCTGGCCACCTGGGGCACGATGATCAACGCCATCACCTCCTCCAACGAAAACCTGGTGCGCTACGCCTACATCTGGATACCGGTGGGCCTGCTCATCTGTCTGACGGTCATTGCGTTCAACTTCGTGGGCGACGGTCTGCGCGACGCATTCGACCCGAAGATGAAGCAGTAAGGAGGACGATCGTATGGCAAAACGTAAAAATACATCTTATATCTCCGGTCGCGAAAGCCACGAGATCAGCCGCTTCAACCGCAAGCTGACGCGCCGGCTGGAAAAGGAGCGCGCCCGCGCCAACACCGATCCGGCCAAGTACGTCACCAAAATGCACGACGAGAACAACGTTGTGGAGTTTGACAACGTGGCGACCTACTTTTTCACGGATATCGGCACCGTCAAGGCGGTCGATGGCGTGAGCTTTGAAGTGCCGCGCTGCTCCGTTGTGGGCGTGGTGGGCGAATCCGGCTGCGGCAAGTCCGTCACGAGCCTTTCGCTCATGCAGCTTTTGCAGCGGCCGCAGGGCCAGACCGTCGGCGGCGAGATCCGCCTGAATATGGGCGACGGCGTGGCCTACAACATCGTAAACACCCCCACCAGCGAAATGACCAAGATCCGCGGCAACAAGGTCTCGATGATCTTCCAGGAGCCGATGACGAGCCTCAACCCCGTGTTCAAATGCGGTATGCAGGTAGACGAGGTCATTGCGCTGCACAACCCCGACATGAGCAAAGAGGACGTGAAGGCGCGCAGCATCGAGATGATCCGCACCGTCGGCATCGCCAACGCCGAAGGCGTTTACGGAATGTATCCGCACGAGCTGTCCGGCGGTATGCGCCAGCGCGTCATGATCGCCATGGCGCTCGCGTGCTCGCCGCAGCTTATCATTGCCGACGAGCCCACCACGGCGCTGGACGTGACCATTCAGGCGCAGATCCTCGATCTGCTCAAGGAGCTCAAGGACAAGATCAGCTCCTCCATCATGCTCATCACGCACGATCTGGGCGTCATCGCGCACATGGCGGACTATGTGGTCGTTATGTACGCCGGACGCGTGGTGGAAAAGGGCACCACGGAGGAGGTCTTCCACCATCCGTGCCACCCCTACACCATCGGTCTGATGAAGTCCAAGCCCGTTGTGGGCAAAAAGGTGGATGCGCTTTACAACATCCCCGGCTCCGTGCCGAACCCCGTGAATATGCCCGACTACTGCTATTTCCGCGACCGCTGCGAGCAGTGCGTGGAAAAATGCAGGCAGGGCCACTATCCGCCCTGGATCAAGGTCAGCGACACCCATGTGGTCGCCTGCTGGCGTCATGAGGCCGACGGCGAGATCGTGGGCTGGCCCAGCTCTGTGAATGTGGAGGAACTGTGATGAGTGAAAATCTGATCGAAGTAAAAAATCTGGTCAAATGGTTCCCCATCAAGTCCAGCTTCTTCAAGCGCACCATCGGCAATGTGCGCGCGGTGGACGGCATCAGCTTTTCCATCAAGCGCGGCCAGACGATGGGTCTCGTGGGCGAATCCGGCTGCGGCAAATCCACCGCCGGACGCACCATTCTGCGTCTGATCGAAAAAACCTCCGGCGAGATCATTTTCGACGGGCAGGACATTTCCGCCCTGCCGCACGAGGAGCTTCGCCGCCTGAGACCGCGGATGCAGATCATTTTCCAGGACCCCTATTCCAGTCTTTCGCCCCGTCTGCCGGTCGGCGAGATCATCGGCGAAGGCGTGCGCGAGCACCACATCGTGGACGACGACGAGTTTGACGACTACGTCTCGCGCATCATGCGCGCCTGCGGTCTGCAGGAGTACCACAAGGACCGCTATCCGCACGAGTTTTCCGGCGGCCAGCGCCAGCGCATCTGCATCGCGCGCGCTCTGGCGCTCAACCCCGACTTCATCGTGTGCGACGAGCCGGTCAGCGCGCTGGATGTTTCCATCCAGGCGCAGATCATCAACCTGCTCAAGCAGCTCCAGCGCGATTTCGGTCTGACCTATCTGTTCATCAGCCACGACCTTTCCGTCGTGGAGCACATCTCCGACACCGTCGGCGTCATGTATCTTGGCACCATGGTCGAATACGCGCCCACGGAAAAGATCTTTGACCACCCCCTGCACCCCTACACCGAGGCGCTGTTCTCCGCCATCCCCATCCCCGATCCGGACGTGAAGATGAACCGCATCGTGCTGCAGGGCAGCATCCCCAGCCCGGCCAATCCGCCGCGCGGCTGCAAGTTCCACACGCGCTGCAGCAAGTGCATGGATGTGTGCCGCTATGCAGCGCCCGAATACACCGAGGTCGAGCCCGACCACTTCTGCGCCTGCCACCTGTACAACGATGCACAGCGTCAGGCGGCGGCTGAAGAGGAAATGACCCGCATCCGGAAAACGGAGAAGGACAATGGCCCCAAAGAAGCCGAAGTCCTTTGACGGCGACGACGGCCACACCGTCGCCCCGATGAACGTGGACGGAATGCCGTGGTATATCCCGGCCGAGCAGCGGCTGGAGCGTTCCGACAGCGAGCCGGAGCCGATGGGCCGCAAGGAGCGGCGGGGTATGCTTCTGGGCGTTCTGGCGGCGGCCTTCGCTGTTGCGGCGGCGTTCGGCGTTGTGTTTCTGCTGTTCATCCTGTTTTGCACCAATGTGTGGTTCAAGTAAAAGAGAGATAAGAGAAATTCGGTAAAAAAAAGAAGCGCCGGAACACAAACGTGTTCCGGCGCTTTGCCATTGGGGGGAAGGGTCATTCAAACGATGCGCCGCAGGTGGTGCAAAAGCGGCTGCGGGCCACGTTTTTCGCGCCGCAGTGCGGGCAGGTCACGCCCTGGTCGTCCTTGTCGTAGCTTTTGTTCACGAAGTCCTGCTCCGCAAAGCCGCCGTTCTGGTCGGGGGTGTGGTACTGGGGCGGCTGATAGCTGGCCGTGTGGCTGGTGGGGGAGTGGTTGGTGTAGGGCGTGTAGTAGTCGTTGTTCTCGGGGCGGCGGAAGGGGATGCCGTTGGGATATTTTTCGCTGACGCCGTATTTGTTTTCGCCGGGCTGGCTGTCGCGCAGGAAGAACACCAGAAGGATGATCTGGCCGACGACCGGGATCAGCTCCCAAAGGATGTTCCAGCCGGATTTGCCGATGTCGTGCAGGCGGCGGACCGTCACGGCCAGCCCCGGCAGCAAAATGGCAAGCTGCCACAGCGTGGTGAGCGTGGACTGAACGCCGCTGTTAAAATGCAGCACGCGCACGATGGCGCTGATCACGGCCGTGACCAAAACATTCAGCAGCACGAAATACCAGTATTCCGCGCGCCGCGCGCGGCCCTGAAAGCCGGTGTATTGGGAGAAAACGCTTTGTATGGCCTGAGAAAAGTTCATGAATATACCTCCTCTATATCTTGCTTCGTGGTCATTATATCAAACATATCGTGCCTTCGCAATGGCCGCGCAGGACGGGAAACGATGCGTCAGGCGCTCCTTTCGCGGTCGAGTTCCGGGCGGATCTGCCGCAGGGTCAGGCAGCGGTCGTGGCGGATGGGCTTCCACTCGCTCCGGGCGAAAAACGAGGCCGCGCAGATGGGGATGTAGGTGAACATGAAAAGCGGGAACGTGAAGGCGTAGAATATCTTTTTGGCGTTTGAGCAGCCGATATCCCGCCACTCCGAGATGGTGGTCACGGCGCCGAGCACGAATACCGTGCCGTATAGGCCCATCAGCACCTCGCCCACGGACAGCGCCAGCTGCCGCACATCGCCCCCGCCGGAAAAGGCCCAGATCGCCGCGCCCAGATTCACCAGCGCGCTCACGCCGGTCAAAACCGCCGCGGGCATGATGTTCATCGTCATATCGTAGCACGAGAAGCTGCCGCGGAATATCCCGCGCAGAAGACCGCCGCCATAGCGGCCAAACACCTGCAAATAGCCCTTCGACCAGCGCAGCCGCTGCCGCCACGACTGGGAAAAGCGTGTGGGCTGCTCGTCGTACAAAATGGCCCTTTCCGCATAGCCGATCTTCTCGCCGCGCAGAATGTTGGCAATGGAAAACTCGATGTCCTCCGTGAGCAGGAAGTAGTGCCAGCCGCCGCAGCGGCGCAAAACGGCAGCGGACATCAGAAAGCCCGTGCCGGACACGGCGCAGCTCGTGCCGAGCGCCATGCGCGCGCCGTTGAGATAGCGCGACTCGCGCAGAAACCACAGCGCATAGCCGGCGGATATCCAGTTGTCGCCGTAATTTTTGCTGTTGCGGCGGCTGGTCACGATCTCATAGCCCTCGCTGTAGCGGCGGTCGATCTCCAGAACAAAATCGGGGTCGAGAATGTTGTCTGCGTCGAGCACGATGTAGGCATCGTAGCGCGCGCCGGGGCGGCCCTGAATGTTTTTCAGCAGGTAATCGAGCACATAGCCCTTGCCGCAGCGGGCGTTGTTGCGGCGCTCGTACACGATGGCCCCGTGGGCGCGGGCCTTGGCGGCGGTGTCGTCCGTGCAGTTGTCCGCGCACACGAACACATCCAGAAGCTGCGCCGGATAGCTCTGCTCGGCAATGCTGTCCAGCAGCGAACCGATCACGAGCGACTCGTTGCGCGCGGCGATCAGGATGGCCAGCCGGTGCACGGGCTTGGTTTCCGGCGCGGCTTTTGGTTTTTTCAGCAGCGCCGCGGCCAGATAGAAAAACTGATAGCTGTAGCACAGCAAAAACAGCAGCATGACAGCGTGGTTGAATATCTCAATGCCTCGCATGGTCTCATCCCCCTTTATCCATGGCGCAAGCATAGCACACAGTCCCTGCGATTTTCCTTAGAGGGAGATTAGATTTTTATTAAAATTGCGGCGGTTTTGTCTCGCGCCGGAGAAGGCGGAAGCTGCGGCCGTAATAGTCGATGAGCCCATCGCGGCGCATGGCGGACAGCTCGCGGCACAGGGCGCTGCGGTTGGAGGCGAGGTAATCGGCCAGCGCCTGCCGGTCGAGCGGGATGCGGAATGTGTCGTTTCCGGCGTCGGCGGCGCAGGCGGTGAGATAGGCCATGAGCTTTCCGCGCAGTGTCGGGGCGCGCAGACATTGGATGCGCCGGCGCAGCAGCCAGTATTTTTCCGCGATCTCCTGCATGAGATTGCGCCGCAAAAGCACGAGCGCCGCGTCGCTGCCGCCCTCCATCAGTGCGTCAAACGGCAGAAACAGCAGCTGCGTGCCGTCCTCGGCGGCGATCA
>CAYROZ010000005.1:0-29634 GCA_964426125.1 uncultured Oscillospiraceae bacterium
TGACTCGAACACACGACCTGCTGATTACGAATCAGCTGCTCTACCGACTGAGCTAATCTAGCGCGCTTTTTCCAAGCCGATATATAATACCACATTTTTTCCCCCGCGTCAACCTCTTTCTTTCCCGCCGCCTCCACATTTCTTTTCCTCGCCGCACTTCGACGCCATTCGACAAAGCTTGTCGAATTATGTCAACATTTTTTCCAGCCAAAACGGCATTTCCTGTTGCACAGGCTTAGATGCTGTGGTAAATTGATTTTACTGACAATTTTGGACGCCTGAAAGATACATATGCGCCGGAATCGATTTCTCTGGAGGTATGTTTTTATGGAAACTTCTATCCGCGTGCTCCTCGTCGATCCGAACGAGGATTTCCGCACACTTCTTGCCGAGACCATCGCCGCTGAGGAGGGCATGGAGCTGGCCGCCGCCGTGGGCGACGGGGCGGAGGCTCTGCGCCTTTGCGCCGAAACGGAGCCGGATGTGCTCGTGACCGAGCTGGTGCTGCCAAAGCTCGACGGCCTGACGCTGCTGGAAACGCTGCGCCGCACGGGCGACGCCCCCGCCGCCATCGTGGTCTCCGGCTTTTATAACGACCGGGTCGTGGCCGGCTGCTCCGAGCTTGGCGCGCAGTATTTTGTGCCCAAGCCCTGCGACTGCGCCTCGCTGCTTGGCCGCATCCGCCAGGTCGCCGCGCTGCACGCCCACCCCGCCGCCCCCGTGGACATCGCCGCCCTGCGCCCCAGCACCGTGCGCGAGCGCAGCTTGGAATCCGCCGTGACCGACATCATCCACGAGATCGGCGTGCCCGCGCACATCAAGGGCTATCAGTATCTGCGCGAGGCGATTCTCATCACCATCGGCGACATGGACGCCATCAACGCCGTGACCAAGGTGCTCTACCCCGCCGTGGCGAAGAAATTTTCCAGCACGCCCAGCCGCGTGGAGCGCGCCATCCGCCATGCCATCGAGGTCGCATGGGATCGCGGCGATCTGGAAACGCTGCAAAAATACTTCGGCTACACCGTTTCCATCTCCAAGGGCAAGCCCACAAATTCCGAGTTCATTGCCATGATAAGCGACCGCCTCACTCTCGAACGCAAAGAACGCCTGGCATAACGCCCCGCACAGCAAGCACCGCCTCCTCCCCTTGGGAAAAGGCGGTGCTTTTTATCTTTTATCGTTTTCTGTCTATCAGTGTTTCACACTATGTCTGGCTTTGCGGTCCTGGCGTTTGAGCGCGATGACCACTACCAACGCGCCGACGCCGACGATGCCGATCACGATCCACAGCCACAGCAGCGAGGGTTCACGCTTAGCCTCCGGCTGGGCGACCGCCTCGATGGTCTCGGGCTCGCTCTCCGTCTCCGGCACTTCGGTCTCCGCTGCCGCTTCCTCCGCCGGCTCCTCGGCCAGCGTTTCCGTGGCCGCCGCGGCGCCGCCGATGAAGCCATACACGCCGCCGTCAACCACGACCCAGGTCAGCTCGCCGCCCGCCACGGTGCAGTCGGAATACTCCACACGCCCGTCCGAATACAGCGCCATGCGGAACTGGTCAAGCGCCGCATCGTATCCCGGCGCGGCCATGCGCAGCGTCACGTTTTCATACGGCGTGAACGCCTCGCCGGTCAGGCGATTGATGAATGCGATGTTCCACAGCGCCAGAAGCTCGTTGTGGCCAATGCTTCCGGCCACGGTGTCATAGTCCTCGCCGCTCGTGATGGCCGTGACCTCAAGGCCGACGTACCACGGCAGGCCCTCGGCCTGAAGGCCGCTCATGCCGTCGCGGTGGCCGCGCACGCCCACTGCCGTGCACAGCGCCTGCAGATCGGCGTAGTTGAACACCTGCGCCTTGAGCGCGCGGCTCATCGCATCGTAGGTGCGGTAGGCATCCAGGATGCCATCGTCGTCCATGCCGCCCGCGTCACGCAGCTCGGCAATGCGCTTCATCAGGCTCGCGGCCTCGGCATCGACCATGTAGGTCACGCCGTCGAGCACCAGCTTCGTGTTGCCCGTGCCGATCACCTTGGTGCCGCCCTGCGGGTCGAGCGCGGCCAGACGGCGCTCCGCCGCCGTGAGCTTGTCATGGTTCGTCACGCGCGCTTTCAGCTCGTCATTCAGCGCGTCATACGCTTTGCGCGCGGCCTCGATGGCGGGCTTGCTCTCCTCCGTCACGGCCTCCGGCTCGCCAATGGCGGCGATGAGGTCTTCAACCGCAGCGATCTGCTCAAGCATGGCGGCATAGGCCGCTTCCGCCGTCTCCAGAGTGCCCAGATTGCCGACGCTGTCCTTTTCCGCATCGGAAAGGGCATCATACGCCTTGCGCGCCAGAGTGATGGCATATTCCTTCTGGATCGTCACGGTGCCGATGAATTCAATAAGCTGCTCCACATCCTGCGCCGCGCTGCCAGCGGAAAGGGCCACGTCCGTCATGTCATACAGGCTGGTCTGGCCGTTTTTCAGGCGGAAATAGCTGGCCAGCGCATAATAGCCCTGCTCGGTGGCCATGCCGTCGCGCCCGCCGTTCACAGCGTGCGCAAAGCCACCGCCCTGCACCGAAAACGCGCACAGCGCGTCGATCACATTCCGACCGTTTTTCACAAAGCGCTCGTCCGCCGTCGGGTCGATGCCAAGAGCCGTCAGCGCCGTGAGCACCTGGGCGCAGCTTTCGCTGTTGGCCGTGCCCCAGCTGGTAAAGCCGCCGTCCTCGCCCTGCCGGGCGGACAGGATGCTCAGCGCCTTATCCACCGCCGTGTTCACCGCCGCATCGCCCTTTCCGTAATACGGGGCGAGCGCCTGCAGCGCCATGGCGGTCATATCCGGGTCTGCCTCCGTGCCGGAAAGCGCCCAGCCGCCGCCGGGAAGCTGCTCGGCCAAAATCGCCGCGCACAGCCCCTCGCGCGTCACATTGCCCTTTTCCGGATAATCGTGGCTGTCCAGCGCGATCAGCGCCCAGATGGGGCCATTGATGCCCTGCCTGGTGATGTAGCTCATCTCGTCCAGCGCGCCCAGCAGATCGACCCCCGCCACGCTTCCGGCGTCCTTGCCGATGGCCGTGAGCGCCAGGATCAGGCGGGCATTGTCCGTGGAGCGGTTGGCATTCAGGCGGCCGTCCTCGTCCGCATTTTCCAGCACATACTGCATGGCCGCCGTGTAATACCCGGCCGGCACACTTCGGCCGCTGCGGCCAAGGCCGATGACCATCCACTCGCCGCCGACGGAACCGACGCC
Source organism: uncultured Oscillospiraceae bacterium (assembly GCA_964426125.1). Taxonomy (GTDB): domain Bacteria; phylum Bacillota; class Clostridia; order Oscillospirales; family Oscillospiraceae; genus CAJOIG01. Next base: position 3,232 of record CAYROZ010000005.1, read on the forward strand.
CGGCGTGCCGAGTGCGGCGAGATAGTTGCCCGTGGATTGATAAATTTCCTCATAGCGAAGCGAACCGTAGGCCTTTTCCGCCGTTTTCAGCGTGTCATAAGCGCTCACGAGCCCCTGCTGCGCCGCGCTGAGCGCATCGTACGCCGCGCGGGCCGCCGCGATCTTCGCGCCGCTTTCCAGCGACACCGTGCCGATGGCGTTGATGAGCGCGTCCACCGCATCCACTGCGGCCAGATCCTGCTCGTCCATGCCGTCCGTGATCTTGAGCATCACGATCGCGGGCTCGCAGTCGCCCTGCTGCACGATCACACGAACCAGTTTCGTGCCGCCGGAGGGGATGGCCAGCGCACCCGACGCCGCGCCGGCAGCCACGCGCTGGTTGTTCACATAGATGTTCGCGTCCTCCGCCGCGCCGTTGACCGTCACGCTCACGTTCGTCATTCCGGCCGCGCCGATCCGATAGGTCTGCTGTCCGGCTTTCAGCTCCACCGTCTTGCTGCCTTCGCCATCGCGGAGCGTGATCGACTGCGGCAGGGCCGTTTCGCCCACGGGCGCGCTTTGCGCCGTCGTGCGCACAACATAGCTCACCTCGGTGGATTTTTCCCCGAAGCTGCCGGCCCAGATGTTCGAGGCCGTGGCCACGCGGATGTAATGGATGCCATCGAGCTGCACGGGGTTGCCCTGCGCATCCACGGCCCACGCCAGATCAAAGCCGTTGGCCTTTTCCGGCTCGGCCACATAGGGGTTCACATCCGCTCCGATGGTGCCGTTCTGGTAGTAGTCCGCATAGCCGAAGCTGGCCGCTGCGGCAAAGGAGTTCGTTGTGCCGGAGCCCATGACCGTGCCGTCCTCCTGGCTTTTCAGCAGAACGCCGGTGAAGCGGTAGCTGTCGCGCGACCAGACGTCGTTGAAGTAATAGGAGCTGCGGCTGGGCCAGGCCCTGGCCGCATTGGCCATGGTATTGCCCTGATTATCGGTCCAGCTGCTCTTGCCATCGGCGCCCTTGGTGTAGGTGATGGTGTAATCCCAGATGGCCTTGTCCTCATAGTGCTCCGAACCGGCCAGCGCGTACCAGTTCACGCCGTCGGCCGAAACATATACCTGGCCCGGCTCTCCAGCGCTGCCGCCGCTTGCAAAGGAGTTGCCGTACACATAAAAGTCCATGCCGTACTTGTTGTTCGGGTCATCCACGATGGCGTTTTCATAATAATAAGTGATATAGCCGCCGAAGTTGCCGAGGGATTTCAGGGTTCCGGCCAGCGTGGCTTCGGGATTGGTGCCGGTGCTGGCGTTCGTATACTGGCTGCCGATGCACAGATAATCCACCACGGCGTCCGGCATGGCGTATTTGCTCTTGGCCTGGAGTTTGAATTTATACTCCGTGGCAAAGCTTTCGTCAGCCGAGGTGACCGTGATCGTTTTGGCCGAGGTCGTCAGCGCAAGCGTATAAACGCCGTTTTCGTCGGCCTTCTGCGCCGCGCTGCCCACCTTCACCGTCGCGCCCTCGGCCACGGTGTAGCGCAGCTCGGCGTTTTTGACGCCATTCGGGACAATGAGCGTATAGCTGTTCATCTCCGGGTCGAACGCCGGATAGAAATCGCCGCCGTCGCACTGCGCCGTGAGGAGCTGCGCGCCGGACAGGCTCGCACTCACGGGCACGACGTTCACGCTGTATTCGACCGCTGCGGAAGCATCAAAGCCGCCCTTCTCCACATAGGTCTTGTCGTCGAGCACCTGCACAAGCACCGTGGCGCCGTCCGCCGGGGCCTGCACCACAGCCGTTTCGCCGTTTTGCTGCACCGGTTCCGACCAGCTCGCGCCGCCGTCCGAGCTCCAGCGCATATGCACATAATTGGTGCTGCCCGTCAGCTTCAGCGAAAAGCGCTTTGTGCCGTCCAGCAGATAGGCCCGGTAGCCCGTGATGCCGGAGGCCACGCCGACCTTGCCGTTTTCCGCGCCGTCCTTCAGCTGGAACATGGCGCCCTCGGTCTGGCCCTTGTACTTCGTGGCCAGCAGCTCGCGGCCATCCGGCACGAGAACCACGCCGGAGGTCGTTTTGAGTGCCTTGGTCCCGTCGCGCGGGCGCGTCACATGGAACACATACTCGGTTTTGACCGCCGGGTCGGCTTTGCTTTCCAGCGTGATGGTCACCTTCGTTTCGTCAAAGGGCATGCCGGTCAGCTGCGTGAGTCCCCCGTTTTTCACGGCGATCTCCTGCGCTGCGCCATCGGCATTGACATAACGGGCCGTCGCCGTGTATTTTTCCGCATCGTATTTGGTGCTGTTCTGAAGGGCAAGCGTGCTGGTGCTGTATGCCTTGAAGGCCACGTCGTATTCCAGCACCGTTGCCTGGAAGCTCTTGCCCTTTTCCCATCCGGCCACGGCCGAGGTGGACAGCTCCAGCGCCTCGAAGTACGGCGTGTCCGCATCGGTCACGATGACCTTGATGCCGCCCTTGGCTCCCTCGCTGTCCGTGGCCGTGACGATCACTGTGCCGGCCTTATGGCCCGTCACAAGGCCGCCTTCGCTCACGGTGGCCACGGATTCATCCGAGCTTTCCCACTGGGCCACACTGCGCCCATCCTGCACATAAGCCGCAAGCTGCACGCCGGGCGCCGGGGTTTCATGGCTCACCTCAAGGCGGGTCTCGCCCGTTTCTCCGGCGGCATCGGCCACCGCAACGCCCTCGATGGTGATGGTCGCCGTGGCGTTCATTTCGCTTTCATAGCCCTTGATGCCCACGGTCGCCGTGAAGGTCCCGGGACGCAGGCAGTTGAATTTCGCCGAGTTCGACGTGCCGGGATCGGAGGAATAGGCCGCGATGCCGCCCGCGATGGTATTGGTCCACACGTTCTGGCCGGACACGCCGCCATTTACCTTTGCGGTTTTCGCGCTCTGACCGTCCTCGGACAGAGTAATGGTCTGCGTTCTCTGGGCATCGCTGATGTCGTAGTTATACACTGTGAAGGAGGTTTTGCTGGTTTTGATGCTCGGGTCGCTCGCAAGCGCGGCCGTGAGCTTGAGCGTTTTCGAGCTGCCCGCGGAGATGTTCTTCATGGTGAAAACGCCGGTCGTCTCATCAAATTCGCCCCAGGTGCCGGTCGAATCCGCCGTCCAGGTGACCTTGGCCTCTTTGCCCTCCTGGTCCACGGCGCGGAAGGCGATCGTGTCGCCGTTTTTCCCGTAAACCTTCGTTCCGTTTGCATACAAAACGCCGGCATATTCAATGCTTATGGACGTGGCCGGTGCCGCCGACACCGTTACCGTGCAGGGGTTGAGCAGCGCATAAACCGCATCGCCGCTCGCGGCAGACAGAAGATAGCTCCCCGCCTCCTTCGGCGCGGTCACTGTGGCTCTGCCGTATTGGTCAGTCACAGCGCCGGTATCGGTCGCAGCGCCGGTCGTTTTGTCGATCCAAACCAGCTTCGCGCCCTTCACCGCCGCTGCGGCCGCCTTCAGCGCCGCCGGGGTTTTGTAGTTATAGCCCTCCCAGCCGATGGCGATGCCCTTCACCTGCACGGAAAGGCTCTGCTCCGGCGCGGCAAAAGCCGGAGCCGTCACCCATGTATACTTATCCTGCCACGCGGTATCCTGATAGAGGAAGAAGTCCACCACGTCATCCTCTATGACGCGCTGCGTGGTCAGGTATGTGCCGTTGTAGCCGCCATAGGGCGAAGGCTTGCCATCGTTGGGATAGCCGCCGTTTATCATAAAGCCGAAGGCCGTTGTTTCCATGCCGAACGCCATCGAAACAGAGCCGGTATCGCTGACGGCAAGCATCCCCGCCGCCGTTTCCGCCGTGAACGTATCTTCACCAAATACCAGCTCATGCGCCTTCACCAGCACGTCCAGCGCCGAAACACCCTTCACGCTGTCCTTATAGCCGTAGCTCTCCGCCAGGTTCGAGGCGACCGTTGCTTCGGTGATGCCGTGCAGATAGCTATCCATCATCTGCGAGCGGATGGTCACGGTCTCCTGCGTTTCCGCCTTTTCACGCACGACGCTGATGGTGTAAACCTGCGCGCTTGTGTCCGTAATGGTCGGCCAGCCCGCCGTGCCGCACTTGACCGTGATAACGGTGCCGTCCGTCACGGGGATGCTTTGGGTGCGCTTGTATTCGGTGCCATTGACGCTCGTGCGCACCTGAAACACCTTATTCGAAGCCGTGGGCGTGACGACCACGGCTTCGGTTTTGTCATCGATCGTCAGACGATAGCTGTGGGTATTCTTGTCAAACGCAGGCAGCAGATCGCCCGCGCTGACGGCGATGTCCTTGATGGTTTTATCGGAACCGCCCCAGATCTGCCCCAGATCCTCGCCATTGCCGTTGCTGGTATACAGGATGCGGATCTCGTCATCCGCGGCCAGCTTGCCGCTTTCGACCGTGAACGCGCTGAAAGCTTCGTTGACAAACCAGTCGTTGAGCGAACCCATCCAGCCGGACATACTGCCGCCGTGAAACTCGGCAAGACCATTGATCTCGCTGATGTAGTCGCTTTCCGCGCCCTTTTGGGTATAGCCCTGGGCGCTCAGAGCCGCCACCACGCAGCTCATCATGGACGAGTCGCTCATCAGATCGACCCATTCATCCACCAGCGTGCCCTTCCAGGCGGGCTCCTTGCCGTCCACGGGCGTGAGGAAGGTCGTGTTTTCCACGATCACGCGCACACGGCCGATCTTGGCCGCCGTCTCCTCCTCGCCCTCAAGGGCAAGGGCGACCGTTTCCGACTCGGTCGAATCCTCCGACTCGGTCGAATCCTCCGATTCGGTCGTCTCCTCCGATTCGGCCGTGTCCTCCGGCTCGGCCGTGTCCTCCGGCTCGGTCGTGTCTGCCGGTTCGGTCGTGTCCTCCGGCTCGGTCGGTTCTTCCGACTCGGTCGAATCTTCCGGCTCGGTCGTGTCTGCCGGTTCCGCTGCGCTTTCCGGCTCGGAGACCGTCTCCGTCTGCGGCTCGGCCACCGACGCGGCAAGCACCGCGCCGCTCTCGTACTCCGAGGCCATCGCCCCCAGCGGCGACACGCCGAGCAGCATCAGCGCCGCCATGAGCAGCACAAGCAGCCGTTTTGCAAAAGAACGCTTCATATCGTTTATCCCTTTCTGGTTATTTGTACACAGGGAGTCAATCCCCCCTGAAAATGCTTTGCATTTTCCGTCCCCCCTTTACACAAGGGGGGCTTTACGTCGGCACAAGCTTCGCTATGTCTCGCCTCCGTGTGAACACGAAGGCTCGCTCGCTCCGCTGCGCCTCCTCTTCTGCTCCGAAACGCTTTGCTGGTTTCGTCGCGAGAGCTATGCTTGTGGGAGCACCCAAGGCTCCCTTGTGTAAAGGGAGCTGGCTCGCCGGAGGCGAGACTGAGGGATTGCCTTTACCCCATTCCCCCGCCGACATCCGCGCCAAGGCCGCTGCAGGTGTAAACGAACACGATGCTGTCGCCATCGGACAGGGTGTAGCTGGAGCAGCCGTAGTTGGGGAACCAGCCGTTTACCTTGTACATCCAGCCGGACTGCTCGCCGCAGTCGAACTCGTACAGATTGCCGATGCCCTCGACATAGTAGCTGTTGTACATCGGCGTCCACGACGACTCCATCGCAATGCCCGCAAGGGAGCAGGCGCGGCGCAGCACATCGTATACCGTTTCGCCCTCGTCAAAGCTCACGCGCGAGGCCGCCAGAAGACAGCCGTTGGGCGGAACATAGGCGTTTTTGCCCTCCGCGAGCTTATCCATGTTATCCAAAATGGTGTCGCAGCGGATCTCGATGGTGCAGGTGGATCTCTCCACCACGATGTCCGCGTAGTCGAGATCGCCCTCGCCCGCCGGCGTCTGATTCTTGGCGGCCAGCGCCTCGCGCACCTTTTCCTCGTTTTCCTGCCGCTCGCGCTCAATGCTCTCCTCGCTCTGCTCGGCAAGAAGCTGGGCCTCCAGCGCATCGTGGCGAAGGCGCTCGCGCTCGGTTTCGATCTCGTCAAACTGCGCGGCAGTGAAGCACAGGGTCTTCCCCTCGTTCGCCGCGGCCTTGGCCGCCGCCAGCTCAAAGGCATTCAGCGCCCTCACATCCAGCTCGCCCAGCGCAACATCCCCGCCCACAAGGGAGGCAAGGCTGCCCGCCATCACCGTTTTCCCGCCAAGTTCGGCCTCGCCCGCGAGCATATACACCCCGGCGCTGCCGTAAGGCGCGCTGGCCGCAAACACGGCGGCGTCTGCCGCAAGCGTCTCGCCGCCGAGCGTCATGGCAAACGGCCCGCCCACGCTGGCAAACAGCGTTCCGTTATTGAGCTCAAGCGTGAGCTGCCCGGCCTCGTCGAGCGTGATCTGCACGCGCGCATTTTCATCGAGCGTCACACGGTTTTCGCCGCTCACGATCGTGATGGACGCGGCGTTGAGCGTTTCGATGATGTCGCCGTCGCGCAGCCTGGCGCCGTCGTCCAGCGAATAGGAAACGCCCTTGCGCGTGATGTTCACAAAGCCGGTCTTCCCCTCAGCCCATACAGTCTGGGCGGCGGGCGCCGCCGCTTCCTCCGGCAGCACCGGCTCCGGCGCGGCAGTCGGCGCCGTTTCGATGACCACCGGCTGCGGCGCATCGAACCAGCCCTTGAAGCTGCCCACCGCCAACACGCCCGCGGCCGCGATCAGCACGATGGCCACGACCATCACCGTGTTCAGCACGGCATTGCGCCGCGCCGCTTTTGTTCTTTTCATGCTCATCCTCCCTGACTGTCTTTTTTCACGTCCAATAAAAAAATCGACTGCCGCCCCTTTTGGGCAACAGCCGACGTTTTTTCCCACACCAAATACGCAAAAACGCCGATCTCCCCTTTTTGGGGGAAAATCAGCGGTTTTGTTATAGAAATCTGCCACACACGGAGAGCTCGCCCGCTGTCACACAAAAAACAGACCTGGTAATTCTTCTGACTTGCGTTCCAGAGAGTGTTTGCTCTCTGCGTCCACAGCCTACCTTCTCCCGGAAGTCATGCTTCCGAAATGGCGAACTTTCGTCCCAGCGGTTTTCACCGCTTCGGTGTGGCCTCGCGCTCACAGCACCGTGCGTGCAGGGGATTTGCACCCCATTTCCTTTCTCACCGCCGCCTGACCCAAAGGTCTTTACAGCAAGCGGCTACCTGTCCGCAGCCATATGAAATTGTGATCTTTTCCACATTCATTTTACTACGTCCCGCTGCGGATGCAAGAAACAAATAGCTACAGATTTTACTGTCCGCCCGCGCGGAAGGGCGGTTCCTCGCCGCGCAGCAGACGGCGCAGATTGCTGCCGTGCAGCGCCAGCACCACCGCGGCCATCAGCGCGCACACCCAGAACACCGCATCCACGCCGCCCGCGAGCAGCAGCCGCGACCACGGACACACCAGCGCCGCCGCCATCGACCCCACGGATACGCGTCTGGACAGCACCGCCGCCGCAGCAAAGACCGCCGCGATGATGAGAAACACGCGCCAGTCCAAAACCAGCGCGATGCACGCCGAAACGCTCACGCCCTTGCCGCCGCGAAAGCGGAACCACACCGGCCAGCAGTGGCCGATCAGACAGCCCGCGCATCCGGCAGCCATGCCGTCCGCGCCGCCCAGCAGCCACCCGATCAGCGCGCTCACGGCGGTTTTCGCCATGTCGCCCGCGAGCGTGATGAGCCCGGCCTTGAGACCATACACGCGCGCAACGTTGGTGGCCCCGGCGTTGCCGCTGCCATGGCCGCGCACGTCCCCCAGCGCATAGCGCCGCGTCAGCAGCACAGCCACACTGATCGAACCGAAAAGATACCCGGCGAGGACCGCCAGAAAAAGCAAAAGCATAGCTTACTCCCCAAAAAAGATAATAACCTGCTTATTATACACGCTTTCCACCCCCACAGCAAGAGAAAACAGGGATTGGACATATGGCGCAAACGATGCTACAATGTCCTGGACAATAACGTTTAAAGCAGAGGACACGAATGATAAAGACAAAATGGCGCGCCCTGTGGCCGCAGATCCAGCAGGTATGGCATTTGAGCCTGCCTGCCATTTTGACGCAGATCACCACCATCGCCATGCAGTACATCGACTCCGCCATGGTCGGCGCGCTGGGTGCAAACGCCTCCGCCTCCATCGGACTGGTCGCCTCGACCACATGGCTTGTAAACAGCATTCCCTACGCCGTTTCGGCGGGCTTTTCCGTTCCCGTGTCGCACCACATCGGCGCTCAGAAAAACGAGCAGGCGCGCGCTGTCGTCCGCCACGGACTGATCACCGGCGCTTCGATCGCAGGGCTTTTGTGTCTGGTCACTGCGCTCATCAGCGGCCATCTGCCCGTGTGGCTGGGCGGCGATGCGGCGATCCAGGCAGACGCGGCGGCGTATTTTCTGATGTTTGCGCTCATGCTGCCGTTTTCGCAGCTGAACTCAATGTGCTCGTCGTTTTTGCAGTGCTGCGGCGACATGGTCACACCCAGCATCCTAAACGCCGTGATGTGCGTTCTGGACGTGATCTTCAACGCCATTTTCATCCCGATGTACGGGGTTTTGGGCGCGGGACTCGGCACCACGCTCGCCTGCGCGGTGGTAAGTCTTCTGATGGCCTACTTCTGCTGCGTGCGCAATGAAAAGCTGCGTTTGCGCACCAGCGAGCGCTGTGCCTTTGACTTCGGCATCGTGAAAAATGCCTTCAAGATCGGCGCGCCGGTGGCCGTGCAGGAGCTGGCCATGAACGGCGCGATGGTGGCCGCCACGGTCATCATTGCCCCGCTCGGCGCGGTGTCCATCGCGGCCAACTCCTTCGCCGTGACGGCGGAGAGTCTTTGCTATATGCCGGGCTACGGCGTGGGCATGGCGGCGGCCTCGCTGGTCGGACGCAGCATCGGCGCGGGCGATGAAAAGCTCGCCAAGCGCTACGGCAGCATATGCATCGCCATGGGCGCAGCGCTGATGGCGGGGACCGGACTTTTGATGATGCTCATCTGTCCGCTGGTGTTCCGGCTGCTCACACCGGATGCCGCCGTGCGGGCGCTGGCCACGCAGGTTTTGCGTCTGGAGCTGTTTGCCGAGCCGTTGTTCGGCGTTTCCATCGTGGCGGCGGGCGCACTGCGCGGCACGGGCGACACGCTGGTGCCAAGCTTGATGAATCTGGGCAGCATATGGATCGTTCGCATCGGCCTTGCGCTTTTGCTGGTGCCGCGGCTGGGGCTGCTCGGCATGTGGATCGCCATGACGGTGGAGCTTTGCGTGCGCGGGCTATTGATGCTGTACCGCCAGCTCACATCCCGCCACTATCATCTCGCCGCCGAAAAACACAACCACTGAAAAATCCGCCTGCGGCTTCGGCTGCAGGCTGTTTTTATCGCCATAAATGTGAATTGTTTCACGATTGTTTAATGTTCCTGTGCTACGCTTAGGCTGTATTTTAATGTGTATGGGAGGAGCCCGCCATGAAGCGCACTTTGACCTCAATTCTGGTCCTGCTGCTGGTCGTGTCCCTGTTTACCGGCGCAGGCGTACGCAAGGAAGTCACCTGGAAGGATTATCAGCAATGGCTGGTGGATAATCTCGCCGCCATTTCCCCCTTCCCCGAGCCGGTTTCCGCCATCGTGTGGGAAACGGAAAGCTGGGAGGAGATCGAAGCGGGCTACGATTCCGGCCCCTGGGGCAAATTCTTCGACGAGGACTGCTACAACGCCTCCACCTGGGAGGAGTTTGTGGCCGCCGGCGGCGAGGGCACCTTTAACGCCGACTTTGTCGATCTGCCCATGGGCCCCGATGCCGACTCCGGCAGTTCCGGCGAAGCATCGGGCGAGCCCTCCGGCGAAAGCTCCGGCGAGAGCATTACCGTCACGGCGGACGGCCGCATCGACGGTGTGGAGGCCGAGCACGTCAGTCTGATCGTAAACGGCGCGGAGATCTCGCTCACGCCCGGAAGCTACAACGGCCAGGTGGTCATCACGGAGGAATATTCCGTGACCGGCTCCGGCGGCAGCGGCGAGCCCCCCGCGGGCGGCGGCGGCCCCGGCGGCGCATCCGGCGGCAGCGGCGAGACCGGCGAAAGAACCGTTGGAGAACTCACACGCACCGTGCTCGGCACCGAGCTTATCACCACCAAAGGCGCCACCGACTACCGCACGGCTTTGTATGTCGATGAGACCGGCGTGCGGGACGAATACTCCGTGACCGAGGCCGTGTCCGGCGGCAGCTGCGACGGCGAGAGCGCGCGGGATGTATCCGTCACCGGCGAAAGCGACACTTTCAGCGCGCTCGTGGTCGAGGGCGTGCCCTACACTCTTTCGGGCGCGGACATCGATCTGAACAGCCGCAGCGCCGGCGGCAACACCAACGACTTTACCGGTCTTGGCGCGGCGGTCTCCGCCTATGGCGAGGGCACGCTGCTCACCATTGAAAACAGCAACATCGAGACCTCCGGCGTGGTAAAGCCCGCGCTGTACATCAGCGGCGGCGCGGATGTGATCGTGCGCTCGTCCCGTCTGGCGGCGCTGGGCGGCGAGGTTTACGACACCTACCTTTCCAACGCCAACCAAACCAGCATGATCGGCGCGCCGTGGCATCTGGGCATCGATAACGCACGCGGCAACTCCCGCTGCGTCAATCTCATGGGCAAGGGCACCACGGAGACTGTGATCGATTCCGAGGTTTACGCCGCCGGCTGGGGCGCTTTGTCCGTGGACGACGGCAGCTATATGCGCATGGACGTGGTCAACTCCACCATCGATGTGGACGAGGGCTACGGCGCGTTCGCCATCGCGCAGATCACGGAAAACTACTACGGCGTGGACATGAACGCCGGTGTGCTGGACTTCATCATGATGGGCGGCCACGTGAACATCGGCTCCTACACCGGCGGCGATGAGATCGCCATCCGCCGCATGCAGGTCAAAGGCGACGGCGAGGGCATCGACACCTATTACGCCGAGGAGAGCGACGAGCTTGTGGCCACCGTTTCGAGTGATACCGTGCCCGCGGGCGAGACCGTGCGCTCGACCATATCCTCCGAGCGCTTCGGCTTTGAGATGCACTCCATGATGCTAAACGACACCGTGAACACCATCACGCTCAGGGAGGGTACGGCGCTCGAGACCGGCGAGGCCGCCTTCATCGTGAAATCCGGCTTTGCCGACATCACCATCGACGACGCCTCCGTCACTGTGGGCGAAAGCCCCTACACAGGCGAGCGCGTGCTTTTGCAGCTGATGGACAACGACGACGGTTTCTGCGGTCTGACGAACTTCCAATACAGCACCTTCGGCGAATACTTCTGGGAGCCGGACGGCTGGAGCTTTGAATTTGCCGACACCATCGACACCGACGACTACGATCTGCAGGGCAGCGCAGGCTACGATGTGCGCAGCTACGGCGACACGGCCAGCAAAGCGCTCGACCCCTGGTGGACGAAGCTGACGCTTAAAAACACCGCCATCGAGGGCGACGTGTGGAACTCCACCGGCTACTGGACACAGGGCGGCAGCGCGCTTTCCGTGACCATCGGCGAAGGGGCCCGTCTCACGGGCGTGATCTCCTCCGGTGCGTACCAGCACTACGCCAAAACCTACGAGGTCGGTCTGTACGGCTTCTACGGCGCGTCCGGCAGCGACAGCGTGCCGCTGGAGGATAACGCGTGGTACAACAGCGAAAACTCCGGCAGCTGGGAAAACGCCAAATACATCAGCGTAGTCGACAACACCCCCTATTATTACGGCGCGAACAACACCGCCGTGGCCGTGACGGACGGCGGCATCTGGGATCTGACCGGCGTTTCCCTGGTCACCGGTCTGCGCATTGACGGCGGCACGGTGAACGGCCTTGGCGGCATCTGGGAGCTGAAGCTCTCCGTGGCCGGGCTTGACAACCAGGTCGATGCTGTCACAGTGGAAAGCTGCACGGCGGTCGACTGGGACGGCGGCGACATCGATCTGGCCGCCGGGGACAACACCACGGTCTATCTGCTGCTGCCCGAGGACGCGGAGATAAGCGATTATGCCCGCGCGGGCGAGAGTCTCGGCATTGGGGCAAAGGAATTTGAAGGGCAGTACTTCGGCTCGTTCTATGTTCCCGGACAGGGTCTTCTGGCCGAGCCGCTGGATATTTACTGAGACGAAAACGAATTATTATAAAAGGAGAATGACCATGAGCAAGGAAATCTCCCGCAGAAAGTTTCTCAAGGGCGCGGCCGCCGGAACCGTGAGCGCGGCCGCCATCGCGGCGCTGGGCGGACTGGCGCTGGCGGACGAGACCCCCGACGCCGTATCCGGCGCAAGCACGGCTCTGGCCACGGACGCGGAGGAAAAGATCGTTCGCGTGCTCGATGGCGAGGGCGTCACCCGCATCACAGACACCCTGTATTCCACCGCCACCTGGCGCCATAAGCCCGACCCCGTGGCCGAGACCGCCATATCCGCCACGCACGAGGCCGATGTTCTCATTCTCGGCAACGGCTATTCCGGCGCGGCCTGCGCGCTGTGGCTGGCCGAGCAGGGCTACAAGGTCATCGTGGCCGAAAACCAGTCCGAGGAGCGCTTCAGCCTGTTCGGCGGCGATCAGGCCGTCATCAACTCCCCCTACATCATGGAGCATTACGGCGCGAAGGCCGTGGACCCGCTGGAGTTTTACGAAAACTGGATGCTGAACTGCAACAACTATGCCAACCAGGCCCTGTGCATGAAATTTGCGCAGTACTCCGGCGAATCGTTCGACTGGCATCTGGGCCACACGCCCAGCGACGTGGTGGACAGCATGTTCGGCGCGCCGAGCTACTGGGATCGGGAAAAGGGCTCCATGCGCGAGGGAATGCTGGAAAAGATCGGCCCGCTGCGCTTCTATGCCCCCACCCTGCGCCCCAATCAGGGCACCGTGGCCAAATATAACCGCGACTTCATCGTTAACCAGTCCGGCACCGGCAGCTATTATCTTTTCTCCTGCCACGCCGACTATCTGGAAACCGACGCCGAGGGCGCTGTGACCGGCGCCATCGCCACCAAAACCGACACCGGCGAAACGCTGCGGCTGAAGGCCAAATACACCGTTGTTGCCACGGGCGGCTTCGGCTCGAACATGGAGATGGTGTCCGATCTTCTGCCGGATATGCTGTATTTCATGCAGGACCACGACGCGCTGCACGCGCAGCAGACCGACCGCGACGGCAGCGGCATCGCCATGGCCGTGCAGATCGGCGCGAAGCTCGAGCAGGGCCCCATCCCCACGATGGACGGCCGTCTGACCTGGCTCAACGGCGGCCCCGGGCAGGGCGGCTCGCCCGGCCATCCGCAGGGCGTTTGGTTCGATGCCGGCGGAAAGCGCTTCCAGAACGAGTTCTGGGGCACCATCGAGCACCGCGGCTTCCCCTCGCTGTTCATGAACCGCGACACCATCTACTGCCTGTACGACAGCAATCTGCCGGAATATCTGCGCCATGTGGCCCCCGCCCACGGCTCCACCGACCCGACCGAGGCGGCCATAAGCTCCTGGAAATCAAAGCTCGAGGCGGCCTACGAGGCCAAGGGCGAGGTGTACAACGCCGGCAGCGGCATCTATCTTTACGCCGGGGACACCGTGGAGGAATGCTGCCGCCACGCCGGAATGTCCGAGCGCGTGAAAAACAACATCCTTGCCTCCCTTGCGCGCTACAACGAATACGCCCACACCGGGCGCGACGAGGAATTCGGCCGCGCGCCGGAGGTCCTCTTCCCCTGCGAGAAGGGGCCGTTCTACTTGCAGGTGGTGCAGGAAAACGCGCTCATTGCAAACTATATGGTCACGATGGGCGGCTTGTATGTGGACGCCGAGCAGCGCGTGCTGGGCGACGAATTTAAGCCCATCCACGGTCTGTTCGCCACGGGCAACACCACCGGCGGCCGCTACGGACGCGACTACTTCACGCCCACGAACGGCGTTTCCATCGGCATGGCCGTGTGTCTCGGGCGCGAGTGCGGCAAGTCCGTGCAGCGCCAGCTCGAGGGCGAGATCTGGTACATGGAGGACGACGACTATCCCGCCCACATCGACACGGCGAGTATGTCCGCCTCCGGCGAGGCCTCGGGCGAAGCGTCCATGGGCCCGCCGCCGCAATAAGCTTCAGCATAGGCAAAGCCCGTGCAGTCGATTGGACTGCACGGGCCTTTTTGATCGATATATTAAAGAAGAACCTTGGACAAAAATTCGCGGCTGCGGTCGCTTTTGGGGTTTTCAAAGAAGTTTTTCGGGTCGTTTTCCTCGATGATCTTGCCGCTTTCCATGAAGAGGATGCGGTCGGCAACCTCTTTGGCAAAGCCCATCTCATGCGTCACGACCACCATGGTCATGCCCTCGGCGGCCAGCTCCTTCATAACGTCGAGCACCTCGCCGATCATCTCGGGGTCAAGCGCGCTGGTGGGCTCGTCAAAGAGCATCAGCTCCGGCTCCATCATCAGCGCCCGCACGATGGCCACACGCTGCTTCTGCCCGCCGGACAGGCGCACGGGATATTCGTCCGCGCGGTCCTCCAGACCCACACGCCCGAGCAGCGCCAGCGCCTTTTTCTCGGCTTCTTCCTTCGGCATTTTTTTCACCTGAATGGGCGCGAGAGTGAGATTTTCCATAATGGTCTTGTGCGGGAACAGATTGAAGTGCTGGAACACCATGCCCATCTTCTGGCGGTGAAGATTGATGTCCACCTTTTTGGCGGTGATCTCCACATCGTCCACATAGATATGGCCCTCGTTCGGCACCTCCAGCAGATTCAGGCAGCGCAGCATGGTGCTCTTGCCGGAGCCGGACGGCCCGAGGATCACGACCACCTCGCCCTGATGCACCGAAAGCGACACATCGTCGAGCGCGTGCAGCGCGCCGTTGTTGTATACCTTGCTCACGTTTTCCACGCGGATGATCTCTTTACCGGATATCGCCACGGCGCATTCTCCTTTCAAAGTGTTCAATGATCTTGCTGGTCGGGAAGGTCAGGCAGAAATACAGCGCCGTCGCAATGACCAGCGGCTCGGCGATGGAGAACGTGGCGCCCTTGACGGAGGCCACGGCGGACATGATGTCCTGCACGCCGATGGTGTAGCAGATGGACGATTCTTTGATGATGGTGACAAATTCGTTGGCGATGGCGGGCAGGATGTTTTTCACAGCCTGCGGCAGCACCACCAGCCGCATTGTCTGCCACCCGGTCATGCCAAGGCTGCGCGCGGCCTCGGTCTGGCCGGCGTCGATGGACTGGATGCCCGCGCGGATGATCTCGCACAGATACGCGCCGGAGTTGAGCGCCAGCGCCACCACGCCCGGGAAAAAGCGGTCAAAGCGGATGAAGCCGAACAGCTTAAAGCCCGGCAGCACCTTCACGCCGTTGAACACAACGTAGTAGATGATGAACAGCTGCACCAGCATGGGCGTGGCGCGGAAGATCTCCACATAGATGCTCGCAAGGATATTGAGCACCTTGCTCTTTCCCAGGCGGCACAGCGCCAGCAGCAGCGCCAGAATGAAGCCGAACACGACCGTGAGCGCAGAGAGCGAAACCGTGCACACCACACCCTGCCAGAACAGGGTCATATATTGAAAGGTTTTTTGAAACCCGCTGACAGACAGCATTTGAAATGCTCCTTTCGTTGGTTATGAAACAGGCAAAGCCCTCCCCGATCGCTCGGGGAGGCGCCTTGCGGATATTGGTGGGACAAATCAGCCCGCGAAGTCCTCCAGCAGACCTTCGTAGACATTGCCCTCGGCCTTGGCGTTGGCTTCGGCCACGAAGCCGTCCATGGAGCCGTCCGCCAGCGCAGCGGCGATGGCTTCGTTCACACCGGCCAGCAGTCCTTCGTTGCCCTTGGCCACGCCAACCGCGGAGCCTTCCACATCGTAGGGAACATCAAAGGCCACGAACAGCTCGGGGTAGTTCTTCGCGTAGCTCTCGGCCACGACGGTCTCGATGAACGCGCCGTCGATCTTACCGCTGACGAGCTCAGCAATGATGTCGGTGACCTTGGTCAGCGCGATGACATCGGCATCGGGGGTGTTCTCCATGGCCAGATCGTACTGGATGGAGCCGTTCTGCGCGCCGATGGAGTACTCAGGGTTGTTGGCATCGGCCAGCGCGGTGAACTGGTCGGCGTTAGAGGTGGTGCAAACGAAGCTCTGGCCGCCTTCGTAGTAGATGTCGGAGAAGTCCATGGCGTCCTCACGCTCGGGGTCGGGGGACAGACCGGCCATGCCAAGGTCAACGGAACCGGCGGCCAGCTCAGCCAGAACGCCGTCGAAGTCCATGGGGACGACTTCAAGCTCAAGGCCGAGGTAATCGGCGATGTACTGGGCAAGGCCCATGTCGAAGCCGGCCAGCTCGGGATCGCCGTTTTCGTCGATGGCGTAGAACTCATAGGGAGCGAAGTCGGGGCTCGTGGCCACGGTCAGCTTGCCCTTCACCACGGTGGTGAGCTCGGCAACCTCTTCGGTTTCGGTGGCTTCTTCGGTCTCAGCGGCCTCCTCGGTCGGCTCGACCGTGGCAGCGGTCTCTTCGGTCTCGGGTTCGGCAACAGTTTCTTCGGTCGCGCCGCAGCCGGCAAACAGCGCCAGCATCAGGATCGCGGCAAGCAGCAGAGCAATGATCTTTTTCATTTTAGGTTCTCCTTCAAAGTCGTTTGTTTTTTGTTTATGACTGAATTATATTCGCAAAAATATGAATAAACAAGCGTTTATGCAGTATATTCTGAATATTTTTGAGTTTTGTCGAAAAAATATAAAGGGCGTTCCCCATGGGGAACGCCCTTGTGCATTTTGACTAAAAAAGCCGCTCGACAATGTGCGGATCGGCCGGCCGCGGCGTATCCTCCGGCTTTTTTCGCCCGCAGGCAAGGCCGGTCGCGGCAAGCTTGAGCATTTTTTTCAGCGTGTATTTGCTCTCGCCAAGCTCCCGCGCCGCGCGGTCATACACCACCTTTTCCTGCGGCAGACCCAACCGCGTGGCCAGCCCGCGCAGGAAGGGATCGTCCCCGTGATAGCGCGCAAGCCGGTTGAGCGCCTCGCGGTCCATCAGGCGGAAATCCGCGTGGTCGAACACCAGTTTTGCCCCGAACAGATTCATCAGCGCATAATACGCGCGCGCGGTAAATCTTTTTAGAAAGGTATCCGTGGCGCGGCTGTTGCGCACGCCGCACACGATGTGCGCACCATTTAAATACTTATCCACCATCTCGTCGATGGCGTGGATGTCATCCTGCAGGTCGCAGTCGATGGTGATGGTCACATCCGCCCGCTCGCGCGACTCCATCAGCCCGGCCATCACGGCGTTCTGGTGGCCGCGGTTGGGGCAAAGGGACAAACCGGCAAAATGTTCATCGCCCTCGTGCAGCGACTTTATCAGCTCCCATGTGCCGTCCGCCGAGCCGTCGTTTACCAGCAAAACGCGGCTTTGAGGGTCGATTTTGCCGCCTTCGATCAGCTCCTGAAGCTTTTTGCGAAAAACAGGCGCCGTCTGCGGCAGGCAATCGGCCTCATTATAACAGGGCACAACAATATACAAAATGTCCACGAAATCACCTCCGCTTCATTATAGTGATTTAAAAAGTGGAAAACAAGGCGTTTTTCTTAATTTTTCGCTTGATTTACCGGCGAAATAGGATATAATAGAAGAAAAGTGGGAAGCAGAGGATTTTTGACTGATTATGTTTGATATTGTTTTGTTTGAACCAGAGATTCCACAAAACACCGGAGCCATCGCGAGGACTTGTGCGGCGACCGGTGCCCGTTTACATCTGATAAAGCCGCTGGGCTTTGACATCTCGGACGCGGCGGTCAAGCGCGCCGGCCTTGATTACTGGCATCTGGTGGCCGTTTCGGTGTATGAAAACATCGATGAATACTTCGCCAAAAACGGCGACGCGAATCTTTGGCTGCTTACGACCAAGGCCCCGCACAGCTATGCCGAGGCAAGCTATGGCGAAAACACGGCGCTGCTGTTCGGCAAGGAGACGGCCGGTTTGCCCGAGGAACTGCGGCAGAAGTATTATGACCGCTGCGTGCGCATCCCCATGAAGCCGCAGGCGCGCAGTTTGAATCTGGCCAATTCCGTCGGGATCGTGCTGTTTGAGGCGCTGCGCCAAAACGGCTTCCCCGGCCTTATGGATCAAGGAATTATGAGCTTACAGGAGGTTTGAGCTATGAACTATAACAAAAAAACCGTGACCGATGTGCCTGTGCAGGGCAAAAAGGTGCTGCTGCGCTGCGACTTCAACGTCCCCCAGGACAAAACCACCCGCGCCATCACGGACGACAAGCGCATCCGTGCGGCGCTGCCCACCATCGAGTATCTGCTCGATAACGGCGCGGCTGTGATCGCGTGCAGCCATCTGGGCAAGCCCAAGGGCACCGTGAAGCCCGAGCTCACGCTGGCGCCCGTGGCCGAGAGACTGAGCGAGCTGCTTGGAAAGAACGTCACCTTTGCCGCCGACACCATCGGCCCCGATGCCAAGGCCAAGGCCGCCGCGCTCAAGGGCGGCGAGATCCTGCTGCTGGAAAACCTGCGCTTTGATCCGCGTGAGGAGAAAAACGACCCCGCCTTTGCCAAGGAGCTGGCCGACATGGCAGAGCTTTATGTGTCCGACGCGTTCGGCACCGTGCACCGTGCCCATGCCTCCACCGCCGGCGTGGCGGCGTATCTGCCCGCCGTTTCCGGCTTTTTGATCGGCAAGGAGCTGGACATCATGGGCAAGGCGCTGGCCGATCCCGCGCGTCCGTTCGTGGCCATTCTGGGCGGCGCAAAGGTCTCCGATAAGATCGGCGTGATCGACAATCTGCTCGACAAGGCCGACACCATCATCATCGGCGGCGGCATGGCCTACACCTTCATCAAGGCCATGGGCCACAACGTCGGCACGAGCCTTCTGGAGGAAGATAAGATCGACTATGCCGCGCAGATGATGAAAAAAGCCTCCGAGCGCGGCGTGATGCTGGTGCTGCCGGTCGACACCGTGGTGGCCGACCGCTTTGCAGCGGACGCCGAGGCCAGAACCGTGGATGTCAAGGACATTCCGGACGGCTGGATGGGTCTTGACATCGGCCCCGAATCCGTTCGCCTGTTCGCAGCGGCCATCCAGTCCGCGGGCACCGTGGTCTGGAACGGACCGATGGGCGTGTTTGAGTTCGACCGCTTTGCCGAGGGCACGCGCGCCGTGGCCAAGGCCGTGGCCGAATCCGGTGCTGTGAGCATCGTGGGCGGCGGCGACAGCGCGGCGGCCGTGGAGCAGCTTGGCTTTGCCGACAGGATTACCCACATCTCCACCGGCGGCGGCGCTTCGCTGGAGTTCCTTGAGGGCAAGGAGCTGCCGGGCGTGGCCTGCCTTGCGGATAAGTAAAGAGGTATCGCTATGGACAGACGCTATCGCAAAACCATCATCGCCGGCAACTGGAAGATGAACAAGCTTCCCTCCGAGGTCAAGGCCTTTGCCGACGAGCTCAAGCCCCTTCTGCCCGCCGAGCGCGGCGCAGAAACGGCGCTGTGCGTTCCCTTCCCGCTCCTCAGCGCTATGGGCCGCGCCTTCAAGGGCTGCCGCGTGGGCATCGGTGCGCAGGATGTGTCCGCGCATGACTCCGGCGCGTACACCGGCGAGGTATCGGCCGCCATGCTCGGCGATCTCGGCGTGAAATACTGCATCGTGGGCCATTCCGAGCGCCGCGCCTACTGGCACGAGACCGACGAGCAGATCAACGCCAAGCTGCACGCCGCGCTGGAAGGCGGCATGGCTCCCATCGTGTGCGTGGGCGAATCGCTCGAGCAGCGGGAAAAGGGCCTTACCATGGAATTTGTGGCCTATCAGCTCAAGGCCGCCCTGCACGGCGTGGCGGAGGATAAGCTGCGCCGCGTGGTCATTGCCTACGAGCCCATCTGGGCCATCGGCACGGGCCGCACCGCCACCGCCGAGCAGGCCGAGGAGGTGTGCCGCCATCTGCGTGCCGTGGTGCGCGAGCTGTACGGCGCGCGCAAGGCCAGAGCCGTTTCCATCCTCTACGGCGGCAGCATGAATCCGAAAAACGCGGCGGAGCTGCTGGCCCAGCCGGATATCGACGGCGGTCTGATCGGCGGCGCGAGCCTGAAGCCGGCGGACTTTGCCGCCATCGTTGAGGCCGCCTGCCATGAATAAGCCCACCGTACTGCTCATCCTCGACGGACTGGGCCTCGCCCCGGCCAGCGTCCACAACGCCGTTACCTGCGCGGCCACGCCGCATCTGGACGCGCTGTTTGCCCGCTTCCCCCACACGCAGCTTTCCGCCAGCGGCGAGGACGTGGGCCTGCCCGCCGGACAGATCGGAAACTCCGAAGTCGGCCACACCAACATCGGCGCCGGGCGCGTGGTGTATCAGGACCTGCCGCGCATCAGCCGCGCCGTGGCGGATGGCAGCTTCTTTGAAAATCCGGCCTACTGCGCCGCGATGGACGAAGCCGCTCGATCCGGCCGCAGCGTCCACATTCTCGGCCTGTTGTCCGACGGCGGCGTTCACAGCCACATCACCCACATCTTCGCGCTCATCGAGCTGGCCAAGCGCCGCGGCGTGAAAAACTGCTATGTCCACGCCTTTCTCGACGGACGCGACGTTGGCCCCAGCACCGGCGCGGGCTATGTGAAGGCGCTTTTGGACCACTGCGACTCGCTTGGCTACGGCACGCTTGCCACGCTGCAGGGCCGCTTTTGGGGCATGGACCGCGACAAACGCTGGGAGCGCCTTGAAAAGGGCTACCGCGCCATCGTTTGCGGCGAGGGCATCGCCGATCCCGACGCCGTTCACGCCATGGAGGCAAGCTATGCCGCCGGTGTGACGGACGAGTTCGCAGAGCCCGTGATCTGCGCGCCGGACGGCTGCATCCAGCCCGGCGACAGCGTGATCTTCGCCAACTTCCGTCCCGACCGCGCGCGGGAAATGACCTGGGCGCTGATGAAGGCGGATTTCGACGGCTTTGCCCGCCCGAAGGGCTTTTTCCCGCTGCACTACGTCTGCACCACGCAATACGACGAAACCATGACCGAGCTGCCCATCGCCTTCCCGCCGGAAACGGTGGAGATGACGCTCGGCGACTACATCAGCGCGCAGGGTCTGCGCCAGCTGCGCATCGCGGAAACGGAAAAATACGCCCATGTCACCTTCTTCTTCAACGGCGGCGTGGAGCGCCAGACCGAGGGCGAGGACCGCATCCTCGTCCCCTCGCCGAAAACCGTTCCCACCTATGACCTCATCCCCGAAATGAGCGCGCGCGAAGTCACGGACAAGACCTGCGCCGCCATCGAATCGGGCGAATACGCCATGGTCATCATGAATCTCGCCAACTGCGACATGGTGGGCCACACCGGCGTGATGGATGCGGCCGTGAAGGCTGTGGAGGTCGTGGACGAATGCGTTGGCCGCGTGCTTGAAGCCGTGGAGAAAATGCAGGGCGTGCTGTTCGTCACCGCCGACCACGGAAACGCCGACTGTATGCAGTCGCCCAGCGGCGAGCCGCACACCGCCCACACCACGAACCCCGTGCCGTTTATCGTTTGCGGACTGGGCGATGTGGCGCTCAAGTCCGGCCGTCTGGCCGACATTGCCCCCACGCTGCTGCACGCAATGGGACTGGAAAAGCCCGCGGAAATGACGGGCCACGATCTGATCGAAGAATAATTTGAAAATACAATCAGGAGGAACACCATGAAAGATTACTTCACCATAGCCGACGTTTCCGCACGCGAGATCCTCGATTCGCGCGGCAACCCCACCGTGGAGGTCGAAGTTGCCCTGGAGGACGGCACCATCGGCCGCGCTGCCGTGCCCTCGGGCGCTTCCACCGGCGCGCATGAGGCCTGCGAGCTGCGCGACGGCGAGGCTGACCGCTACCTCGGCAAGGGCGTTCGCAAGGCCGTTGAAAACGTCAACACCGAGATCGACGAGTGCCTGGTCGGTTTGAACGTTCTTGACCAGCCCTCCATCGATGAGCTGCTCATCGAGCTTGACGGCACGCCCAACAAGACCCGTCTTGGCGCCAACGCCATGCTGGGCACCAGTCTGGCCTGCGCGCGCGCGGCGGCCAACGCCGTGGGTCTGCCCCTGTATCAGTATGTTGGCGGCTGCAACGCCAAAACTCTGCCCGTGCCCATGATGAATGTGCTCAACGGCGGCGCGCACGCCACCGGCTCGAACGTGGACATTCAGGAATTCATGATCATGCCCGTGGGCGCGCCGAACTTTGCCGAGTGCGTGCGCTGGTGCTCCGAAGTGTTCCACACGCTCAAAAAGGTCGTTCCCGCCTCCGGCGTGGGCGACGAGGGCGGCTATGCCCCGAACCTTGCCTCCGACGAGGACGCGCTCAAGGCGCTGGTGGAGGCCATTGAAAAGGCCGGCTACCGCCCCGGCGAGGACTTCATGATCGCCATCGATACCGCCTGCGCCGACTGGTACAACCCCGAGGACGGCCTGTATCACCTGCCCAAGCGCGGCATCACCATGAGCTCGGCCGACATGGTGGATATGTACAAGGGCTTCTGCGACCGCTATCCCATCATCTCCATCGAGGATGGCCTGGGCGAGGACGACTGGGACGGCTGGAAGCTGCTCAAGGACACGCTGGGCAGCCGCGTGCAGCTCGTGGGCGACGACCTGTTCGTCACGAACGTCGAGCGCATCAAGAAGGGCATCGAGCTCGACTGCGCCAACGCCGTGCTCATCAAGCTCAACCAGATCGGCACTCTCACCGAAACGCTCGACGCCATCCAGACCGCCCATCGCGCCGGCTGGACCGCCGTCATCTCCCACCGCTCCGGCGAGACCGAGGACACCACCATCGCCGATCTGACCGTGGCCGTGAACGCCGGCCAGATCAAAACCGGCGCGCCCAGCCGCACCGACCGCGTGGCGAAGTACAACCAGCTGCTGCGCATCGAGGACGAGCTGTTCGACGTGCCCCGTTATCTCGGCAAGGACGCCTTCTTCTCCATCGGCAAATAAGTTAACATCACAAAAACGCGGTGTCGAGATGACACCGCGTTTTTGTGTATTCAAAAAAGGGAAAGCGCCCACAGCACCACCCCATACACAATGCTGCTGGCGATGCCGAAGGCGATCACGGGCCCGGCGATGGTGAACAGCTTTGCCGCCGTGCCGAGGATGAAGCCCTCCGTTTTAAACTCCAGCGCCGGCGACACCACCGCGTTTGCAAAGCCCGTGATGGGCACCAGCGTGCCCGCTCCGGCAAAGCGCGCCAGATCGTCGTACCAGCCAAGGCCCGTCATCAGCGCGGAAAGCGCGATCAGCGTGACGCTCACGGCCGTGGCGGAAAGCTCCTCGTCAAGGCCCGCGACCGACTGATAAAGCCCGCCGAGCCCCTGGCCCAGGCAGCAGATCAGCCCGCCCACCAAAAACGCGCGCAGCACATCCGCCCCCAGCTTTGAAGGCGGCGAATGGCGGCGGACGAGAGCCGCGTACTGCTCGCGCGTAAGCTTCATTTCCATTTAAAAATCACCCGCGTTCAGTATGCCCCAAAGCCAGGAAAGCATACGGACGCGGGTGCATTTTTTCACGTTGGATATTCCATATGATAGCCGCTACCGCGGTCGGACACGATCACGGCGGCGCTGCCAAGATAGCGCAGCTTTTTGCGCAGAAACGAGATATACTGCTCCAGAACGTTTGACTCGCAGTCGGCGTCGTAGCCCCAGATCTTCAAAAACAAAAGCTCTTTTTTCACGCCGCCGTCGCCCGCGGAAACGATCATGCGCAGTATCTCAAGCTCCCGGCTTGTAAGCTGCACGGAGCGCTCACCGCGCGAAAGACGCCCGGAAAACATCTCAAGCTCCAGGTCGCCAAAGCACAGCCGCCCGTCGCCCACATTGTCCGGTCTGCGCATCACGGCGCCCAGACAGGCCAGCAGCTCATCGTTTGAAAACGGCTTTGTAAGATAATAATCCGCGCCCGCGCGCAGCCCCGCCACACGGTCGGACACCTCGCCGCGCGCCGTGAGCATCAAAATCGGCACGCCCGCACCCTGCCGCCGCAGTGCGGAGGCCACCGCGAAGCCGTCCATTTCCGGCAGCATCACATCGAGTATCAGCGCATCGTACAGTTCGCTCCCGGCCATTGCCAGTGCGGTTTTTCCATCCCCGGCGATCTGCGTTTCAAAGCCGCGGCTTTCCAGCACGTCCCGCAGCGCCTGGGCCAGCAGGACCTCATCCTCCACGATTAGTATCTTCATCGCGCCGCCTCGCAGGGAAGCTCCGTGAGGAAGGTGTTGCCGTCCCTGCCCGCCGCGGCGCGGATCGTTCCGCCCATGGCCGAAACGGTTTCCCACGCGATGGAAAGGCCGAGACCGAAGCCCTTGCCCTGTCCCACGCGGTAAAACGGGATGAACACATTCTGGCACTGCTCCGCCGTGAGGGGCTCGCCCTCGCTGGCCACGGACAGGCGCATCGTGCTGCCGCTGCGCGTGAGCTTCACGGCGATGGCCCCGCCCGCGCGGCAGTATTTGATGGCGTTGTCCATCAAAATATCCACCAGCCGCGAGCACTGCGCCTTGTCGCCGGACAGGAAGATATCCGGCTCAATGTCGCCGGAAAAGGCCAGGCCCTTTTCAAAGGCCAGAACCTCAAAGCGCGTCAGTTCACCCTCGAGCAGATCGGAGAAGTCCACCCGCTCCGGCTCCACGCGCCGCTCCATGGTGGTCAGCGTCACATACGTCAGCCCCTGCACCAGATCGTTCATCCGGCGGCATTCCTGCTGGATGTTCTGCGCCCACTGGGCCGCCTTTTCCTCGTCCGGCGCGCTGGATAAAAGCTGGGCGTTGGACGAGATGATGGCCAGCGGCGACTTCAGCTCGTGCGAGGCACCGGCGATGAAGCGGTGCTGCTCGTCGATCATGTTCTTCACCGGCCGCACCAGCCACCCGGACAGGTAATAACAAAACAGCGCCACCAGCGCCAAAACCGGCAGCAAAATGGCCAGCGCACCGAGAACATAGCGCGACATCTCCTGCTTCATGGCCGAAATGTCCACAAACGAAACCAGCCGCGCATCCACGGAGTAGGAGCTGATGGAAAAGCGCAGGTCGTACTGCTCCAAAACCGCCGTTTCCATCCCGCAGGCCAGCGCCGCGTGGACAAGCTCGGACAGATCGGCCTGGTCAGACAGGAAATTGTAGCCGCTGAAAAGACTCACGCCGCCGGTGGAGGACAGCACGCAGGTAAAATGCGGCGTGGCCACGGGATTATAAAACGCAGGGCCGCTCATCATGCCGCCGGGGGGCTCGTTTCGCGCGTTCATCAGCTCCGAGATATTCTCCGCCCGCAGCATACCGCCATGCGTCACGCACACCAGCGCCGCCGCCGCGATGCTCACAGCGGCAAGCACGGCGAACAGGATAAGAAACACCTTTTTCCGGTGCTGCTTGAGTATCATGACGCATCCTCCTCGAATTCCAGTCGATAACCCACGCCCCGCACCGTCACGATGCGCACGCCCGAGCGCAGATATTTCAGCTTCTTGCGCAAAAACGCGATGTAAACATCCAGCACATTGCCCTCCGGCGGGGCCTCCGGCTCCCACACCGTGCGCAGAAAGTGCTCGCGCGATACCCCCGCGCCGCCGGCGCGCATGAGCATTTCAATGATCTGCTGCTCCCGGGCGCTGAGACGGGTGCTGTGGTCGGCGCGGAAAAGCTGGCCGCCGGAAAGGCCCAGCGAAACATCGCCGAAGGTGAGCGTATCCTCCGCGTGCCAGTCGCGCTGCAAAAGCGCGCGCATACAGGCCAAAAGCTCGTCGTTTGAAAACGGCTTTGTGAGATAATAGTCCGCGCCCGCGCGCAGTCCCTCGATGCGGTCGGACACCTCGCCGCGCGCCGTGAGCATCAAAATCGGCGTGGTCACGCCGCACTCGCGCAGGCGCCGCGCCAGCGTGAAGCCGTCCATCCCCGGCAGCATCACATCCATCAGCAAAAGATCGTAGATGCCGCTGCGGGCATGGTCAAAGGCCTCCGCGCCGTCCGGGCAGATATCCACCAGATAGTGATTGTGCGCCAGAAGATCGCGCAGCGTTTTTCCCAAACGCGCGTTGTCCTCCACCACCAGTATCCGCATGGCCCTGCCTCCTCTCTTTTTTCATTATAGCATATATAGCGTTCAAACCGAAGTCTCTCCGGCAAATTCCACAAAAATTTTACCATCCGCGGATTAATTCTTCCTTGATTTTTACAGGGTATTTTAATTTGTCTTTGATAAACTGTGAACAAGCGTAAACGAAAAACGCAAAATAAGGAAGGAGCACCCCTATGAAAAAGACTATCCGCATCCTCCTCAGCCTCGCGTGCGTTGCCGCGCTGGTGCTGAGCCTCGGCGTCGGCGCCCTCGCCAAGAGCGACATCGACCTTGAGGAAGTCGCCGCCATGGCGCAGAAGGCCTGCGATCAGCAGGAGATCCAGAACATCATGAGCTGGC
>CAYROZ010000006.1:0-29584 GCA_964426125.1 uncultured Oscillospiraceae bacterium
AGCGGCGCGCCGCCCTGGCCGCAGAGATTCGTGAACGCAGTGACCAGACTGATGACCGGCAGACACACGCCCAGACCCGTCAGCGCCAGCGCGCCGGTTTCGGGAATGTGGCCGATGTAAACGCGGTCGATGAGATTATAAAGAAGGTTGATGATCTGTGCCAGGCACGTCGGGATGCCCATGCGCAGCACATTCGTGCTCATTTTTCCCTGTGAAAAATCGTTTTGCGTTTTATTTCTCTCCCCTCAGCTTTACGAGGCGGTCGCGGATAACGGCGGCGTACTCGAATTCCAGCATTTTTGCGGCCTTGCGCATTTCTTTTTCCAGCCGCTCGATCTCGGCCTCGCGCTCGCGGCGCGTGAGCTTGCGGCCCTCTTCGGTGTAGGCCACGGCCTCTGCGGCGCTCTGGGAAATGTCGATGAGGTCGCGCACGGATTTAACGATGGTTTTCGGCGTGATGCCGTGGGCGTCGTTATAGGCCTGCTGCTTTTGGCGGCGGCGCTCGGTTTCGTCGATGGCGGCGCGCATGGAGGGCGTGATGGTGTCGGCGTAGAGGATGACCATGCCCTCGGCGTTGCGCGCGGCGCGGCCGATGGTTTGGATAAGACTCGTTTCCGAGCGCAGAAAGCCCTCCTTGTCCGCGTCCAGAATGGCCACGAGCGATACCTCCGGCATATCCAGTCCCTCGCGCAGAAGGTTGATGCCGATCAGACAATCAAACTCGCCCAGACGCATATCGCGGATGATCTCCATGCGCTCCAGCGCGGCGATGTTGTGGTGCATATAGCGGCACTTGATGCCCGCCGTGGTGAGATAGGCGCTCAGATCCTCCGCCATTTTCACGGTCAGCGTGGTCACGAGCGTGCGCTGGCCCTTTTCGATGCGGAGGTTTATCTCGGATATGAGATCGTCGATCTGCGTTTCCACGGGGCGCACCTCGACCTTCGGGTCAAGCAGACCCGTCGGGCGGATGACCTGCTCGGCGATCTGTCCGGCGCGGCTGCGCTCATATTCGGCGGGCGTGGCGGAAACATACACGGCCTGGCCGATGCGCTGCTGGAACTCGTCGAATTTCAGCGGGCGGTTGTCGAAGGCCGAGGGCAGGCGGAAGCCGTACTGCACCAGCGTTTCCTTGCGGCTGCGGTCGCCGTGGTACATGGCGCGCACCTGCGGCAGCGTGACGTGGCTTTCGTCGACAAAAAGGATGAAATCCTTTGGGAAATAGTCCAGCAGCGTCATCGGCGGGGTGCCGGGCGCGCGGTTGGAGATCACGCGCGAGTAGTTTTCGATGCCGGAGCAGTAGCCGAGCTCCTGCATCATCTCGATGTCGTATTCCGTTCTCTGGCGGATGCGCTGGGCCTCGAGCAGCTTGTTGTTCTGCTCGAAATACCGGACGCGCTGTTCCAGCTCTGCGCGGATGTCGCCGATGGCGCGGTCCATTTTTTCCTTCGTGGTCACATAGTGGCTGGCCGGGTAGATGGCCGCG
The DNA here is from genome assembly GCA_964426125.1 of uncultured Oscillospiraceae bacterium. Taxonomy (GTDB): domain Bacteria; phylum Bacillota; class Clostridia; order Oscillospirales; family Oscillospiraceae; genus CAJOIG01. The sequence goes on from CAYROZ010000006.1 coordinate 1,487, forward strand.
TGCTGCAAAATGCGCGTGGGCATACCGGTGACCACGTTTATCTCCGAGATGCGGTCGATCTCGTCGCCAAAAAACTCCACGCGGATGGCCTTGTCCTGCGAATAGACGGGGAAGATCTCCACCGTGTCGCCGCGCACGCGGAATTTGTTTCGCTCGAAGGCGATGTCGTTGCGCTCGTAGCGGATGTCCACGAGCTTGCGCGCCAGATCCTCCACGCTTTTGGTCATGCCCGGGCGCAGGGAGATGACGAGATTGGCGTAGTCGATGGGGTCGCCAAGGCCGTAGATGCAGCTGACGGACGACACGATGATCACGTCGCGCCGCTCAAACAGGGCGCTGGTGGCGCTGTGGCGCAGGCGGTCGATCTCGTCGTTGATGCTCGCGTCCTTTTCAATGAAGGAGTCCGTGTGCGGGATGTAGGCCTCGGGCTGGTAGTAGTCGTAGTAGGACACGAAGTATTCCACGGCGTTGTCCGGGAAGAACTCGCGAAACTCGCTGCAAAGCTGTGCGGCGAGGGTTTTGTTGTGCGCCAGCACCAGTGCCGGGCGGCCCAGCCGCTCGATCACCTTGGCCATGGTGTAGGTTTTGCCCGAACCCGTTACGCCAAGCAGCACCTGCTCGCCGATGCCCTCTTCCAGCCCGCGCGCAAGCGTTTCGATGGCCTGCGGCTGGTCGCCGGACGGCGTGTATTCCGATACAACATGAAAATCGCCCATGGCGCGCTCCTCAGGCCGAATGCGCTATGCCGTCCGGCATCTCCTCCGGCTCGGCGGAGGCCGGCGCTTCGCTTTGGCCAAAATAGTTGTAGTCCGCCGGACAGGCGGGATAGATCGCCGTGTCCCACCAGTAGCGGCCCCACATCTCGTCGTCGCCGGCCAGAAAATGCTCGGCGGGCGCGGTGGGGTCGATGTGGTAGCTCTGGCCGCCGAAGCTCACGATGGCCCAGAAATGCTCCTCGTTGTCCAGCCGTCCGGAAACGGTTTGGCAGTCCAGCCCCAGCGTGCCGCACAGGGCCTGAAACGCCATGGCCATGCCCTCGGAATCGGCGGAGCCGGAAACAAGCGCGTCGTGCGCGGTGCAGCCGCCCTCCGGCGCGAAGACACAGCGGGCGGAAAGATACTGCGCGGCGGCATAAAGCCGGTCGGCGGCGCTTGAATCCGGTTCGCCGGAAACCTCGCCGGAGGCGGAATCGGCGGCGATGGTCTGCGCGGCGGTTTCGCAGGCTTCGGTCAGCGCCTGCCGCATGGCGGCCAGCTCCTCGTCGGTCTTGCCGTAGTCCAGCGTGATCTCCACGATGCGCTCCACGCCGCTGTCGGGATAGAGACTGACCTCCGCGTGCGGCAGCACCGGCGAGGCCAGCGCATCGGCATAATAGGCCTTCCGGATATAATCCGCCACGGCCTCCGGCGTGAGCGAGGCGGCGGTCATCTGCAAAACCAGATAGCGCTCGCCGGCGGAAAGCGCTGTGTTGAGCCGCCGCTGGAAGGCGGAAAGTCCGCCCAGCTGCTCCAGCTCCTCCATCTGCTCCACGCTGCGCTTGTAGGTGATGTAAACATCGGCCTGATAAAAGCTCACGATGCGGGAAAGATCAAAGCTGGTGTAATCAACGGCGAACGCGCCCAGCGGCGTGGAGCTTTTCACTTCCCAGCACGCCTGCGACAGGTCGCGGGAGATGTTGCCGTCGTAATTTTGAAATTGCAGCTCGGCCGATTCCTGATGCTCGGCCACGAGCCACACGATGGCGCGGCGCAGCGCGGCATAGTCGGAGATGTAGCCCACGCTGTCGTTCGTGGCCTCCTCCGTTTCGGCGGAGTATTCCGTGACCTCATACACCGTGCGGTCGAAAAGACTGCATCCGGCGCACGCAAAAAGCAGCGCAAAAAGCAAAAGCAGCGCAAGAAAACGCTTCATGGCCCCGCTCCCCTTAATAGCCGAGCGGCTCATCGACCACCACGAGCTCCATCTGCTCGGCCCAGAACGGCTTTTGCCAGAAAACCAGCAGCGCCGAGCAGATGCGGTCGGGGCTTGCGCAGTCGTGGCAGCGGCCGGTCACGGCGCAGGGCGTTTTGCACCCGAGGCGCGCGGCGTTTTTTGGTGCGGCCACATTGCGGGCCCGCTCGATGGCGTCGTTCAGCGTGGGGGCGATCTTGTTTGCGCCGACCAGGAAAATCACCCGGTCCTTTTTCATCAGCGTTCCGGCCAGGCGGTTGCCGCGGCCGTCGATGTTCACGATGCAGCCGTCCTCGCTCACGGCGTTGGCCGATGTGATATAAACCGGCGCCTCGCAGGCCGCGAGCATTACCTCGTCCGTTTTGTCAAGCAGATGCCAATGCACGGTGCAGCGGTCCTTCAGCCGGTCGTACAGTCCGGCCTCGTCCACGCTCATGCTGCCGCCGATGCCCACCGTCATGCCGGCCAGCTCGTCGGCAAGGTGCTGTGCGGCGGCTGCGGCCGTGGGAAAGCGGGAGACGATATAGCCTTTTTTCTCAAAATGCTCTCGCAGCGTTTCAAAGTCCATGAAAGCGTACCTGCCTTTCAGTCCTGACTTGCGATGTTGGAGAAGTTTTTGCCGAAGATCTCGTGCGAGCTCGTAACGATCACGAACGAGCGGCTGTCGATGCGCGTGATGATCTTTTTCACCTCGGCGATCTCACGCCGCCGGATGACGCACAGCACCACGAAGCGCTCCTCGCCGGTGTAGGCGCCCTCGGCCTTGAGCAGCGTGGCGCCGCGGTGGAGCGACTGGCTCACGGCCTCGGCGATCTCGCGGGGCTTGATGGTGATGATGTAGCACACGGACGAGTTCATCGCGCCGTAGAGCACCAGATTGACCACGCGCGAGCTTGCGAACATGGTGATAACGGTGTACATCGCGGCGTCGAGCTTGCCGATGGACAGCGCGTAGCACAAAACCACGGCGGCGTCCAGCGAAAGCGAAAGCGTGCCGAAGTTGATGTAGGGATACTTCCGGCGCAGCATACGCGCGCCGATGTCCGCGCCGCCGGTGGTGCCGCCGGTTTTATAAACCAGACCCAGACCGAAGCCCTTGACCAGACCGCCGAAAACGGCCGCGAGCAGCAGATCGTCCGTCAGGCACAGGCCGAAGAGATTGAACAGGTCGATGAACAGGCTGCTCGACACCATGCCCAAAAGCGACAGCAGCAGAAACCGCAGCCCGAACATCCGCCACGCGATGATAAACAGCGGGATGTTCATGACCATGCTCACCATGCCGACGGGCAGAGCCGTGAAGTGGTTGATGATCTGCGCAATGCCGGTCACGCCGCCGGCCACGATGGAGTTGGGGTAGGTGATGAAGGAAAAGCCGACGGCGTTGATGGCGGTGCCGAGCACGACCATCAGTACGCTTTGCGCATCTTCGCGGGTGACGGTAAGCTTTTTCATAACAAAGCCCTCCTTGCAGGCTGTTGTTTATCGGGGGCGTTAAAGCAGACTGAGCTGTTCCTCGCCGCGGTCGGAGTCCGTGAGCTTCGCGCCGGCGGCGGGCAGACTGCGCACGCGGTAGCGCGCGGGATTGGTCACGCTCGTTTCCGCCAGAAGGCGCGCGTGGGTGACCGGGTGCTTTTTCAGCGTCATCACCTGCACGCCCTGCGTGGTGCGCGTGGGCTTTGGCGCCAGAAGGGCGCTGGAGAAGATCACGCAGCGGCCCTCGGTCGATTCCACGGCGATCTCCGCGTCCTGCGTGAGCACAAGCAGGGAGACGAGCGGGCTTTTGTCGCTGTAAGCGCCGGTGAGACGGCGGCGGTTGGTTTTGGTGGCGTAGGCGGAAACCGGGATGCGCGCGCATTTGCCGTTTGCGAAAAACAGCAGCAGCGAGGCCGTCCAGTCGCCCGGCAGCACCATGCAGAAAACGCTCTCGCCCTCCTCCATGCCGAGCTTCGTGGGCAGATAATCGCCCAGAACGCTTGCCTTGGAGTCGGCGAAATCGCTCACGCGGGCCTTGTAGACCTGCTGGCGGTCGGTGAAGATGAGCAGATCTGCGGCGTTTGTGGTCTGGAAATACTGGCTGGGGCCGTCGTCCTCCTTATATTTCTGGTCGGCGGACATACGCAGCGACTGCGGCGTGATCTTTTTGAAATACCCGTGGCGCGAAAGGAACAGATGCACGGGGTAATCCTCCACGCTGTCCTCCGGCTCGTAGGTCTCCACCTCGTCGGAGTAGACCAGCGCGGTGCGGCGCGGTGCGGGGAATTTTTTCAAAACCTGCTTCAGCTCGTCGGTGATGATGCTCTTGATGCGGCGCTTGGAGTTCAGGATGTCCTGCAGGTCCTCGATCTGCTTTGCCAGCTCGTCCGTTTCGGCCACGCGCTTGAGGATATACTCGCGGTTAATGTTGCGCAGCTTGATCTCCGCGACGAACTCGGCCTGAATTTCATCGATGCCGAAGCCGATCATCAGATTCGGCACCACGTCCGTTTCGCTTTCCGTTTCGCGGATGATGGCGATGGCGCGGTCGATATCGAGCAGAATTTTCTTCAGGCCCTCCAGCAGATGCAGCTTTTCCTGCTTGCGGCTCATCTCGAAATAGGTGCGCCGATGCACGCACTCAATGCGCCATGCGCACCACTCCTCCAGAATTTCGCGCACGCCCATCACGCGCGGGGAGCCCGCGATGAGGATGTTGAAGTTGCAGGGGAAGTTATCCTGCAGCGGCGTGAGCTTAAAAAGCTTCGCCATGAGCTTTTCCGGGTCGGTGCCGCGCTTTATGTCGATGGCGATCTTGAGACCGCCCAGATCGGTCTCGTCGCGCATATCCGCGATCTCGCGCAGCTTGCCGTCCTTGATGAGCTCGCGGCATTTGTCGATGATGGCCTCGGTGGTGGTGGTGTAGGGAATTTCAAAAACCTCGATGATGTGCTCTTTTTCCACATAGCGCCAGCGCGCTCGCACCGGGAACGAGCCGCGCCCCGTGCGGTAAATTTCCGCCATTTTGCTCACATCGTAAACGATCTCGCCGCCGGTGGGGAAATCCGGCGCGGGCAGCGTGGCCAGAAGGTCGCATTCGGGGTTTTTCAGATATTCGATGGTCGTTTGGCAGACCTCGCTTAAATTAAAGCCGCAGATCTGGCTGGCCATGCCAACGGCGATGCCGAGGTTCGACGACACCAGCACGTTCGGGAACGTGGTGGGCAGAAGCGTGGGCTCCGTGGTGGAGTTATCGTAGTTCGGAACAAAATCCACGGTGTCCTTGTCGATGTCGCGAAACAGCTCCGCGCAGATGGGGGAAAGCTTGGCCTCGGTGTAGCGGCTGGCAGCATAGGCCATGTTTCGCGAGTAAACCTTGCCAAAGTTGCCCTTGGAGTCCACAAACGGCGTGAGCAGCGATTCGTTGCCGCTGGACAAACGCACCATGGTCTCATAAATGGCGGCGTCGCCGTGGGGGTTATAGCGCATGGTGGAGCCGACGATGTTGGCGGATTTGGTGCGCGCACCGCTCAGCAGTCCCATTTTGTACATACAATATAGTAGCTTGCGGTGGCTGGGCTTGAAGCCGTCGATCTCCGGGATGGCGCGCGAAACGATGACCGACATGGCATAGGGCATATAGTTCATCTCGAGCGTTTCCGTGATCGGCTGTTCCACCGTTTGCCCGCGCAGCCCCATCACATTCGGGTCGCCCCGCCGGACGGGCGCGGTATTTTCCTTTTTCTTAGCCATACTCTAACCTCATGAAATATCCAGCATATCCAGAGCGGTTCCGGATAGATTTTTCAAAAAATCATACATTTTATGCAGCTCGCGAAATATCCAGCATATCCAGAGACGACCCGGATAATTTTTTTAAAAAATTATACATTTTTGTATCTCTCACGAAATATCCAGCATATCCAGATATCGTCCGCCCTCGCTGGCAATGTGGGCCTTGCGCCCGGCCAGATCGTCGCCCAGCAGCAGATCGAACACGCGCGCCGTTTCCTCGGCATCCTCCGGCATCACGCGGATCAGCCGCCGCGTTTCCGGGCTCATGGTCGTAAGCCACATCATGTCCGGGTCGTTCTCGCCCAAGCCCTTGGAGCGCTGCACGGTGAATTTCGCGCCGCCGAACGATTCGATGATGTCGGTCTTTTCCCGCTCGTCATAGGCAAACCAGGTCTTGCCCTTGCACGTCAGCTCATACAGCGGCGTTTCCGCGATGTAAACATAGCCCTCGCGGATGAGCGTGGGTGTCAGCCGCCACAGCATCGTGAGGATGAGGGTGCGAATTTGATAGCCGTCCACATCGGCATCGGTGCAGATGATGACCTTGTTCCATCGCAGCGAGCCGAGATCGAAGGCGTTTAAGTCTTTGCTGGCCTTGTTCTGCACTTCCACGCCGCAGCCGAGGACCTTGAGCAGGTCGGTGATTACGTCGCTTTTGAAAATGCGGGGATAATCGGCCTTGAGGCAGTTGAGTATCTTGCCGCGCACGGGCATCAGGCCCTGAAACGCCGCGTTTCGGCTCAGCTGGCAGCTTCCCAGCGCGGAGTCGCCCTCCACGATGTAAATTTCGCGCTCGTCGGGGTCCTTGGAGCGGCAGTCCACAAATTTCTCCACGCGGCTTACCACGTCCATGGAGCCGGTGAGCTTTTTCTTGATGTTCAGGCGGGTGCGCTCGGCCTGCTCGCGCGAGCGCTTGTTCACGAGCACCTGATCGGCCATGCGGTCGGCTTCGGCCTTGTGCTCGATGCACCAGATCTCCAGCCGCTCTTTGAAAAAGTCGGTCATGGCCTCCTGGATGAAGCGGTTGGTGATGGCTTTTTTGGTCTGGTTTTCGTAGCTTGTCTGGGTGGAGAAGCAGTTTGTCACCAGAACGAGACAGTCCTGCACGTCCTGGAAGGAGATCTTCGATTCGTTTTTCTGGTATTTGCCGATTTTCTTGATATACGCGTCGATGGCATATACGAAGCCGAGCTTCGCTGCCTTTTCCGGCGCGCCGCCATGCTCCAGCCACGAGGAGTTGTGGTAATACTCGATGCGCTGCACCTCGCGCGAGAAGCAGAAACTGGCCGAAAGGCGGACCTTATATTCGGGCTTGTCCGCACGGTCGCGGCCGCGGCGCTCGGTTTCGATGAATACCGGCGCGGTCAGCGGCGTTTCGCCGGCAAGCTCCGAAACATAGTCGAGGATGCCGTTTTCATAAACATAGTCCTCCGTTTCAAAGCTGCGGCCATTTTGGATGCGCAGGCGGAACGTGACCCCCGCGTTCACAACGGCCTGCCGCCGCAGCGTTTCGCGGAACCAGTCCACGGGGATGTCGGTGTCCGTGAACACCTCGCGGTCGGGCTTCCAGTGGTGGGTGGTGCCGGTTTTCTTGCGGTCGGCGGGGCCTTTTTTCATCTCGCCCGCGATCTCACCTTTTTCAAAGTGCAGATCGTAGCGGAAGCCGTCGCGCCAGACGGTCACGTCCATATATTCCGAGGCATACTGCGTGGCGCACGCGCCAAGACCGTTCAGGCCCAGCGAGTATTCGTAGCTTTCGCCCTCGTTGTTTTTGTATTTGCCGCCGGCGTACAGCTCGCAGTACACCAGCTCCCAGTTGTAGCGTTTTTCGTTCGCGTTCCAGTCCACGGGGCAGCCGCGTCCGAAATCCTCCACGCTCACGGAGCCGTCCGTAAAGCGGGTGATGGTGATCAGATCGCCATGCCCTTCGCGGGCCTCGTCGATGGAGTTGGATAGAATCTCAAAAACGGAATGCTCGCAGCCGTCCAGTCCGTCCGAGCCGAAGATCACGGCGGGGCGCTTGCGCACACGATCGGCGCCTTCGAGAAGCACGATGCTCTCGTTGCTGTATTGCTCTGTTTTGCGTTTGGCCATGCGGGAAAACTCCTCCCGATTCACGAAATATTGTGTATTACAGTCGATATTTAATCGAATATATAGTATAGCCGATAATATTCCAAATTGCAAGCGGCCAAAAAAGAAGGCAGAGCGTGTGCTCTGCCTTTCAGCGGGGATGCGCGATATCTCTTTCTGCAGGGATAGTATATGCACATTTCGCGGCCTTGTCCACGAAAAATATATGGAAATGTTATCGCTTCGTCTCCCATCCGTCCAGCGGCGCGCGCTGCACGGCGCCGAATATCTTGGTTTTGATGTCGGGGTAGCGCGCGGAAAGCTCGGAGAGCAGGGCCTTTATCTCGCTGCGCTTCGAGGTGCGGTCCATGGGGCAGGTGGTTTTCACCACGGGCAGCGCAAGTTTTTCCACCAACTGCCGCACGCGCTGCTCCCCGGCATACAGCATGGGGCGGATCTGCACCATGCCGCTGCGGTCAAGATAGGTCACAGGCGAGAAGCAGCCGATGCGCCCTTCAAACAGCAGATTCATCATCACGGTCTCCACCGCATCGTCAAAATGATGCCCGAGAGCGACCTTGTTGCATCCGGCCTCTTTCGCCGCCGTCATCAGTGCGCCCTTGCGCAGCTTTGCGCACAGCGAGCAGGGATTTGCCTCCTGCCGCACATCGAACACGATCTCACGGATATCCGTGGGCACGAGCACAAAGGGCACGTCCAGCGCGCGGCAAAATTCCGCCACGGGCGCGAAGTCCATGCCCTCAAAGCCCAGATCGCAGCTGATGGCCGTGAGCGTGTAGGGCTTGGGATAATAGCGGCTAAGCCGCGCCAGCGCCGCCAGCAAAAGCAGCGAATCCTTGCCGCCGGAAACGCCCACCGCCACGCAGTCGCCGGCGTCGATCATGCCGTAGTCATCCATGCAGCGGCGAACAAGTCCGCAGAATTTATTCAGATCGTCCATAAAGTGCCACCCGATTCGTAAAATTGGTTTTGAGATAATTTGAGCAAATCGAAGAAAAACGGAGCAAAAACGAGCGCGAATCTTTTTTCTTAAATTAGGTGTTGACACCCGCGCGGCCAAGTGGTATAAAAGTAGGGCGCGCTGGGTCGAACCCAGTTTATACAGCGTGCATGAAAATGTCAAAAAATTTTTTAATACAGCGGAGGAAAGAATATGTCCACGACTATGGTAAAACCTGCCGAAGTCGTCCGCAAGTGGTACGTCCTCGACGCCGCCGGCAAGCCCCTGGGCAAGACCGCCGTCGTCGCTGCCGACCTGCTGCGCGGCAAGCGCAAGGTCGACTACACGCCCCACGTTGACTGCGGCGATTTCGTCGTCATCATCAACGCCGAGAAGGCTGTGCTCACCGGCAAGAAGCTTGAGCAGAAGTACTATCGCACCCACTCCGGCTATCCCGGCGGTCTGCACGAAACGCAGTACTCCCGCCTGATGAAGGAAAAGCCCGAGCTGGCCATGCGCATCGCCGTGCGCGGCATGCTGCAGAAAAACGCCATGGCGAAGCATCAGCTGCGCCGTCTGCGCATTTTCCGCGGCGAGCAGCACATCCATCAGGCCCAGAAGCCTGAGGTCTACGAAGGTTAAGGAGGAACGAGAACATGGCTACCTATAAATCCAAGCGCCCCTACCTCTACGGCACCGGCCGCAGAAAGTCCTCCGTGGCCCGCGTGCATCTGATCCCCGGCGGCACCGGCGTCATCACCATCAATGGCCGCGACATCGACGACTACTTCGGCCTTGACACCCTCAAGCTCATTGTCCGCCAGCCCCTCGTGGCCACCGCTACGAGCGACAAGGTCGACATCGAAGCCACCGTTTCCGGCGGCGGCGTGACCGGCCAGGCCGGCGCCATCCGCCACGGCATCGCCCGTGCCCTGCTGCTCGTGGACGAGAGCTACCGCGCGACTCTGAAGTCTGCCGGCTACCTCACCCGCGATCCGCGCATGAAAGAGCGTAAGAAATACGGCCTCAAGGCCGCCCGCCGCGCTCCTCAGTTCTCCAAGCGCTGATCGAACGCGATTTTACAACTCAAAACGCATCAAAAGCCCCGAAATCTGCGGATTTCGGGGCTTTTCTGTACTTATTGGCTTTGTTCCGCTTGGCCCCGTTTTGGCGAGATTTGACCCGTTCTGACCCGATTTTTTTGTGTTAACTAGTGGGCAAAACGCAATTCTACCCCCATTTTTGCCCCGTATGTGTTAACAAAAAGGACAATTTGGAGGTCAAAAGGATCGTTTTTCGGGATAAGATTTGCCCTCCTTTTGCCGGAAATTCGGGGCGAAAACGCTGAAAGGGGGGTTCAATGATTTTGAAAGGATTTGACCAATTCTTTCGCAACTTATCTGTAATCGCACATTAGAAAAACGGATCGTACTCCTGTATGATGAGCGCGCAAGGAGGGGATGCAGATGAAAAGAAAAAAGTATTACCTTTATCTAAGCAATGGAGAGATAAGGTTTGCTTTACTGAGTCTCATTCGTTTTAAGAACAAACTACAACAGCAAGATCGCTATACGGATTGCGTGGACGACCTTATCCTGAAAATCTTGGCTATCCTGTAGTCCGTCAATTGAATCAGTTTCCACACAACCGCCTGTTCCGTAAGAAGAATGGGCGTTTTTTATATCCGTAAATGGTCGCCATCCTTACCAAAGAGGCGGCTAAATTTATCACACAAAGGAGGACACCCATGACCCACATGAAACGAAAACTGACGCTGCTGCTTATGTGTCTGCTGCTGCTTGGCAGGGCGGCGATGGCGAGAAGCGGGGAGATCGAAACGGATGCTTCGGAGGAGATCACCGAGGAAAGCACCGAGGAAACCGAAGCGCCGACCGCCGAAGCAGACCCAAGTGCAAGAGACTACATCAACTACTACCTCATGCCGGGAGACAGCCCGTATCTCGAAGTGACCGAGGCGGCGGAGTACATCTATACGGCGGCAGATGAATCCAACTATGAGCAGCTCGTGTTCTCCGCCATGGACTGGAATAACTTGTCCGAAGCGGCGCAAGCCGAGGTCAATGCCGCGCTGCCGGATGGGTATCTGGCGCTGCTGCAAGAGGCGGTGGATTACGCCGCCGTGAACGCCGGTGGCGTCGTTGGCGCGGCGGCGTATGTCATCACATTTGAGGACGGCACGGAAACGGGCGGCGAAAGTGGCGGCATCGCCGTGGCGGAGATCATCGAGGAAGCGGGGCTGGCGGAGGTCATCCATGTTCCCGATACGCCCGCTTTGCTGGCGGACTTCGGTTCGGACAGCACCGTGCGGTATAACTATGGCTGGTGGGGCGGCGGAACCATCTACTATGGCAGCAAAACCGGCACGCTTGGCCCGCTGTATGTCGGCAGTCCATTCGGCGACGCGGCCGCGACCTATGTCACCGCTGACCTGCACACCGACTATTTCAGCTCGTCCGGCGCCTATTACGACTGCTACTGCCTGTCCGCGCGAAGCACCTACCCGAAGAATAAATGGGTTGCGAGCAGCGGCGAATCGAAGTGGAACGCGCTCAGCTCATCGCAGCGAACCGGCCTTGCCAAAGCCATGTTGTACGGCCAATACTACAAAGACCTGGACGGCAGCGCGGGCGCGTTTTCCGGCGTGCAATGCGCTGTGTGGTCGATCATGCACGGCCAGATGGACGAGCGCGGGCGCGGCACCGGCAACATCTACAACGGTATGCACCTGTACGACAGCTGCTACAGCTCGTGCTGGAACACCTTCGACCGCGTGCGCGACTGTATGTGGATCCACGGCGCGAAGCCGAGCTTCACATATAATTCGGAAAGCGCGGCGGCGGCCAATCCCATCGAGCTGACCTATGATGCCGCGAGCGGCCTTTACACCGTCACGCTCACGGACACGAGCGACTGCGCCGCGAGTACTTGGTATTCCGGCAAAACCTACTTGGAGGAGCATTTCAAGTTCTCGGCGGACGGCGTGGCGTTCTCCGTGTCTGGTGCAACGCTGACCCTCTCCGCTCCGGCGGAGGCGTTCGCGGCGGACGGCACCATCGCGGTGCAGGTTCTCACGCCAACGCGCGGCGGCACGACCAGCATCACGATCTTCGACTCCATCCGCTATATCTGGATACGGATGCACCATATTTGACTGTGCGCAGAGCGTGGCACACAGAACACAACCGTCCGGTTATCCTTACCGAACTGAAAACCAAGGCTGCCGAACGCAATGTGCCTCTACCTGACCGATTGGCTAAATGCCTGCGTGAAGCAAAAGACAATTCCACTTCGGAGTATGTGGTTGCAAATCGGGATGGAGATCCGCTGTCCTACACACAGTTTAAGCGGCTCTGGCAGTATGTTGTTACAAGGACAACGAAAGAGCGATACTATTATCGCTATGAAAACGGTAAGAAAATAAAACATATCGTCACACCGAAACTGGGTGAAAAGGCGGCGCATAATGGTCATGTGGTATACAGCCTTGATTTTGAGGTGACACCCCACCAACTGCGGCATACATACATTACCAATCTAATTCACGCATCGGTAGACCCCAAAACAGTTCAGTATTTGGCCGGACATGAGAGCAGTAGAATCACGATGGATATCTACGCTAAGGTGAAATACAATCGTCCGGATGAAGTTGTCAGAGCAATGGGTGGAGCCTTTGCTCTATGGGATAGCTCAGTTTAGACCAAGTAAGCAGACACGGAAATCATAAGATTCCATGTCTGCTTTTTTACGGCTGCTTTACCTGTGTTGCAGGGAATGCCAAAAAACAAGCGCATCATTATCCATGTAAAGGACAAAGAACATGTCCTGCCTCCTTGCTTTTGCACCTTTGATGAATTGCTTGACATCTGATAAAAAAGAACCAAGCACAGCGGCGACTCATATGTCAAGAAAGGAAGCAAAGTTATGGCCACGAGAAAACCGAATATTCCTCAATATGGGACTGTCATGAGAGGTGGTAATCCATATTTCAGAACGAGGATCATGGATGCGGACGGAAAGCAGATGTCCTTATATGCCACGACCCGTGAGGAATTGTATAAAAAGGAACTGGAGGCTCGACGACAGGTAAAAGATATAATCTTCCGCAGAGAAAACCCGACTATTGCGGATTATTGCGAGAAGTGGCTGTATATGAAGTCTGCAACGATATCCGTCGGCACTCTACGGGGGTATACAAGCGCGGTAAACAACTACATAGTCAAGTCCTTGGGCGATATGTATATGTCTGAAGTGACCGCCGATGATATACGCCTTGCGCTTGTACCGGTATCAAAAATGTCGGAGGGCTTATATAACAAAGTCAATATGCTTTTCAAGTGCATTTTCTATTCAGCAGAACGCAACCAATTGCTTGATTATAACCCGTCAGCCGGTGTTTTCGGAAAAGGTGGGAAGAAAACCAGGAAGAAGGATTCGCTGACAGATGAACAAGCGCGGGTGCTATTAGATACCGTCCGTGAGCTTCCTCCGTATGTGTTCATCATGATTGGATTGTATTCCGGCTTGCGCAGGGAGGAGATTTTGGCGCTTCAGTGGGACTGTGTCCACCTCGATGCGGCTACACCGTACATTTCTGTGCGGAGAGCATGGCGCACCACAAACAACCATCCGGAGATCTCAACCGTACTAAAAACGAAAGCTGCAAAACGCGATGTTCCCATCCCGCAATGCTTGGTCAAGTGTCTTCGGGAAGCAAAAGCGACCTCCGACTCTGCCTTTGTAATCTCAGACAGTAAAGGTTCGCCGTTGTCATGTTCTCAGTTTCGGAGTATCTGGAGGTATGTTGAGGTTCGCACTGCAAAGGAAAGAGCCTACTACAAGTATGTCAATGGGCAAAGTATCAAGCGCGTGGTCAATCCTTCGTTGGGCAGTCACCAGAAAAACAAGCCCAATATTGTGTATAGCATCGATTTTCAAGTGACACCGCATCAGCTCCGTCATACATACATTACCAATTTGCTTTATGCCGGGGTTGATCCCAAAACGGTTCAGTACTTGGCCGGACATGAGAACAGCAAAACAACGATGGATATTTACGCAAAGATCAAATACAATAAACCAGAGGAGCTTGTGGGAGTCGTAAACGCAGCGTTTAGGCAGTAGACATCTGTTTCGATGGTATGTTTTTGCGCTATGTTATTGCTTCTGGTTCCTATACTGACACAAAATAATGGTAGGCACCTTCGTGTCTACCATTGTTTTTTCAAGCTAAACAGACCGGTTTACTATCTCTGTGGTTGGAGCAGGTTTTATTGCTCACCCATGTTCAATCGTCCAGCTTACGGAAATCATCAAGCCGCAATTCTTGTTTCAGTTCTTCCTCCGTGGGCAGATAGGTAAAGTACTTGGAGGCAAAAATCTGCTGATTATCCTCCCGCGCGGACACAATAAAGACGAAAAACAAAAATTTCGCGTAAAAATTTCCGCTTTTTCATCCGCGCCGCGGCGGCGGGCTTTGCGGCGGTGCTGGAAATCCGGCAAGATTTTTGCGCGGTTATGCCGCTTCCTGCGCCGCATAATGACTGTGGCGGCGAAAGGAAGGGAGATCTTATGGGAAAATTACGAAAGTTTGCACCGCGTGCGGCGGTTTTGCTGCTGCTTTTGTGCGCGGCGCTGAGCGGGCGGGCGTATGCTGCGCAGCTGCTGGTGCCCATGGGCACGGCGGTGGGGATACAAATGAACACGGACGGCGTTCTTGTGGTGGACACGATGGATGTAACGCTGCCGGACGGCACGACCGCGCATCCGGCCAGGGATGCGGGCCTTCGCCCCGGCGACATCATCACGGCCCTGGACGGCAAGCCGACCGAAACGGCGGCCGATCTTGCGCAAACGGCGGCCGCGCTTGGCACGGAGGCGACGGATGTAACGGTGCAGCGCGGCGGCGAAACGATCACGCTTGCGCTCACCCCGGTGCAAAATGCGGAGGGCACGCGCCTCGGTCTCTGGCTGCGCGACGGCGTGGCCGGTGTGGGCACGATGACGTATTACGACCCGCAAACGCGGCGCTTCGGCGCGCTGGGTCATGCCGTGACGGACAGCCAAACCGCCGCGGTGCTCCCGCTGGCGGGCGGCAGCATCAGTCCGGCGCGCATTGTGGATGTGCAGCCGGGGCTCGCGGGCGCGCCGGGCGCGCTTTCGGGTGTGTTTGATATGACGGCGCCCATCGGCTCGGTGGAGCGCAACACGCTTTGCGGTGTGTTCGGCACGCTGGAGTCTGCGGCGCCCTTGGGCGAGGCGATCCCCGTGGCGGCGGCGGGCGAGGTGAGCGCGGGGCCGGCGTATATCCTCTCGAGCGTCACGGCGGCCGGCGTGGAGCGCTACACGGTGGAGATCAGCCGCGCAGCCGGGGCGCAGATGGATCTGCGTGTGACGGATGAGACCCTGCTCGCGCTCACGGGCGGCATCGTGCAGGGGATGAGCGGCAGCCCGATCATTCAGGACGGCAAGCTCGTCGGCGCGGTGACCCACGTTCTCGTCAATGACCCCACGCGGGGGTATGGCATCTATATCGAGAATATGCTGGAAGCAGCGGGGTGAATTTTTGACGGGGGGCGGATTTTGTCCCCTGTCTTTTTTCGATATTGTATGCTATGATGAAACAGAAAAAGGAGGAAACGAAGAATGAAAAAGACAATTGGGTGGATTCTGATTATTTTCGCCGGGTTCCTCTGTATTGACGGTATAATATGCATTCCTGTGGCTTTTATTGCGGACGATGTGACATTGGCAGAGCGCCTGTTCGCATTGATGGGCTTTATAGTTTTTGCGCTTGTCAACGGCTTGATTTGCCGGCTGGGTTTTAAGCTCAAAAGAAGCGAGCCGAAGAGAGACCCGAAGCGCAACATAGCGAATGGGGAATCGACTGTGTCGGTTGCGGAGGAAAAGACGGCTGTTTCCGAAGTACGCAGCAAATATGTGTTCATCCGGGATGGGATTGTTTCCGATGGAACATACATATACAATTTTGATAAATCAGGGGGTCTGCTCTCTGAGAAAAAAGAAGATCTTGCTTATCCGGAACTGCCATGGGCGTTTCGGGAAGCAGCAAACCTTGGAAAACATATACTTGACATGGGCGGCTTGATCACGTGGATATCGATCGGCGGCGGATGTTCGGAAATTTCTCATACAGGAACTGTAGCTTACGGGAATTCTTACGATACGCTGGAATCTTTTGTTGAAAACTGCATGAGAGATATAGACAAAGCTGAAAAAGAAGCCAGGGCGATGTATGGCTCCTGGTTTTCAAGTCTGGATTACAAAGACATTATCATCCAAGCCAAAATAAAGGAAACGGATATCACAGTGGATGTCAGCTGCTTTGGTCACTGGATCACGGTAAAATTCCGTTTGGGCCACGGTACGGAAGGCTTCGCTTATCTCACAGATCTTGTCCGGCGGTTTGGTGCAAAGAATTATGATCAGGGCATAGGCGCAGACAGGATCGCCTGGGATCCATCGTTGAAGATTTTTCGAAGAACCTATCAGCTGGAAGAAAGCAGGACGTATTTTTTGAGTTCGTATATGGATGAGGAGGGCAATTTCACAAAATACAGTTTCGATGTGGAAATGGCGGATGATTCTCATTATGAAATACTTCCGGAGAAGATGGAACAACTGGTTCAGATATTAAAGGTTGAGATGAATCAAAAATATATACGCAATCCTGCGGCAGGCTGTGCCGAGTATCTCCAGCATCATAGTGGTCTGGATTTGATCGAGCTGCTCAAAAACTATCAGCTTACTGAAAATGGGTTCAGCAAATGCGAACATAAAAAACGTTGGAAGTGCCACAGCCGCCGAGTATAGAAGAAAAGTAAAGGAAGTATATGCAGTAAAATTGTTGTCCCTAATGACAGTCACTCGTGTCTGGGAGCCCTGTGCTCCAAAATGGGCGAATTGTGGGCGCTGTGACCCATGTTCTCGTCAATGACGCGGGGGTATGGCATCTATATCGAAAATATGCTGGATGCAGCAGGGTAAACGAAACGCCAGAGGCAGTACGCCTCTGGCATTTTCTGTTGGCATGCGATATACTGGAAGCCAAGCGGTTCGCGTTGACACATTCGATTGGTCTGAATTGGAGGATATTCAGGAGTGCGGCAAGGGTTGTTTCGAATGACGATCACGCGAATACACGAATTTAGAGGCCGGAGGCAGAGCGCTTCCGGCTTTTTGCATACACCCGTACGGCGGGGACATAGACTGGAAAAAGGCGGCGGATTGCAATTGGAGGGCGTTTGTGGTATGGTATCGGCATGAAAAGATATATTATTTGTATGGTTTTGTCGGCGGCGCTGCTGCTTGCGCTGACCGGCTGCAAAAGCAAAGAGCCCGCGCCGATCGTGACGCCCGTGCCCGTGCCCACAGCCACGCCGGATCCCCATGAGGGCATGGTGGAGGTGCCGGACGGCCTCGGCGGCACGATATGGATCGTGGAGTCGGAAATTTTAAAGCCCTTTTCGGCCGACCGCAATGCCTTCGCCGTGTCCAACACGGCGGCGGCCTACAACGGCACGGGGCTGAGCCTTGTGCGCGGCATCGACGTTTCGGACCATCAGGGCGCGATCGACTGGCAGGCGGTGGCCGATTCCGGCGTGCGCTTTGCCATGATCCGCTGCGGCTGGCGCGGCTACAGCGGCGGCTCGCTGAACGAGGACAACAGCTTCCGCGCGAACATCGAGGGCGCGCAGGCGGCGGGGCTGGATGTGGGCGTGTATTTCTTCTCGCAGGCGATCAGCGTGATCGAGGCGGCGGAGGAGGCCGTTTACACGGTGAAGCTGCTGGAGGACTATGAATTGCAGCTGCCGGTCTTCTTCGACTGGGAGTTCATCGGCACAGACACGGCCCGCACGGACGGTATGGATGGCGAAACGCTAACGGAATGCACGCTGGAATACTGCCGGCTGATCGAGTCGGCGGGCTATACCCCCGGCGTTTACACCAATCTGCATAACGCCTACAATTACTACGATCTCGACGCGCTGGACGGGCTTTGCTTCTGGTACGCCGGGCCCGGCGAAAAGCCGCTTTACTATTACGACCACGACTACTGGCAGTACAGCTTCACCGGCTCCGTGCCCGGCATTGAGGGCGATGTGGATCTGGACGCGATGTATGTGTGGGATGACGCTGTTGCGGTGGATGCCGCGCAGACACAGGAGACGAGAGAAAATGATCGTGATACCGCCGGAAACACTCCATGACCAAGCCGGCATGGAACGGGCGTTCGCGCTTTATTTTGAGCGCCTGTATGCCGATTGCGCCGGAACGATGAACGCGCTGCTCAAGCCCCGCGTGGTGTGCTGCGATTATGAACACCGCGCGCTCACGCTGGCGGTAAGAGTGGAGCGCTGGATGGTCAATCCAAACGACCAGCTCCACGGCGGCGTGACCGCCACGGTGGCGGACATGGTGATGGGCCTTGTCAGCCGCTATTTCTCCGGCGGCAAGCTTACGCCCACGATCCACATGGACGTGACCTATCTCTCCCCGGCGCGGCTGGGCGAGGAGCTTTACTGCCGCGCGGAGTGCGTGAAGGCGGGCTTCACCATCGATTCCGCCACGGCGCGGCTGTGGACGCCCGGAAGCGAGGATACGCCCGTTGCCACCGCCACGGCGACCTACTATGTCAATCGAAGAAGCTGAAAAAGATCGGATGCTCTGCGCCATGGCGGAGCATCCGTGTTTTGTGCAGAAAAAATTGAATTTCTAACAAAAAAATACATAAATCTTGATGTCAGTCAATGAAATAAAGGGCGCGGCAGGGTATACTGGTTTTTGCTAAAATGCAAAAACTGGAGGAAATGTATATGAAAAGAAGATTGCTTTGTGCACTTCTGGCTCTGCTGCTGTGTGTGGGACTGCTTCCCATGACGGCCCTGGCTGCCAGCGACGAGCCGGCCCTTGCCGCCGAACCGGTCGAGGAGCCGGTCGAGGAGGCGGTAGAGGAGACAGATGTGCCCGCGGCATCGGAGGAACCTGCGGCGGAAGCGGCGGCTCTGGCCAACGTGGAGACCGAAGCTCCGGCGCTTGACGGCGACACGGCGGGATACGCGGCCGTCACGGGCGACGCTGTGATCGAAAACGGCGTTGTCACGATTTCCGGCAGCTTTACCAAGCCGGAGACGGAAGCGGCATATGGATGCCTCCTCCGCTATAGCACAGATTTCGAAGAGCATTACAGCGGCTATGGGATGAACTACAGGGAAGCATTGTCCAGCAATGTGGTTTCCTGGACGATGGATCGGGAATCGCATGCTGAGATTCTTCCCGGCGTGACCTATTATTACTATGCGGTCATTGAAGATGCAGACGATCATGACGTTGTTACCGGTGAAGTAAAGAGTTTCGTGGGGCCAACGGATGGCGTTAAAACCATTCAGGTCGGGCAAAACAAAACCGTGGCCGCTGGTACAACTGCTTACTACAGCTTCACGCCGACGGCGGATGGGGTTTACTCGCTGAACTACGATGAGGCAGGCATGGTGCGTGTCTATGTTTCTACCGGCGATGTACTGGAACTCGATTACCTGTCTGAGGAAAATGTGGGTGTCTACGCTGGCTTGGCGAGCTTTGTGGCAACGGCCGGACAGACGTATTATATCGAAGTGCAAAGCCAGGGCAGTACCGCTCTGTCGTTCACGCTGAGCAAAGAAGCGGCGCTGACGGAGTTTAAGGCGGTGACAGGCAATGCGTCGATCAGCGGCAGCAGTGTGACGGTTTCCGGAACCTTTACCAAGCCGTTCACGACGGGCCAGTGCATCGGCCAGATTTATGTGGCATTGAGCGAGGAGGCTCTTGCCAGCATAGCAACTGTGGCCGCAACCGGCTATATCTGTGACGGTGTGGAAGCCTGGACCAGTAAGGGTGGCTCGGCGAATGTGTCGGAGTGGTCACTGCTTATTCCCGGCGTGACTTATTATTATTGTGCGGTGGTGGCCAAGAGGGGTTACGGTGGAGAGGAAGTGGTTGCCCGCGGCGCAGTGAAGCATTTTGTTGCCCCGGAGCGAGACTTTGAGACGCTGGAAGATGGAAAGGTCAAACAGCTCGATTCGGAAGGGACCACATATTGCAGCTTCGAGCCGACAGGTGATGGGGAATATGAACTGCGCATTACAGACGGAGAAGGTATGGTGTTTGTTATCGATTCTACCGGTGCGCAAGTGGCGTGGGGGAGTAGAAGCGTCTACTTGGACTACAACGACGAAACCGGCGAGCAGGAAGAGGTGTGCAATGAGACTCCTGCCAGCTTCATGGCGGAAGCCGGTAAAACATACTATATCATGGCTTACAGCTATGACGGCTCGAATATGAGCCTTCTCGCAACCAACACATCCCCGGCTCACAGCTGGGATGAGGGCGAGGTGACCACTGACCCCACCTGCACGGAAAAGGGTGTGAAGACCTATACCTGCACGGACTGCGGCGAGACCAAGACGGAGGACGTCCCGGCGCTCGGGCATGATTGGGACGACGGCGCTGTGACCACCGAGCCGACCTGCACCGAAAAGGGCGTGAAGACCTATACCTGCTCGGTTTGCCGCGAGACCAAGACGGAGGATGTCGCGACGCTCGATCACAGCTGGGATGAAGGTGTGGTGACTTTGGCGCCCACCACAAAGGAAGAAGGAGAAAAGACCTATACCTGCTCGGTTTGCACCGGGACCAAGACGGAGAAAATTGCCCGCCTCACGGTGGCGGAAGCGCTGGATAAGATCGACGCGGATGCCACGGCGGAGGATATTCGCGACGCGGTGCAGGAAATTGACGGGGAGACCCTATCTGAGGCGATGAGCGGCAAAGACAGCGCGGAAGTCATCGAGAAGATAAAGGAGCTTGAGGAGAAGCTTGATGGCAGCTTCACCGTGGTTGTCACGGAGGAAGCCGCAGAAGCCGGTGTGTCCGACCAGGTGACGGTCGTGGGCGCGCGGCTGAATGATCTGAAAGCGACCGGCGCAGATGTTGTTTTGACCATTGATGTGGCGAAACAGGCGCTGACACTTCCGAGTGGCCTTTCGGATGAAAACGCCGTGTATCTTGAGATCGCGCTGTCCGGCGTGGCAAATGCGTCGGCACTAACAGTGCCTGTTTATATCACCCTCGCGGTGCCGGAGGCGATGGATGCGCAGAAAGTGCGTCTGGTACACTATGGAGCGGATGGTACGGAGGTGCTTTTGCCAGTTCAGCTGGTGAAAGATGAAGCCGGTGTGTGGTACGCAAGCTTCGTAGTGAGCGGCTTCAGCCCGTTTGCACTGGCGGAAGTGGTGCAGTCGCAGATCGATACGGAGGCCACCAAGCCGAATGGCAACAAAACCAACGCCCCCAAGACTGGCGATGAGAGCCATCTGGTGCTCTGGGCGGTCGTTCTGCTGGCGGCGTGCGGCGGCACGGCGGTCGTTGTGAAAAAGAAAAAGGAAAACTGAACATAAAAACAGCCCGGCACGGCATGGACCGTGTCGGGCTTTTGCATATCGACTTTATTTTTCCTCCGCGGCTTTCAGCGCGTCGGCGCGGCGGTTGGCCACCTCCGGGCTCATGGGGCGGATGTCGCCGGCCTTGGTCAGTGCGATCTTGGTCATGACCGGGCCGAACAGCTCGTAGATCAAAACGGAGAACAAAATGATGTTGCGGATCAGCGCGCCCTCCGCGCCCCAGTTGGCCACCGTGACGCACATTCCCAGCGCCACACCGGCCTGCGGAAACAGCGTGATGCCCAGCCATTTGGTCACCTGCGGCTCGGTTTTCACCAGCTGGCAGCTCCAGCGCGCGCCGAAGTATTTGCCGATGCAGCGAGAAATTATGTAAACCAGACCGATCACCACGACGGTCCATTTTGTGAACACGCTCAGCTCCAGCTCTGCGCCGCACAGCACGAAAAACAGCGCGAACAGCGGGCTGGTCCATTTGTCGGACTTGTCCATCAGCTCCTCCGACAGCGGGCAGCGGTTGCAGAAGATCGTGCCGAGCATCATGCACACCAGAAGCGTGGAAAAGCCGATGTTCACGCTGCCGACGGTGAATTCCAGCTGGCTGAGCGCGACCGTGAGCAGCACAAAGCCCACGATGAGCGCCATGCGGTTGCGGTTGGAGTGGAACAGGGCCTCGATGCGCGTGAGTATCTCGCCCATGACCGCGCCGAGCGCCAGAGACAAAACGATCTCCAGCAGCGGTTCGAGCACGATGGCCGCCAGATTCAGCGCCCCGGCGCTCATGGCCTGCGCCGCGCCGAAGGAGATGGAGAACACCGCCAGACCCACCGCGTCATCGAGCGCCACGACCGGCAGCAGCACATCCACCACGGGGCCCTTGGCCTTGTACTGGTGCACCACCATCAGCGTGGCGGCCGGGGCCGTGGCCGTGGCGATGGCGCCAAGCGTGATGCATCCGGCGGGCGAGAGCGTGCTGCCCAGCAGCGGCATCACGGCCAAAAGCGCAAGATCCACCACCACGCAGGTGATGAGCGCCTGCAAAACGCCGATCACGAGCGCCTGACGGCCTGTTTGACGGAGACTGGAAAGCCGGAACTCGCTGCCGATGGAAAAGGCGATGAAGCCGAGCGCGGTGTTGGAGATGAAGCTCAGGGCCTCCACCTGCTCGCCGGAGGCAAAGCCCAGTCCCGGCACGCCGAGCAGACCCAGACAATACGGCCCCACCAGCACACCGGCGATCAGATACGCCGTTACGTCCGGCAGATGAAAAAGGTTTGTTACACGCGTAAACAGCAGCCCCGCGATCAGCGCGATGGCCGCAGCCAGAAACAGATTCATAGCATTCCTCTCCCCAAAAACAAGAGGCTGCTGCAAGCCGTTTGCAGCAACCTAAAATTATTCCAGTCGTCCCGCAGGGACGCCACAACCGCGCCAAGGGCGCGATTTCACCCGAGCGAAGGTCGGATTTCATATTGCAGCGCAATATTTCACTCGGCCGGGGGCCGGATTTCACTGGGCGGGCCGCGCCTTGCGACACGCCCTATTATAGGCATTTTCTGCGCTTTTGCAAGCGTTAAATTAAAGGCACTCGCGCACATAGCCCGCCACGTCGAAATCGTCGAGCGCGCTGTCCTTTTTCAGATACAGCGGGTGGTGCGGATGGCCCTTCACGGAGCGCTTGCCGGCCGTGAACCAGCGCGCGCCGTGCTGCTCGCCGAGGGCGATCATATCCTGCACGCAGTCTTTCAAATAGCCGCGCTGCTCGATGATGTTGCCCCACGCGGCCCACACCGCCGGGGCGTCGGACAGGCGGAGAATGTAGTCAAAGGCATCCATGTTGGCCCGGTGCAGCGCCTCGTTGCGCTCGTGCTCCATGTCGGACGGGCGCGTGGCGCGCTGGGCGTAGACATTGAACATGATGAAGCTGTCGTAGCCGTTGTGCAGTGCGATGCGCTGGACGGATTTGAGCGTGTTGTCCAGATCGTCCGGCGCGGCGGTGGAGGGATTGATGCCGATGCAGATGAGCGGCTTTTCGCCGCGCGTGCCGAGAATGTAACGGTAGTCGGTGTAAAAATCCGGCACATACAGCCATTTTTCGCTGTCATAGCCGCCGGTCAGGCCGCTGCGGGCCATGGCTTCGGCGAAGGGAAGAATGTCGAATTCGGTGGTGGGCGCGGCGGGAATGTGCATAAAAAGACCTCCTTGTCGGGCGCTGGCACTATCATAACGCAAGATCTGCGCGCAGGCAAGTGCTTTACGAACGGCGGCGGATGCGATATAATGACGATGTATGGAAAAAAGAAACACGCCCAAAAGCGTTTATGTGCTGCTGGTTTTGGCGCAAACGCTGTTATATGGTCTGGGAACGCCGCTTACCAAGCAGGCGTATGCCAGCGTTACGCCGCTTTGGTGTCTGACGCTGCGGTTCACGATCGCGGCGGCGGCGATGGCCCTGATCGGCGGACGGCGGCTTTTTGCCGAGCTTCGGGCCGTGAAGGCGAGCGCTTGGCTTCCGGCGGCGATTTGTATGTGCGGGGCCTATGTGTGCTTTAACGTCGGTCTGGATGGCACGAGCGCCACGGTGTCGGGCTTTTTGATGAGTCTGGGCGTGGTGTTCACGCCGCCGCTGGCCGTGCTGGTGCATGGCGGCAAATACGACAAGCGCATGATCTTTGTGCAGCTGGCGGCGCTGGTGGGGCTTTATCTGCTTTGCTCCGGCGGGGAAAAATTCACCTTCGGCTGGGGCGAGGCGCTGGCGCTTGGCAGCTCCGTGTTCGTGGCCGGGTCGCTGGTGTTTGGGGAAAAGGGGCTCGACAGCCTGTCGGCGGTGGCGGTCAGCTTCACGCAGCTGGCCTTCACGGCGCTGGCCTGCGTGGTGATGGCGCTTTGCATCGACGGTGCGCCGCAGTTCGGGCGCATCGAGGGTTCGGCGTGGCTGGTGATCCTCTATCTGGCGCTGCCGAGCGGCTGTCTATGCTATTGGCTGCAAAATGCGGCGCTGCGCGGCGTGTCCAGCGCGGTGGTGGCGCTCACGCAGTGCGCGGAGCCGGTGTTCACGGCGGCCTTTTCCTATCTGCTGCTGCACGAAAACATCTCGCTGGCGGGCTATGCCGGGTCGGCGCTGCTGCTGGCAACGATCCTGGTGGGCAGCTGGCTGAATGCGAAAAAGCCGGGATGAGAAATATTTTTGCCTCAAAAATTGCGCTGCGCAACTCGAGAAGGAGAGATACTGCGCGCTGTGCCGTGGGCGGCGGACGAAAGAGCGCGCAAGCGCATAGCATAACAGGGGGCGCGGAGAATGAATATCTGGGTGTATGCCATCGCAAAGGATGAAGCGCGCTTTGCCGCGCGATGGATGGCCTCCATGGCGGAGGCGGACGGCGTGGCGGTGCTTGACACCGGAAGCGGGGACGACACGACGGCCATGCTGCGTGCGCTGGGGGCGCGGGTGAAAACGCGCGTGATCGAGCCGTGGCGCTTTGACACGGCCCGCAATGAATCGATGGCGCTGGTGCCGCCGGAGGCGGATGTGCTCGTGTGCACCGATCTGGACGAGGTTTTATGCCCCGGCTGGCGCGAGGCCATCGAAACGCACTGGCAGCCGGGCGCGACCACCGGGCGGTATGAATATGTTTGGAGCTTTGAGCCGGACGGCACGGACGGGGTGAAGTTTCTGTATGAAAAGATCCATGCGCCCGGCGTTTGCCGCTGGACGCATCCGGTGCATGAAATTTTGGAATACTCCGTGCCGAAGCGGCTGTGCGCGCTGCCCATCCGGCTGGAGCATCATCCCGACGAAACGAAAAGCCGCGCGGGCTATCTGCCGCTTTTGGAGCAGAGTGTGGCGGAGGACCCGAACGATGACCGCAGCCGCCATTATCTGGGGCGGGAGTATATGTTCCGCGGCCGCTGGGACGACTGCATCCGCACCTTGCAGGAGCATTTGGCCATGACGTCTGCCACCTGGGAGCCGGAACGCGCGGCCAGTATGCGCTGCATTGCGTGCGCCTGGGAGGCTAAGGGCAGCGGGGAGCGGGCGGAGCTGTGGCTTTTGCGGGCCGCGGCGGAGGCGCCGCAGCAGCGCGAGGCGTGGCTGGAGCTGGGACGCATGGCGTATGAAAAACAGGACTGGCGCGGCTGTGTGCGGTATTTGACGCGCTGTCTGGACATCAAACACCGCGATCTCAGCTACACCAGCACGCCGCGGGCCTGGGGGCCGCGGCCGTGGGACTTGATATCCATCGCGTGGTGGCGGCTGGGCGAGCGGGGCTATGCGGCGGCCTGTGCCCGCGAGGCGCTAAAATACGGCGCGGACGCGCGCATCGAGGCCAATATGCGGCTTTTTGAGAGCGGATGAA
Source organism: uncultured Oscillospiraceae bacterium (assembly GCA_964426125.1). Lineage (GTDB taxonomy): Bacteria > Bacillota > Clostridia > Oscillospirales > Oscillospiraceae > CAJOIG01. The sequence continues at coordinate 27,073 of CAYROZ010000006.1, forward strand.
AAAAACGGCGGAGCTGGGCGCTCCGCCGATCGCGTTTTCGGTTGGATAAAATCAGGCCTGCTTGTAGTGGCTGAGGAAGTCGCCGATGTCCAAAACGGCCTTGTACAGCCGCTCGGCTTCCGGCAGAAGCACCAGTCGGAAGTGGTTCGGCTCCGGCCAGTCGAAGCCGCTGCCGGCCACCATGAGGATGCGCTTTTCCGCCAGCAGGTCGAAGCACAGCTGCCGGTCGTCGTGGATGCCGAGCTTGTCCGACAGCTTCGGGAACACATAAAACGCCGCGTGCGGCTTGCGGTAGGTCAGCAGTCCCTGATCGACCAGCTGGTCGAGCGCGCGGCAGGCGGCCTCGCGCTGCTCATAGATGCGGCCGCCGGGCACCAGCATGGCGCGGGTGCTCTCGGGGTCGTTCATGGCGGCGGGGATGACGAGCTGGGTCAGGGCGTTGCCGCAAAGGCGCATGGCGCACAGCTTGCCCAAACACTCGCGCAGCTGGGCTGTGAGCTCGCGCGGACCGCTCACAACGGCCCAGCCGCAGCGGAAGCCGCAGATGATGTGGCTTTTGGAAAGGCCGTTGAGCGTGACCACGGGCACATCCGGCGCAATGGCCGCCGTGGAGCGGAAGGGCACATCGTCGATGATGAGGCGGTCGTAGATCTCGTCGGACAGGATGAGCAGATCGTGGCGGCGGGCAAACTCGGCCACGCGCTCCACCAGCTCCGGCGCATACACCTGGCCGGTGGGGTTGTTGGGGTTGATGAGCAGGATGGCGCGGGTGCGGTCGGTGACCTTTTTCTCCATGTCGTCCAGATCGGGATACCAGTCAGACTGCTCGTCGCAGGTGTAGAAAACGGGCTTGGCCCCGGCCAGATAGCAGGCGTTGGACCACAGGCTGTAGCTCGGCGCGGGCATGAGCAGCTCGTCCCCGGCGGACAGGATGCTGTTTGCGATCATGGGCGCAAGCTCGCTGACGCCGTTGCCGATGTAGATGTCGTCGGGCGTGATGTCCTGCAGGCCGCGGGAAAGATGATATTGGCACAGCGCCTCGCGCGCGGCGGGCATACCCTTGGCGTCGCAGTAGGCCACGGCCTTGTCGGCGTTTTCAAGCAGCGCGGTTTTCACGCTGTCGGGCATGGTGAAGCCGAAGGTGGCGGGGTTGCCGGTGTTGAGCTTGAGCACCTCGATGCCGGCGCGGCTCATCTCCTGCGCCTTTTCAAACACAGGACCGCGGATGTCGCTGTGGACGATTTTTAATTTATCGGAACTTTCGATGACTTTCATGACTCTCTCCTTTTGGTAATTAGCAGTATCATAGCACCTTCGCGCGCAAAACACAATGGAAAACACCCACCAGTCAAAAGAACAGACCGGTGGGCGTTGGTTGTTGTCGGGTCGTGTTATTTTCCCACGCAAAACCGCGCAAAAATGCCATTTGTCACATCCTCGCGCACACGGCGGCCAGAAAGTTCGCCCAGCGCGAACAGTGCGCCCTCCAGCTCCGTGAGCACCGCATCGGGGGCAAAGCCCGCGTCCATGGCGGTGAGGGTCTGGGCCAGATAATCCAGCGCGCGCGAAACGGCGTCGGCCTGGCGGGCGCTTGTGAGCACCTCTCCGGCGCTCGTGCCCTCCTCCGGCGGAAACAGCTCTGCCACGCGCGCTTCCAGCGCGTCGAGTCCCGCGCCCGTTTTGGCGCTGATCCGCAGCGCGCCGGCAAGCTCAAAGGCGTGCGGCAGATCGGATTTGTTTAAAAGAACGATGGCGCGCTCCGCCCGCTCGGCCTCGGCCAAAATGGCGCGGCCGCCCTCGTCCAGCGGCTTTGAGCCGTCCAGCACGGCGAGCACCAGCCGGGCGCTCTGCGCGGCCTTTTGCGCACGCTCCACGCCGATGCGCTCCACAGGGTCGTCCGTTTCCCGCTGGCCGGCGGTGTCCGTAAGGCGCAGCAGAACGCCGCCCAGCACGGCCTTTTCCTCCAAGGTGTCGCGCGTGGTACCGGCGTGGCTGGTCACGATGGCGCGCTCGTAGCCGAGCAGCGCGTTTAAAAGCGAGCTTTTGCCCACGTTCACCGGCCCGATGATCGCGGTAGCCGCGCCGTTTTTCACCAGCGAGCCGCGCTGCCAGGTGGCAAGCAGGGCTTTCAGTGCGGCTTGCGCATCCGTGAGTGTGCGGCGGTAATCGTCGAGCTCGAACGGTTCGATGTCCTCGTCCGGGTAATCGAGCACGGCGTGGTAGTGCGAGCAGATGGCAGTGAGCGAATCGTAGATTCCGTCGGTGCGGCGGCTTATGGCGCCGTCGAGCTGCGAGGCGGCGAGCTTCGCGGCCTGCGGGGTCTGGGCATCGATCAAGTCGATCACAGCCTCCGCCTGCACCAGATCCATGCGCCCGTTCAAAAACGCACGCTTTGTAAACTCGCCCGGGAGTGCCTGCCTTGCACCAAGTGCAAACACGGCATCGAGCGCCGCCCGCAAAACGGCAGGAGAGCCGTGGCACTGAATCTCGGCGGTGTTCTCGCCCGTATAGC
>CAYROZ010000007.1:0-28823 GCA_964426125.1 uncultured Oscillospiraceae bacterium
TGGGCCAGTTTCTCTCGCCGTATTACAACAAGCGCACGGACGGCTACGGCGGCAGTCTTGCAAACCGCGCCAGATTCCCCCTCATGGTCATCGACCGTGTGCGCGAGCGGGTGGGCGATAAATTCCTGATCGAATACCGTATGTCCGGCTGCGAGGAGATCGAGGGCGGGCTGCAGATCGACGAGGCCGTGGAGTTTGCCAGGATGATCGACGGCAAGGTGGACTTTATCCACGTTTCCGCCGGTCTCGACCCCGAGGAGGCGCAGGCCGTGCGCACCCATCCGACCATGTTTTTGCCGCACGGCGTGAATGTGAAATACGCCGCAGCGGTGAAGGCGGCGGGCGTGAAAACGCCGGTGGTCACGCTCGGCGCGATCAACACGCCGGAGCTTGCCGAACAGGTCCTTGCCTCCGGCCAGGCCGACATCGTGGCCATGGCGCGCGCGCTCATTGCCGACCCGCACTTCCCCGAAAAGGCGGCGCTCGGTAAAACCAAGGAGATCACGCCCTGTCTGCGCTGTCTCGACTGTCTGACGGGGATGCACACGGGCGAGCACTTCCAGTGTTCCGTTAACCCCTCGGCCGGGCGCGAGGATCGCTACCGCAACTTTGTCCCGCCCATGGGCGCGGCGAAGAAGGTGCTGGTCGTGGGCGGCGGCCCGGCGGGTCTGCAGGCGGCGGCCACGGCGGCCGGACGCGGCCATGATGTGACGCTTGCGGAAAAAAGCGACAAGCTCGGCGGCTTTCTCACCTTCACGGATTACGATGATCTCAAGATCGATCTGTGGCGGCTGAAGGAGCATCTGGTCTACATGGCGGAAAAGTCCGGCGCGAAGATCCTGCTGAACACCACGGTAACGCCGGAGCTTGTCCAAAACGGCGGCTACGAGGCGGTCATTTTGGCGGCAGGGTCGCTGGCGGCAAAGCCGCCCATTCCGGGTCTGGACGACGCGCGCGTGCAGCACGCCACGGTGGCCTATACGCAGCTTGACAAGCTGGGCCATCATGTTGCGGTGCTCGGCGGCGGGCTGATCGGGTGCGAAACGGCGCTGTTTCTGGCCAAAGCCGGCCACGAGGTCACGATCGTTGAGATGCTCGACGAGATCGCGCCGGAGGCCAACTGGATGCACAAAGAGGGCATGATGCAGGCCTTTGCCGAAACGCCGCAGCTGCACGTGAAAACCGGGCTGCGCGTCACGGGCATCGCGGACGGCAAAACCGTCACGGCGGCGGATAAGACCGGCGCGGAGCACATCATCGAGGCCGATTCCGTCATCTACGCGCTGGGCCTGCGGTCGAACATGGACGCGTATGAAAGTCTGCTATACTCCGCGCCGCAGGTGATCGCGGCGGGCGACTGTCTGCGCGGCGTGAAGCCGAAGAAGGCGCGCGAGGCCATGCTGGAGGGCTACTGGGCCGCGATGCGCATCTGATACCATTAAACAAGGAAAAACGCGGGAACAAACGTTCCCGCGTTTTTGCTGCTTGATAAGTTTTTTACTCGGCGTCTCCACCGCGGCGGCGGCGGCGACGGCCGCCAGCGGCCTCGCCGCTGAAGCTGCCGACAGGCACAGGGGCCTCGGGCAGAGCGGGCTTGATGAGACCGGCCTTGGTGAACGCACCGGCGGGGCAGGCCGCGAAGCACTTGCCGCAGTGGGTGCAGCGCGCGGTGTCCACCACGGAGATCAGACCCTCGCCGCCCGCGACCGCACCGGCCGGGCAGATGTTCGGGCACTGGCCGCAGCCCGTGCACTTGGCGGGATCGACGTACACGTCGTAGAAGCACTCCAGCGTGGAGCAGCGTTTGCGGCGGTGGTTGTCCCACTCGCTGCGGTAGGTCTCGATGGACCAGATCACGTTTTTGGCCGTCAGCTCCGCAAGCTCGCAGCCGGGGGTGCTGGCAATATACTTTGCCAGTTCCAGCGCCAGCTCCACGTCCTCGGTCTCGGCATGACCGGCGATCAGGTCGGTCAGAATGGTTTTCAGCTGAGTGATGCCGTCGCGGCAGGTAACGGACTTGCCGCAGTCGGCCTCATGGGCGGCGGACACGCAGTCGAGCGCCCACTTGACAGGGCACATGCCCTCCTTGAGCGTATCGCGGGAGCAAACGACATCTTTTCCGATATCACAATACATATTCCCGGCCTCCCTTATTTAATGCTGTATTCCGTCCACAGACGGGTCTTTTCGATGTCCTTGCGCAGGTCGCACTGCAGGCAGCGCGTGGCCTCGCACTTGGCCTCGTCGCAGGTGTAGGTGGTGAACACGGACTGGTCGGGATTGGCCAGACGCTCCTCCGGCGTGAGCAGAGGCATCTCCACGCGCTCGAGCTTGCCGAAACCGGCGCACTCGCCGATGTGGCCATCACGCTCGCGCTCGACCAGCGTTTCGTCGATCTCGCCGTCGCCGCCGAGATAGCGGTCGACCATGGGCACGACCTCGCGCGCCTGCGCGATGGCCTTGATGACGAAGCTGATGCCGGTGATCACGTCGCCCGCGGCGAACACGCCGTCGAGACTGGTGATGTGCTCGGGCTTGCCGTTTTCGGGGTTGATGGGGAAGCCGCGGCTGAGCTCGATGCCGAAGTTTTCGAAGTCGTCCAGACCCGGACGCTGGCCCGTGGCAAAGATGACGGAGTCGCAGGGGATGACCATCTGGCTGCCTTCCTCGGCAACCTCGGTCACGCGGCCGGTGGCCTTGTCGTAGGTGGAGGAGATGACGGTGTGCACGCGCAGGCCGGTGACCTGGTCGGGCGTGCCCTCGATGGCCTCAAAGCTGCGGCCCTCGTAGGAGATGATGCCCTCCTCGCGGCCCTGGACCTGATCTTCCTCGTCGGCCAGGATCTTGTCGCCCTTTTCAAGGCAGGCAAGGTTCACCGTCAGGCCCTGACGCACCAGCGAACGGGCGCAGTCATAGCCCACGGAGCCGGCGCCGATGATGCAAACGGTCTTGCCCAGCTTTTCCATGCTCTCGCCGGCGTGGATCTCGGCCAGAATGTCGATGGCGGTGTAGACCTGCTTGAAGTCGCTGCCGGGGATGGGCAGCTTTTTGCCCTTGGAAACGCCGGCGGCGATGAGCACGGCGTCGTATTCCTTGCGCAGGGCGGCAACGTCGGAGATCTCGCAGTTGCATTCATAGTCGACACCGGAGTCGATGATGTACTGGATCTCGCTCTTGACAGCCTCGAGCGGAAGACGATACGCGGGCATGCCGCTGGTCATCGGGCCGCCGAGCTGCGGACGCTTTTCAAAGACCTTCACGTCGTGGCCGAGCTTGTTGAGGTAGTAGGCCGCCGTCAGACCGCAGGGGCCGGCGCCGATCACGGCAACGCGCTTGCCGGTGCGTTCTTTGTGGAAGCCCTTGGTCTTCCAGGTTTGGTCCTTGTCGTTTTCCACGGCGAAGCGCTTGAGGTCGCGGATGGCGATGGACTCGTTGAGCGCCTGATGCTTGCAGCCGGTCTGGCACAGATGGTTGCAGATGTAGCCGAGGGTGTGGGGGAAGGTGACCTTCTCGCGGATGATGCCCACGGCGTCGGTGTAGCGGCCTTCGCGGATGGCGCGGATGTAGGCCGGGATGTCGATGTGGGCCGGGCACTCCACCTGGCAGGGCACGATGGCCTGATCGGCGGGCACGTCCTGACGGAACAGACCCTCGGCATCGACCAGAGCGCCCGTCGGGCAAACGGCCACGCACGCCGAGCAGAAGCGGCAGTCGGCGTCCAGCAGGGGCAGATCGCCCTTGGTGCCGATGTAGGTTTCGCCGTTTTTCTTGTTGTACTGCAGAACGTTCGCCCCGCGCAGATCGCGGCAGGCGCGCACGCAGCGGCCGCACTGGATGCAGCGCTCCATCTCACGCAGCACGATGGGGTTGTTGGTGTTGATGTTGTTGCAGGTTTTCACAACGGAGTGCATACGGCCATGCGCCACGGAAAGGTACTGCATGAGGGTCTGCAGCTCGCACTTGCCGAAGCGTTTGCAGCCGGTGCAGTCGTGGGGGTGGCCGGCGAGCATCAGCTCCATCGCCATGCGGCGGCGGGAGAGAAGCTCCTCGGATTTTGTTGTCACGCGCATGCCGTCGGAAACCGGCAGCTCGCAGGAGCAGAACACTCCGTCGCGACCCTCCACGGTCACAACGCAGAGCTTGCAGTTGGCCTGCACCGGCAGATCGGGGTGCGTGCACAGATGGGGGATGTAGATGTCAGCGGCCAGCGCGGCTTCCAGCACGCTCTGACCCTCGCGGGCTTCGATCTCGTGCCCGTCGATGTAGAGTTTGACCATAAAGCGGAGTCACCTCGTCTATGTTTTTTTCAGTCAACGCTTATTGTAACATAGAATGTGCCTTTATGGTAGCACCTTTTTTGATAATTAAAATATTGTCATTTTCAAACAATAGTTGAAATCCAGCCAAAGTGAGCATATAATACCAATGTTATGCATCCATCGATGTTTTTTTAAAAAATTCTAAGAAAAGGAGGGTCATGGATGAACAGAACACGCATCGCAGAGATTTGGAAAAGCCCGGAGGTGTTCGCGAACAATCCCATCACCGTGTGCGGCTGGGTCCGTACCGTGCGCGACATGAAAAACTTCGGCTTCGCCGAGCTCAACGACGGCAGCTCTTTCAAGGGCGTGCAGGTCGTATTTGAAAGGGAAACGCTCTCCAATTACGACGAGATCGCGAGGCTCAATGTGGGCGCTGCGCTGATCGTGGAGGGCACGCTGATCCTGACCCCGGAGGCCAAGCAGCCGTTCGAGATAAAGGCGGCGTCCATTGCCGTGGAGGGCGTTTCCGCCGGCGATTATCCGCTTCAGAAAAAGCGCCACAGCGTGGAATTTCTGCGCACGATCCAGCATCTGCGTCCGCGCACGAACCTGTTTTCCGCGGTGTTCCGCGTGCGCTCCGTGGCGGCGCAGGCCGCGCACGACTTCTTCCAGTCGCGCGGCTTTGTGTATGTTCACACACCCATCATCACGGCCTCGGACTGCGAGGGCGCGGGCGAGATGTTCCGCGTGACCACGCTCGATATGGACAACCCGCCCCGCAAGGAGGACGGCTCCGTTGACTTCAGCCAGGACTTCTTCGGCAAGGCGGCCAACCTCACCGTGTCCGGCCAGCTCAACGCCGAAAACTTCGCCATGGCCTTTGGCGACGTTTACACCTTCGGCCCCACCTTCCGCGCCGAAAACTCCAACACCCAGCGCCATGCCGCCGAGTTTTGGATGATCGAGCCGGAGATGGCCTTCTGCGATCTGCAGGGCGATCTGGAGGTCATGGAGGCGATGGTCAAATACATCATCACCACCGTGATGGAAAAATGCCCGCAGGAGATGGAATTTTTCAACTCCTTTGTGGATAAGGGCCTGATCGAGCGGCTGAAAAACGTGGCCGAGAACGACTTTGCCCGCGTCACCTACACCGAGGCGGTGGACATTCTGCAAAAGTCCGGCCAGGAGTTTAAATACGATGTCTACTGGGGCTGTGACCTGCAAACGGAGCACGAGCGCTATCTGACCGAGCAGGTCTACAAGCGCCCCGTGTTCGTCACGGACTACCCCAAGGAGATCAAGGCCTTCTATATGCGCCTCAACGACGACGGCAAAACCGTCGCGGCGGCGGACTGCCTTGTGCCGGGCATCGGCGAGATCATCGGCGGCAGCCAGCGCGAGGAGCGTCTGGAGGTGCTCACGGGCCGCATGAAGGAGCTTGGGCTGCGCGAGGAGGACTACTGGTGGTATCTCGATCTGCGCCGCTACGGCTCCTGCCGCCACGCCGGCTTCGGCCTGGGCTTCGAGCGCATGGTCATGTACCTCACGGGCGTTTCCAACATCCGCGACGTGGAGCTGCATCCGCGCACGGTGGGCAACGCCGATTTCTGAGCGGAAAACAAACATCGCGGGCCGTCCGATGGGACGGCCCGCTTTTTGCGCAGAAAATGGATGCGTGCGGGATGTTGACAATTTCATAACGATGTCGTATGATGGCATTGCGTTTGTGTGGGCTTTGGCCGGCAATGGGAGGGGAAAACGGTCAAAACCGGACAGACGCTTTTGTGTGTGAATTGGGAGAAAAATTACAAAGGAGCAAGGGATATGAGGGAAGATTGGGCGGCGGTCCAGGATGCCATGCAGCGCTGCACGGCGGGCGACTGGACCATTTTTGACCCGCTCGCGGTGTATTTCTACCGCTTTGCCACGCAGGATTCCTGCGGCCAGTGCGTGCCCTGCCGTGAGGGCAGCAAGCGCATTCTGGAGCTTTTGGAGCAAATCGTCAGCGGCAACCACAGCGAGACGCTTTTGGATATGATCGAGCCGCTGGCCGACACGGTCATTGCCACGGCGCTTTGCGGCCACGGCAAGGAAGCCTGCCGCGCGGTGCTGCGCGCGCTGGTGCATTTTCGCGGCTGGGATCTCGACCCCGCGTATCATCACCCGGGGCTGGAGGCGGACGCGGAAAAGGAGCACCCGTTCATCCATCCGGATGACTGCCGCGGCTGCGGCAAATGCCGCCGGGGCTGCCCCATGGAGGCCATTGAGGGCGCGCCGCGCCAGACCCATGTGATCGACATCAGCAAGTGCGTCAACTGCGGCGCGTGCGTGTCCAACTGCCCGTTCGGCGCGGTGCGTCCGGCCAGCGTGAAAAAGCCCGACGCCGAGGGCGTGATGTATGTGGACGGCATCCGCGCGCCGTTTCGCGGCCAGACGAACGTGCTGGCCGTCATCCGCGACGCCGGCATCGATATGCCCACGTTCTGCTATCATTCGGAGCTTTCCGTTTACGGCGCGTGCCGTATGTGCGTGGTGGAGTGCGAGGACGGCCACATTGAGGCGGCCTGCTCCATGCCGCCGCGCGATGGACTGCGCGTGCGCACCAACACGGCGCGCCTTCTGCGCAGCCGCCGCACCATTTTGGAGCTGATGCTTGCCAGCCACTGCCGCGACTGCACCACCTGCGAGATCAGCGGCAGCTGCACCTTGCAGCGGCTGGCCGTGCGCTTCGGCATCCGCGCCGTGCGCTTTGAAAACGACCGCGACCGCTACGAGCGCGACGAATCGTCCAGTGCCATCACGCTTGATCTGGACCGCTGCATCCTGTGCGGCGACTGTGTGCGTATGTGCGACGAGGTGCAGGGCATGGGCGTTCTGCGCTTTGACGGGCGCGGCAGCGCGCTGCGGCTGGTCACGGCGGACAAGCCCAAAATCGCCCAGACCGACTGCGTAAGCTGCGGCCAGTGCTCGGCCGTGTGCCCCACGGGCGCGATTTTTGTGAAAAACCAGATCGGCGAAGCGTGGGCGGCGCTGCACGACCCGAAAAAGCGCGTGGTGGTGCAGATCGCACCGGCGGTGCGCGTGGCCATGGGCGAGATGTTCGGCATGGCTCCGGGCGAGAACGTGATGAACAAGCTTGTGAGCGTGTGGAAGATCATGGGCGCGGAGGCCGTGTTCGACACGGTGTTCGGCGCGGATCTGACCATCATGGAGGAATCCGAGGAGCTGCTGGAGCGGCTGGAAAAGGGCGAGGGACTGCCCATGTTCACGTCCTGCTGCCCCGCGTGGGTGCGCTATGTGGAAAACCGGCGGCCGGAGCTTCTGCCGCAGCTTTCCACCTGCCGCTCGCCGATGCAGATGCTCGCGTCCATTATAAAGGAGCACTACGCCTCCGTGGATGAGCAGGAGCAGCGCGAGACCTTCCACATCGCGCTCATGCCCTGCACGGCCAAGAAAATGGAGGCGGCGCGGGAGGAATTTCGCGATGAAAACGGCCGCGTGGTCGATCTGGTGCTGACCACGCAGGAGTTCAGCTTGATGATCAAGGAGTCCGGCATCCGCTTCGCGCAGGTGAAGGGCGAGGCGCCGGATATGCCTTTTGGCATGGGAACGGGCGCGGGCGTCATCTTCGGCGCCAGCGGCGGCGTGGCGGAGGCCGTGGCGCGGCAGCTGGCCGGAAACGATGCCGAGGCCATCGAGGCGCTGCCCCATTCCGGTCTGCGCGGCACGGCGGAGTTCCGCTCGGCCACCATTTCCGCCGGCGGCCGGCCGATCCGTGTGGGCGTGGTGCATGGCCTTGCCAATGTGCAGAAGCTGCTCGACGATATGGCGGCGGGCCGCGAGCACTTTGACTTTGTGGAGGTCATGAGCTGCCGTACCGGCTGCGTGGGCGGCGCGGGACAGCCGCGGGCCCAGACCGGCGGACGGCGCGGACGCGCCGCCGGACTTTACAGCGCCGACCGCGACGCGCTGGTAAAGCTGGCCGAGCACAATCCCATCGTCCAGCGGCTGTATATGGCCGGTCTGGTCGGACGCACGGAGGAGCTTCTGCACGTCCGCTACGGCGAGGAAGAATAATTGAAAAAATCGGCTCGAAACTGGGTTTCGGGCCGATTTTTTTGCCAAAAGGTCTGTTTTATATTCTGCTATCCGTTTTATGGGACAGTTCATCTGCTACTGTATAGGTGACGGGAAGAAAAAACAGAAATGGAGGCAGAAACATGGAAAAGTATATCACCATCACTGGCTTTAAGCATTACTGCGATGCGCAGCCTTTTCGCATCGGCCATCTTGTCCGCTGTGAAAAGCAGCCGGATAACCCCTACGACGGCGAGGCCATCTGCTGCACCATGCCGGTCTACGGCACGGTGGGCTATGTGGCCAACAGCGGCCGCACGGTGGCCGGCGGCACGATGAGCGCGGGCCGCGTGTATGACAAGGTGCCCACGAAGTTTTATGCGCGCGTGATGTTCACAACGGCCACGAAGATCATCTGCCGCGTGGACGAGGGCGAACCGTTCGAGCTGAAAAGGGAGATCATCACGCAGCTTCAGGACGATTGGGACGACGCGGAAGTGGAGACGGAAACGCCGCCGCAGATCGATATTCCGCCGCAGTCCGTGGTGGAGCTGCAGCTCGAGGCGGAAAAGACTTGATGGTTTGCGCCGCGTCGTGTAAACTGGAAAAAACGAACAGGAGGCGGAGACCATGGCGAAAAGCGCCAATCAAAAGCTCAAGCTTCTGTATCTGATGCAGTTTCTGCTCGAGCGCTCGGATGAGTCCCATCCGGTCACGATCGGCCAGATGATCGATGCGCTGGCCGCGCACGACATCCGCGCCGAACGCAAAAGCCTGTATGACGATCTGGAGGCGCTGCGCCTGTTTGGGCTGGATATCGTTCAAACGCGCAGCAAGACTACCGGCTATTACGTTGGCAGCCGCGATTTTGAGCTGCCGGAGCTGAAGCTGCTGGTGGACAGCGTGCAGTCATCCCAGTTCATCACGCACAAGAAAACGCTCAGCCTCATCAAAAAGATCGAGAGCCTTGCCAGTGTGTACGATGCGCAGCTTTTGCAGCGGCAGGTGTATGTGCGAAACCGCGTCAAAAGCATGAACGAGAGCGTGTATTATAATGTGGACGAGATCTCCGGCGCCATCACGCGCGACCGCGCCATCCGCTTCCGCTACTTCGACTACACCGTGGCCAAGCAGCAGCGTTTCCGCAAAGACGGCGCGTGGTATGAGATAAGTCCCTTTGCGCTCATGTGGGACAACGAGAAGTATTATATGCTCGGCTACGACGCGCAGGCCGGGCAGCTGCGCCACTACCGCGTGGATAAAATGGAGAGCATCTGCACGCTGGATGCGCCGCGCGAGGGCGGCGAGCAGTTCCGCAAGCTTGACATGGCGGAATACGCCAAGCGCGTGTTCGGAATGTTCACCGGTGAGGTGCAGACGGTGCGTCTGCGGTTTGAAAACTCGCTCGTGGGTGCGGTGCTCGATCGCTTCGGGCGCGATGCCGTGCTGGCCGCGGCGGACGAGGAGCATTTTACCGTCGCCGTGAGTGTGGCGGTGTCGCCGCGCTTTTTCGGGTGGCTGTTCGGCTTCGGTCCGGCGGCGGAGATACTGTCGCCGCCCGCTGTGCGCGAGCAGTTTCGGCAAAGGGTCGAATCGGTGCGCGGTTTGTATGAAATATAAAAAAACGCAGCAGCGCGGCTTTGTCCGGGCTGCTGCGAGCTTTTTTATGACAGTGTGTGAAGCTTGGCGGAGCGGATGTACAGCGGGATGGCGGCAAGCTGGGCGGCGACGGACAGCGCGATCATGGCGGGGATGCTCACCTCGTAGAGAACGCCCAGCGACCAGCTTCCCAAAAACCAGAAAATGCCGAAGGAACACTCGAAAATGCCGTATCCCGTGGCGCGGCTTTGCTTTGGCACCAGATTGGTCACAGCGGCCTTCAGAATGGATTCCTGCGCGCCCATGCCCACGCCCCAGAGCGCGATGCCGAGCAGCAGCATGGGAACGGACTGAAACGCGAACACAAAGATCGAAAAGGGTGCGGAGATCAGCGTGGACCACACCAGAGCCCGAACGCCCTTTTTGTCGTACATCAGACCAAAGATCAGCGCCGCGACGGCATCGACCAGCATGGCGCCCGCATACAGCAGCGGCAGTGTGCCGCTGTTTACCAGCGAGGCTGTTTCCGCAAGACCGGAGGCAAGGGCGGTATAGGTGCGGGACACGTGCATGATGACAATGGAGTAGTCGATGAAGCCGAAGGCAAACAGACTGATGCCCGCGATATAGAGGATAAACTCCTTTTTCAGCCGGAAGGGGACATACTCCTTCGGCTCCGGCTCGAAGTGCTCCGGATTCGGAAACCGCGCGCGGGTCACCAGCAGCAGGATCAGCGTGATCGCGCCGGGGATCGCCAAAACGGCAAAGCAGGTGGAATATATCTGAAAGGTCGTGCCGGTCTGCTGAAAGAGCATGACCAGATACAAAAGCACGGGGCCGAGAAACGCGCCGATCTGATCGAGCACCTCCTGAAGACCGAAGCTTTTGCCTGCGCCCTCCTGCGAGGCCGCGAAGGACATGATGGTGTCCTTGGCCGGTTTTTTGATCGCCTTGCCCATCCGCTGCACGATCAGCAGCGCGCAGGCCGCGACCCAGCCGTGCTCGCCCACGAGCGCCAGCGCCGGAACGGCCAGCACGTCCAGAATGTAACCGGCGATCGTCATGGGCCAGTATTGCTTCGTTTTGTCCGTGAGACGGCCGAACACATAGCGCATCGAGTAGCCGATCAGCTCCCCAAGACCGGACACAAAGCCGATGGTCCCGGCCCCGGCGCCCAGCAGAGCCAGATAAGCGCCCCGGATGCTGGAGGCGCCCTCGTGGGTCATGTCCGAAAACAGGCTGACGATGCCGAACAGCACGATGAACAGCATGGCGCTGGAAAGCTTCTTTTTCTTCATTTTTATCCCTCCCGGAAAAAGACTGCCGCACCCCGTCAAAGCGGGCGTGCGCGTCCATATCTTTTCAGAGTTGTCGGGGCATAGACGCCGCGCGGGCACTTGCCCTCAAAACTCGTCCGGGTCGCCAAAGAGCATATGCTCGATGTAAGCGTCGTTGAAGGCCGGGTCGCCGGACAGGGGAATGGGACGGGCGCGGGCGGCGATGGAGCGGATCTCGTCCACGGCGTCCGTGTTGACAAGCAGCATGGCCGCGCCGTCGAGCGCGGCGTTTCCGATCACTTTGGCGCGCGCGGCAAGCGCGGGCGGGAACAGACCGATGGCGGCGGCACTTTGCAGGTTTAAGTGGCTGCCGAAGCCGCCCGCGATGGCAAACAGATCGATGTCCTCCGCGCTCACGCCCGCCCGCTGCATCAAAACCTCGATGCCGGCGGCAATGGCGGCCTTGGCCAGCTGCACGGCGCGGATGTCCGCCGGTTGGAGCGATACGCCCTCGCACAGGCAAAGCGGCCCGTCCGCCGCGCCGGTGGGGGAGATGTCCTCGCGCTCGAGAAACACAGCCACGGCGTCGATCAGACCCGAGCCGCACAGGCCCACGGGCTGTGCGCCGCCGATGGTGTGGATGGCGAGCGCGCCGTCTTCGTCCCACACGCGGTCGATCGCACCGTCCACGCTGCCGCAGCCGCAGGAGATGCCCGCGCCCTCAAAGGCGGGGCCGGCGGCCGTGGAGGTAACATACAGCGTGCCGCCATGCCACAGGGCGATCTCGCCGTTCGTGCCCACGTCGCACAGCAGGGCGGTCGCCTGGCTGCGGCACATCCCGCTTGCCAGCACGGCGCAGCTGATATCCGCGCCCACGAACGCATTCATGCACGGCGGCAGATAGGCCCGGCGGCCGAGAAGGACGGTCTCGGTGTCAAACAAGGTGTCCGCTTCAAACGGCGCGCAGGACAGGCAGCGCGTGTCGCGCCCTGTGAGCAGATAGAGCATGGTGGTGTTGCCGGTGATGGAAAGGGATTCGACATCCTGCGGGTCCGTTCCGCTTTCGGCACAGGCGCAGATGAGCAGCGCGTTCAGTGCGGCGGTGATCTGCTCCTGCATCGCATCCAGCCGTCCGGCCATGGCCGCGCCGATGCGGCCCATCACGTCCGCCGCCACGCAGCCCTGCGGATTTGGCATCCCGCCCGTGCCGATGCAGCGCCCCGTGTGAAGATCAAACAGCTTCAGCGCCACGGTGGTGGTGCCGATATCGATCGCCGCGCCGTAAGCGCCGGGCATGGGCTTTTCAGCGGCGTGCGGGCGGTCGCTGCCAAGCTCGATCTGCCGCCAGACGCTGCGCTGGGGCAGATACACCTGCGCGTCGCCGAGCAAAACGGTCTGGCACGCAAGACGCGAGCGGGCCCGAAGCTCGCTTTCCGTTGGCGCGGAGAGGCTTCCCATGACCGTCACGGTGCATTTGCCGCATTGGCCGCGTCCGCCGCAGGGACGCGCGGGGGAAGCGCCGGCCTTTTCCAGCAGCTCGCCCAGAGGAGCCGGGGCGGCAAATTCCAGCGTGCGCGGCGCGCCGCCGCCATAGATCGTGAGGGTCGGCATATCAGCCCTTCCTTTCCAGCACAAGACCGAAATAGGTCACGGTGTTCGGCCCGTTTATGTAGTTGAGCCCCGCGGCCTTCGCCGCCTTGTATACATCCACGCCGCAGCCCTCGAGCGGCGGCAGAATTTTATCCGGGTGGCGGCAGGGCTTGCCCTGCGGCGCGGTGCATTTGCGGCAGATGTGGCAGCCGCCGGCACCGAAATGCCAATACGCCTCGCGGCTGAGATCGGCAGCCCGGAGCGCTTTTTCGATGCGCCGGCCAAGCTTTGCGTGGCTGTGGGCGGCGTCCATCATGTCCTCGAAGTCAAAGCTGTCCTCCAAAGGGGCAACGGACTGGTACAAAACGCCCCGGGAGCACGCGCGGATGCGCTCCATCCACGCCTCCACCGGGCCGATGTGCGGCGGGCAGGCCCAGCAGCGGCCAAAGCTTCCGCAGCTGTTTTGCTCGCATATCGTGCGAAATTGCGCGCTTAAAACCAGCGCGGAAACGTCGATGGGCGCGGCCGAAGCCGCGCCGCAGTCGAGTATGAGGTTTAACAGTGCCGCCTGCTCCATGGCGTCAGGCGCAGTAGCTTGCGGCCAGATCCGCCGCGCTGGCGGCATCCGGGGTGTAGCCGTCCGCGCCGATCTCGTCGCAGTAGGCCTGCGTGACGGGCGCGCCGCCGATCATGATCTTCACGCGGTCGCGGATGCCGGCGGCTTCAGCGGCTTCGACCACCTCGCGCATCACGGGCATGGTGGTGGACAGCAGCGCCGAGCAGCAGATGATGCGGCAGTCGGAATCGATGGCGGTCTGCACGAAGGTGCTGGGGGAAACGTCCGTGCCGAGGTCGATGACCTCAAGGCCCTTGCTTTCCAGCATCATGCGAACGAGGTTTTTGCCGATGTCGTGCAGGTCGCCCTGCACCGTGCCGATGCAGGCGCGGCCCGCGGCCTTTGTGCCGCTCTGGGCCAAAATGGGCTTGAGCAGGGCTGCGCCCTGATTCATCGCGCGCGCCGCCACCAGTACCTCCGGCACGAATACCTCGTTGGTTTTGAATTTTTCGCCGATCACGGCCATGCCGCTGAGCAGCCCCTGCTCCAGAATGGTCTGCGCGTCAAGCCCCTCGTCGATGGCCTGCTGCACCAGCAGTTTTACCTGCTTGGCCTTGCCCATTTGCAGGGCGCGGGAAATTTCGTTTAAGTCGGTCATGTCAGTCCTCCTGTGACCATGCGCTTTATTCAAACAAAAACGCGGGATATTCGGCGTAGGCGCCGTATTTTGTGCCGGGCAGCTGGGGCTTTTCGCCCGCCGGAAGCTCCGGGTGCGGGGCTTTTTCCAGGAAAACCAGACGGTCGCCGAACTCGGCCTCGAGCGCCGGAAAATCGTTGCATTCGCTCTGGCCGTCCCATGCGTCCGCACCCATCTCCACCATGTCCGGGATGAGCGGGGCAATGGCGCCGCAGGAATGCTGGGCGATCACCGCGCCGTGGGCATGGATGGCGTCGTAAATGCGCTGGGTGTGCGGCTTTATCACCTCGCGCCAGAGATTGGGGTTCATGAACGTGCTGCGCGCGGTGCCCCAGTCGTCGTGGATGAGGAACACATCGGGTCTTGCGCACTCCCAGATCTTCTCGATCAGCGCGATCTTATAGTCGGCCAGCGCGCCGATCAGATCGGCAAAATCCTCGGGATCGGTGATGAGATTGACCAGACAATCCTCAAAGCTTGTCAGCTCCGTGGCACGCTCAAAGGGGCCGGTATACAAAACCACGTTCACGATCTGCTTTTCGCGGTCGACCTTTTCCGCGTCCGCGCGCAGGGCGTCCCAGTCAAATTTTTCGATGTTCGGGATGCGAAGCTGCCCGCGCCAGTCCTCGATGTCGTCGTAGGCCGGTTCCTGACCCACGGTGTAGTGGCTGAAGCCGTCCGTCGCCGTCCAGTGAACGCCGAACACATCGTAGCCCGAGCCGAACATCGGCCGTTCGCACACGGGCACATCCAGCGAGCGGACAAGCTCGGTGTTGCCCATGAGCGCAAGCTGCGCGGGGTCGGGCTTGTGGTCATAGGGCTGGTGGTGCAAAAAGAGCAGGGCGTTTTCCCTCTCGGTCATAAAAATGCCTCCCGAAGCCGCTCAAACGGCGGCGTTTCTTTGTTTTCATATTACAACAAAGCGCTGGTTCATTTCAACAAAAAATGCGTTGTATTTTCTCTTTTTTGCGAGAAAACCGGCGGTCAGATCGTCTTCTTCCGCTTTTTGGGCAGCGGGGTCAGCTCCGTCAGGAGCGGGATGACGGCGTCGAGCAGCGCGGCGTTTTCGATGTCCAGGATATAATGCTCCTTCGTGCCCTCGTAGGGAAGACCGCACTCGGCTCCGGCCAGGAGCGGTTCAAGCTGCGGCCACTTTTTGATGAACACGGTGTCGTCGCACACGAGCAGGATGGGCCGCTCGTCGCAGTAGATCATGTATTCGCCGAACATCTTGCGGCTGCGGATCGAGCCGAAGCGCTGCACCTGCCCGCACACGAAGGCGGCATATTGGGCGCCTGTCGCCATGCTTGCGTCCTCCTTTTTTGGCCCAAACGGCGGGATGGCTCCATTATAAAATGCGCCCTGCGGCGCGTCAACGAAAAATGCCTTGACAGACGTGTATATACGGCGATATAATACTACTAACCTACCGGATTGGTGGGTTATCAACAAAACAAGGGAGATATGAAATATGTCTGCTGTTTATACATCCGTTGACCAGCTCATCGGCCACACGCCGCTTTTGGAGCTTTGCAATCTGGAAAAGGCGCACGGGCTGCGCGCGCGGCTGATCGCGAAGCTTGAGCTGTTTAACCCCGCGGGCTCGGCCAAGGACCGCGTGGGCCGCGCCATGCTGGACGACGCCGAGGCGCGCGGCTCTCTCAAGCCCGATTCCGTCATCATCGAGCCGACCTCCGGCAACACCGGCATCGGCCTTGCCTGTGTGGCGGCGGCGCGCGGGTACCGCACGATCATCGTGATGCCGGAGACCATGTCGGTCGAGCGGCGGCTGCTCATGAAGGCCTATGGGGCCGAGCTTGTGCTCACGGAGGGCGCGCGCGGTATGGCCGGGGCCATCGAAAAGGCGGAGCAGCTCGCGCGCGAGATTCCGAACGCCATCGTGGCCGGACAGTTTGTAAACCCCGCCAACCCCAGGGCGCATTATGAGACCACCGGCCCCGAGATCTGGGCCGACACGGACGGCGCGGTGGATATTTTCGTGGCCGGGGTGGGCACCGGCGGCACCATCACCGGCGTGGGACATTATCTCCGGGAGCAAAATCCCGCCGTGCGCATCGTGGGCGTGGAGCCGGCGACCTCGCCGGTGCTCTCCGGCGGCCAGGCGGGCCCCCATGGCCTGCAGGGCATCGGCGCGGGCTTTGTGCCGCAGGTGCTGGACACGGCGGTGTATGACGAGATCATCCCCGTGACGGATGCGGACGCCTTTGCCATGGGACGGGAGCTTGGCCGCCGCGAGGGCGTTTTGGTCGGCATATCCTCGGGCGCGGCGCTGTGGGCGGCCGTGGAGCTTGCCAGGCGGCCGGAAAACGAGGGGAAGACCATCGTGGCGCTGCTGCCGGACACCGGCGAGCGCTATTTGTCCTCGGCGATGTTTGCCGAGTGAGACGGAGGGACGCTTATGAGAATTTATCTGGATAACGCCGCCACAACGAAAATGAGCCGCACGGCCATCGAGGCCATGCTGCCGTATCTGGACGGCGTGTATGGAAACCCGTCCAGTCTGCATTCCGTGGGCCAGGCGGCGGCGGAGGCGCTTTCGGACGCGCGCGGGCGCATCGCCCGCTGTCTTGGGGCCGAGGCGCGGGACATCACCTTCACCTCCGGCGGCAGCGAGGCGGACAATCAGGCCATCGTGTCCGCCGCCCGCCTTGGCGAGCGCAAGGGCAAAAAGCACATCATCTCCACCGCCTTTGAGCACCACGCCGTGCTGCACACGCTGGACAAGCTGCGGCGCGAGGGCTTCGAGGTAACGCTGCTGGATGTGCATGAAAACGGCATCATCGACGCAAGCCAGGTGGCCGGGGCCATCCGGGACGACACCTGCCTTGTGACCGTGATGTACGCAAACAACGAGATCGGCACCATCCAGCCCATCGCGGAGATCGGCGCCATCTGCCGCGCGCGGGGCGTTTTGTTCCACACGGACGCGGTGCAGGCGGCGGGCCATATTGCCATCGACGTGGCGGCGCAGAACATCGATATGCTCTCGCTTTCCGCCCACAAGTTCCACGGGCCGAAGGGCATCGGCGTGCTGTATGCCCGGCGCGGCGTGCCGCTGGTCAATCTCATCGAGGGCGGCGCGCAGGAGCGCGGCAAGCGGGCCGGAACGGAAAACATTCCGGCCATCGTGGCCATGGCGGCGGCGCTGGAGGAGGCGTGTGCCCATCGGGAGGAAGCGGCGGCCAAAACCGCGGCGCTGCGCGACCGGCTGATCGCGGGACTGCGCGAAATCCCGCACAGCGTTTTAAACGGCGACGCCGCGCGGCGGCTGCCGGGCAATGTGAGCTTTTGCTTCGAAGGCATCGAGGGCGAATCGCTGCTGCTTCTGCTGGACGATAAGGGCATCTGCGCCTCGTCCGGGTCGGCGTGTACGTCCGGCTCGCTTGACCCGAGCCATGTGCTGCTGGCCATCGGCCGCGTGCACGACATTGCCCACGGCTCCCTGCGGCTGACGCTGTCGGAGGAGACGACCGGGGAGGAGATCGACTACACCATCGCTGCCGTGAAGGACGTGGTGTCCTATCTGCGCGGCATCTCGCCCATCTGGCGCGATCTGGCCGAGGGGCGCAAGGAATTTATCATAAAGTGAGGGAATAAAACATGGCATTATACAGTGAAAAGGTAATGGACCATTTCCGCAATCCGCGCAACGTGGGCACGATCGAAAATGCCGACGGCGTGGGTGAGGTCGGAAACGCCAAATGCGGCGATATCATGAAGATCTATCTCAAGATCGACGATGACGTTATCACGGATGCGAAGTTTGAAACCTTCGGCTGCGCCTCCGCCATCGCGTCGAGCTCCATGGCCACGGAGCTTATCCGAGGCAAGCCGGTCTCCGAGGCCCTTGGACTCACGAACAGGGCCGTGGCTGAGGCACTGGACGGTCTGCCCGCCCACAAGCTGCACTGCTCGGTGCTGGCGGAGGAGGCCATTCAAAAGGCTCTGCGCGACTACTACGACAAAAACGGCATCGCCTACGATGAAAAGCAGTTTCCCGATTGCGAGCACTGCGGCCACTGCGATGTGGAGGCGGAGGCATGATCTCCACCCGCGGGCGCTACGCTGTGCGCGTGATGATCGATCTGGCCGAGCATGACACGGGCGGCTATATCCCCATGAAGGAGGTCGCCGAGCGGCAGGGCATATCGCTGAAATACATCGAGCGCATCATGCCCATGCTCACGAGGGCGAAGCTTGTGCAGGGCGTGGCCGGAAAGGGCGGGGGCTACCGTCTGCGCCGCGCGGCGGAGAGCTATCACCTCGGCGAGATATTGCGTGCGGCGGAGGGCGACATGGCGCCGGTCTCCTGCCTGTCGTGCGGCGCGGAGCCGTGCGAGCGGGCGGGCGATTGCCGCACGCTGCCGGTGTGGCAGGAATATTTCCGGCTGACAAACGAATACTTCGACTCCGTGTCGCTGGTTGGTCTGCTGCGGCAGACGCGCGGCGAAACGCCATGAAAAACACAGTGCTCCGGTTCCGTTTCGCTGAATCGGGCACTGTTTTTGTGTGAAAATAACAGGTCGATCATCCGAAAAGAGAAAAATTTTACTCATTTTTGAAAGATGTTACTTTTCAAAACGGCCCATCTCATATACTATGAAGGTGGAAAGAAACGGCTGCGCGGGCAGCCGCGGAAATATTGGAAGGAGCGGCGCTATGATACACTTCGGAACCGGCGGCTGGCGAGCCGTCATTGCGGACGAATTCACGCGGGCCAACATCCGTCTTTTAACGGCGGGGCTGTGCTCATTGATGGACGAGCAGGGACTGCAGGGCAGCGAGATCTGCGTGGGCTATGACCGGCGCTTTTTGTCCAAGGAATCGGCCCATTGGGCCGCGGAGGTGCTGGCGGGATACGGCTACCGGCCCTATATGGTAAATCGCTCCTCGCCCACGCCGCTGATCATGTATGTGGTCAAGCAGCGCCATATGCCCTACGGCATGATGATCACGGCCAGCCACAACCCTGCCATCTATAACGGCATCAAGGTTTTCACCGCCGGCGGACGCGACGCCGACCAGACCGTCACAGCCCAGATCGAAGCGCACATCGCCCCGATCGCCGAGGCCGATATCCGCTCCGTGGACTATGACGAGGCCGTGGCCCAGGGCATTGTCACGGAGGAAAACCCCGCCAATGAGTATATCGACAGCGTGCTGGCCTCCGTGGACACCGACGCCATTCGCCGGGCCCATCTGCGCATCGCGCTCGACCCCATGTACGGCGTGAGCCAGACCTGCCTGAGCATGATCTTAATGACCTGCCGCTGCGATCTGGAGCTTATCCACGACCGCCACGACACGCTGTTCGGCGGCAAGCTTCCCGCCCCGAACGAGGAAACGCTTGGCCCGCTTTCGGCCATGGTGCCCGACCGCCACTGCGATCTTGGCATCGCCACGGACGGCGACGCCGACCGTTTGGGCGTGATCGACGAAAAGGGCGGCTTTGTGCATCCGAACAAGCTGCTGGTGCTGCTGTATTACTATCTGGTCAAATACCGCGGGTGGACGGGTCCCTGCGTGCGCAACAACTCCACGACCCATCTGCTCGACCGCGTGGCCGAGGGCCTGGGCCAGAAATGCTACGAGGTGCCGGTCGGCTTTAAGCACGTTTCGGCCAAAATGACGGAAACGGACGCCATCCTCGGCGGCGAATCGTCCGGGGGTCTGGCCGTGCGCGGCCACATCGCGGGCAAGGACGGCATCTATTCCGCGGCGCTGCTGGTGGAGATGCTGGCGGTCACGGGCCGCTCGCTGTCCGAACTTTATAAGGAGATCACCGACCAGTTCGGCGAGAGCATCATGGCGGAGGCGGATTTCACCATGACCCCGGCGCGCAAGGCGGAGCTGCAGGACTATCTGTTTGTGCAGAAGGCGCTGCCCGATTTCGGCAGGGAGCCCGCGCGCGTCAGCCGCGAGGACGGCTGCAAGGCGTATTTTGCCGATGGCAGCTGGGTCATCTGCCGCTTTTCCGGAACCGAGCCGCTGCTGCGCATGGCGGCGGAGGCCCCGAGCCGCGAGGAAGCGGAGCGCCTGATTGGCGTGTGGCGCGCATTTCTGGATCTTTAAAAACCGCCGGAGAGGAACGGACGCTATGGAGAAGATCGCAAAACGCTTTTGCATGAGCGGCGAGCTGGTCAAATGCGAAAAACACGGTCTGGGGCATATAAACCGCACGTTCTGCGTGACGACGGATAACGGTCGCCGCTATCTGCTGCAAAGCATCAACACGCGCGTGTTTCCCGATGTGGCGGCGCTGATGGAAAACATCGGCCGTGTCACGCGCTATATCGCGGCGCGCTCGGAAACGCCGGAGCGCTGTCTGACACTCATACCGACGCGCGATGGTGCGGATTACATCACCGACGAGCAGGGCGAGAGCTGGCGTATGTTTGCCTTTTTGGAAAACAGCCTGTGCCTGCAGGCGCCGGAAACGGCGGCGGATTTTTACGAAAGCGCCGTGGGCTTTGGCGAGTTTCAGCGCATGCTGGCGGATTTTCCTGCCGAAACGCTGCATGAGACCATTGCCGATTTCCACAACACGCCCGTGCGCTTTGCCCAGCTGCACGCGGCCATTGCGGCCGACCCGCTGGGACGGCTGGCCTCGGTTTCGCGGGAGGTGGAGTTTGCCCTTTCGCAGGAAGCGAGCGCGGGCGTTTTGCAGCAGATGCGAGACAGCGGCGCGCTGCCGCTGCGCGTGACGCACAACGACACCAAGCTCAATAACGTCATGTTCGACGCGGCCACGCGCAAGGCCATGTGCGTGATCGACCTGGACACCGTGATGCCGGGCCTTGTGGCCTATGACTTCGGCGATGCCATCCGCTTCGGCGCATCCACGGCGGTGGAGGACGAGCGCGAGTTGGACAAGGTCGGACTGGATATGCAGATGTACGAGGCGTTTGCGAGCGGCTTTCTGGCCGCCTGTCCGCCGATGAGCGAGGCGGAGCGGGACAGTTTGGCCGAGGGCGCGCGGCTGATGACGCTGGAAAACGGCATTCGCTTTCTGGCCGATCACCTGCTGGGCGATGTGTATTATTCCATCGACCGGCCCGGCCACAATCTCGACCGCGCACGCACGCAGTTTAAGCTGCTCCGTGAGATGAACGAGCGCATGGATGAAATGCGCGCTGTGGTTCGCCGCGCGGCGCTTTGAGGCGAGAGGAATGCAGGTTTTATACAACAACGACCGGCTCATACAATTGCTTCAGAGTCTTCATGAGCTGACGGATATATGGGCCAACTTTTTCGACGCGGACGGACGGGATATGCACGTTTGCGGGCAGGAAAACGAATTTTGCCGCCGCATCAACGCCGATCCCGAGGGCCATGCGCGCTGCCTGGCCTGCGATGCGGCGGCTGCCAAACACTGCGCCGAGCTGCGCGCGGAGTATAACTACCGCTGCCATGCAGGTCTGCGCGAGACCATTCTGCCGGTGTTTGACAAGGGCGAGATCGTGGCCTACATGATCTTCGGCCAGTATTTGGACGAGTCGCCCATTGAACAGCAGTGGGAAAACGCGAAGCGCTGTCTCGATTGGTACACGGGCGATATCGAGGCGCAGCGCGCGGCCTTTTACAAGCTGCGCCAGCTCTCCGCGGAAAAATGCGCGGCCTATGCCGATATCCTCGGCGCGCTGACCTCTTATATCCAGCTCAAGGGCGTCATCCGTGCGGCGGAGCTGAGCGACACGCAGCGGCTGGAGATGTACATCAACGACCACTTTTCCGAAAAGCTGTCGCTTGCGCGCGTGTCGGAGGCGCTGGGCGTGGGTACGACCAAGCTGTGCGCGCTGGCCAAAAAGCTGTCCGGCGGCCAAACGCTCACGCGCATGATCGCCGAGCGCCGCGTGGAGGAGGCCAAAAAGCTGCTGCTGGGCGGCGATTTGAGCGTGTCCGCCGTGGCGGTGCAGGTGGGCTTTGACGACTATAACTATTTCACGAAAACCTTCAAGGCGGTCACCGGCATGACGCCGACGGCCTGGCGCCGCCACAGCGAGCGCGCGCGGCCGCAGCCGTCGGATGAGTGAAAAGCGTAGGATTTTTCTAAAACGAGAAGGATACTTCTATTTTTCCAACGCCTGGCTGCGTATAATGATTTTATACAAGCAAAAGTGTGAAAAATGCGCGCCGTTTAGTCAAAATGCTGAACTTTTGCCGTTGATTTTGCACTGAATGGCCAAAACAAGCAAGCAAAGACAAAAGAGGCTGGCCTCTTTTGCATCCCGATGAAATCGGGATGACGGCCAATTCGAAACTTCGTAAGGACGGGCGGCAGCGCCTTTCCAAATATATTTTCATAAGGAGAGTAGAAAATGAAGAAGATTCTTGCCCTGCTTCTGGCTCTTGTGATGGTTCTTGCTCTTTGCGCCTGCGGCGCGGAGAAGACCGAGCCGGAAGAAACCGCCGAAGCGCCGGCGGAGACCACCACCGAAGCGGCGGAAACCGAAGAAGAAGCGGCTGCGGCCGACGAGATCGTGCTCGACGTCGTCATCGCCCAGTATGGCCCCAACACCCAGGACTGGTTCCTTGGCACCGGCATGGACGGCACGAACTTTGTTGATAAGTTCGAGTCCGAGAACCCCGGCATCAAGCTCAACCTCGAGGTCATCTCCTGGAACGACCTGGCCACGGTCATCGACACCCGCATCACCAACCACCAGCAGCCCGACATCCTGAACATCGACATCTTCGCCAACTACGCCAACGAAGGCCTGCTGGAGCCTGTCTCCCAGTGGTGCCCCGACGAGCTCTATGAGGACTTCTTCCCCTCCTTCATCGCGGAGTCCGTTATCGACGACACCGTGTGGGCGGTTCCCGATCTGGCCTCTGCCCGCGCTCTGTACTATAACGTCGATATCTTCGAGGAAGTCGGCATCGAGCCTCCCACGACCTGGGCGGAGCTTGAGGACTGCTGCCAGGCCATTATCGACTACTACGACGGCGAGATCTATCCCTGGGGCATCGACATGACCACCGACGAAGGCCAGGCTGCCTTTGCTTACTACACCTGGGGCAACGGCGGCGGCTTCGTGGATGCCGAGGGCAACTGGGCTGTCAACAGCGCCGAGAACGTGGAAGCCATCAACTATGCTCTGAGCCTGGTTGAAAACGGCTACACCAACCCCAACCCCGACACGCAGACCCGTTATGACCTTCAGGATATGTTCGCGGCCGGCAAGCTTGCCATGTGCATCGCCCCCAACTCCATGCCCACCTACTGCGCGGAGAAAGACTCCACTGTGAACATGGCTACGGCCGCCATCCCCGCCAACGAGGGCAAGACCAGCGCCTCTGCCGGTGTTATGGACCGCATCATGGTCTTCAAGGAAGAGAATGATGTGGACATCGAGGCCCGTGACGAGGCCATCGGTAAGTTCATGACCTTCTTCTATGATCCCGAGAACTATGTCGGCTGGGTCAGCATGGAAGGCTTCCTGCCCGCCGTCAACTCCGCCGTTGAGGCTCTGGTCGCGTCTGACCCCAGCTTCGAGGCTTGGCTGGACGTTCTTGCTTCCTGCAAGTTCTATCCCACGGCCATGGCCGAGTGGGATCAGGTCAAGACCGGTGTCATCGCTGCCGAGCAGAAGGCTCTGGCCGGCTCTGACATCCAGACCGAGCTCGATGCGCTCCAGGCGGAGCTCGTCGGCTGAGCTAAGCAATACATAACATAGCAGCATACTCAAAAGGGGCCGGACGCTGCTCCGGCCCCGCTTTTTTTCAAAGGGCACTTTCCGCGCCGCAGCGCTTTTTGAAAAGAACAGAAAGGATGGGTGAGGTGTGAACAAAAAACTTGGACGCAAGGTGGAGCCGTATGTATGGCTTTTGCCGAGCATCGTTTTGATGGCCATTTTCGTGCTGTTTCCCATAGGCATCGTTTTCAAACTCTCGTTCAGCGAGATCTCGAAATCGGGCGTTGTGGGCGGCTTTATCGGCTTTCAGAACTTTGCCGACGCCATTTCGCTGCCGCAATTTAAAACCGTCATGCTCAACACGCTGGTTTGGGTGGTGGCGGTCGTTGGCCTTTCCACGGTGATCGGCTTCATCATCGCCATGGTGCTCAACCAGAAATTCTACGGCCGCAAGATCGCGCGCGCCGTGATGGTGTTTCCGTGGGCTACCTCGCTGGTGGTGCAGGCCTCGCTTTGGAACTACATCATCAAGTATGAATACGGCAACCTCAACAACGTCCTGCTCAATCTCGGCATCATCAAGCAGGCCATCAACTGGCGCTCGGCCTATCAGATCGAGTTCATGTGGGAATGCGGCGTTGGCATTTTTGTCACGGTGCCGTTCGTCACGTTCTGCGTGCTGGCGGGCCTGCAGTCGATCGACACCTCCCTGTATGAGGCGGCGGACATCGATGGCGCGGGCTTTTGGAAAAAGCTTTTCAACATAACGCTCCCGCTCGTAAGACCCTCGCTCACGGTCAGCACGGTTTTGAACATCATCTATGTGTTCAATTCCTTCCCCATCGTTTACACCATGACCAAGGGCGCGCCCGCGAATAAAACGGACACGCTGGTCACATTCCTGTATATGCTCAACTTCTACGACCGCGAAAAAGGCCCGGCCACGGCCTTGAGCGTGATCGGCTTTGTGATACTGTGTATATGCGCGGGCATTTATATGCTCTCGCAGATGCGGAAGGAGGATGAGCAATGAAAAACGAGCTTATCTCCAAGCGCAGCCGCACGGCGCTGGCGCTGATGCTGGTGGCTGTGGCGCTGATCGCGGTTTTGTTCTCCCTGCCGTGCTACCACTTCCAGAGCAATGTTTTCACGAAGAAATCCTCCAACACCTTTGTTGGCGACGAAAAATACAACGAGGTCCGCGCGGAGGTGGATGCGCTGGTGGCCCAGCTGGAGGCCGAGGGCGCGGCCGTTACCGTCAGCGAGGAAGTGACCGAGCGCACAAACTCCAAGGGCGAGACCACCTCGCTCGTGGCGTGGCGGGTCAGCGAGACCTTCACGCGCAGCGTGTGGTCGTTTGCCGTCTCGGGCCTTAAGTCCGGCTATGTGCTCCTTGCGATGGCGGCGTGTCTGCTGCTTTCCGCCGGGTGTGCTGTGGGCGGCTATGCGCTCGCGCCGTCGGTGGAGCCGCGGCATATGTCCAAAGCGGTGAAAACGCTGCGCAGCGCCTCGGCCATTCTGGCGCTGGCGGCGATGCTGCTGATCCCGGTTTTTGTGATGATGAACACCTACCTCATGTCGCGCAAGCTCACGCTGTATTCAAACGGCCTTGAGGTGGCGGGCATCGAGCAGCTGTTTGAAACGCTCAACGCCTTCCTGCTCGGCGGCGCGGCGGACGATCCCGCCTCGGCGCTGGAGGGGCTGAGCTTCACGACCGGCTGGAGCGTGTGGGCGGCGGTGCCGTGCGCGGCGGTGATGATCCTCGGCGCCATCGAGCTTCGCCACGGCGCGATCAAGCACACGCTGCTGCGCGGGCTTTTGTATGCCTTCGTCATCGCACTGTGCGTGTTCACGCTCTACCCCTACTACGTCATGCTCATCACGGCCTTCCGCTCCAACGCGGAAACGACCGATATGTACTTCCAGCACCTGTTCCCGACCAAGTGGGAGTGGCAGAACCTGGCCGACATCGTCAAGCGCGGCGTGCCGCAGTATATGCTCAACTCGCTCATGGTGGCCGGCGGGGCCACAGTGATCGCGCTCGTGTGCGGCATCCCGGCGGCCTATGCCATGGCGCGTATGCGCTTTAAGGGCAAGAAGATCTTCCTTGGCTTCGTCATCATGAGCCAGATGTTCGCGCCCGTTGTGCTGCTGATCGGCATCTCCCAGCTGATGAACACCTTCGGTCTCAGCGACTCCATCTTTGGTCTCATGCTCATAAACGCGGCGTTTAACCAGGCGTTTGCCATCTGGCTTCTGCGCGGCACCTTCGTTTCCATCTCGCCGGAGATGGAACAGGCGGCCCGCATCGACGGCTGCTCCACGCTCGGCTCCCTGTGGCATGTGTTGCTGCCAATGGCCGCGCCCGGCATCGTGACCACGCTGATCTTCGTGTTCATCAACGCCTGGAACGAATACACCATTGCCACCGTGCTCATCTCCACGGTGTCCAACAAGCCCATCACGGTGGGCATCACGCAGTTCTCCTCGTTTAACATGATCGAATGGCAGTATCTGTTCGCCGCGTCTCTGCTGGCCACGATACCGGTCGTCATTTTGTTCATGTGCATCGAAAAGCACCTCACGGCGGGACTCACCTCCGGCGGCGTGAAGGGTTAAAGAATCCGGGCAGTCGGTTTTGGATCGGCTGCCCTTTTTGCGCGCAAAATGCGCGGCGGAGGCTTGCATTGTATAGCGGGTGTGTTATAATTCAAACGATCAGAATTTGAATAAGGGGGAACCGCATATGAAAAAATGGACAGCTCTGCTTCTGGCTTTGGTGCTGACCCTGTCGCTGACCGGCGGCGCGCTGGCCGCGAGCGGGGAGGCGGACACCACCGTCACGCCGCAGGCACAGGCCTGGTGGGACAGCTTCACCGTGCCCGAGGGGATGGAGGATGTGACGCTCTATCCGGACGAAAATCTCGCCCTGCGCGAGAGGAATTACGAGACCGTCTGCCGCTTCATGCAGGGGCTGAGTCCGTATCTGTTCATGCTGTATGCGGACGATGTGGTGACCGGTGTGGCGTACGATTTCTCGCTTACGAAAAACGCCATGCGCAACTCCAATCTGGCCTTCCAGCTCATGCTGGATGCTTCGAACGCGGAAAGCTACCCCGACTGGACGTGGTCGAACATCAAGGTTTACCAGTCGAGCGACCCGAATGTGTTCGTGGTCGAGTGCGACGGCAGCGGCACTCTGTATGAAGACGGCGAGCCCGTGCGCACGCACACGGACCACTATCTGCACCGCTTCACGCTCTCCGACGGCAAGATCGCGGAGTATATCGAGTATAACAACCCCATCCAGGAGCTGCTGGAAATGGGCGTGGATGTGCCCGGCCCGGGCGGTATGCCCTCCGGCGGCAGCAATGAGCCCAGCGGCGAGGCAAGCGGCGAAGCCAGTGACGAACCCAAGGATAAGGCCAGCGGCGAGCCGAGCGACGAACCCAAAGATAAGGCCAGCGATGAACCGAGTGACGAGCCCAAGGGAAAGGCCAGCGGCGAGCCGAGCGACGAGCCCAGGGACAAGGCCAGTGATGAACCCAGCGATGAGCCCAGGGACAAAAAACGCGACAAGGCCAGCGGTGAGCCGTCGGAGGAGCCCGCCGGGATCCTCACAGCTGACGAACAGGCCTGGTGGGATGGCTTTAAGGTGCCCGAGGGCATGGACGGCGTGGCGCTGTTTCCCGATGATCAGCTCGCGCTGCGCGAGAGAAATTACGAGACCGTCTGCCGCTATATGGTCAATCTCAGCCCCTATCTGTATCTTTTGCTTGCCGATGAGTTTTCCACCGGCGTGGCCTATGATTTTGGCGGCACCACCAACCCCTTCAACCCCGTCATGTGCACCAACCTGACCATGCAGAAGGCGCTCGATGCCTCCAATGCCGAGACCTATTCCGATTGGCAGTGGTCGGATTACCGTGTGTATCAGTCGGACGACCCGAACGTGTTCCTTGTCGAGTGCGACGGCGGCGGCAACGGCCACAACGACCACTATGTTCACAAGTTCGTTCTCACGGACGGGAAGATCCGCCAGTATGTCGAGTTCAACTCCCCGCTCAACGAGCTGATCGAGGGCGGCTACGAGGTGCCGAATTTCCACTGATATTTCCTGAATAAAAATGCAAAGGACAGGCGTTTTGCCTGTCCTTTTTGCATAGATATGTGTTTTCAGTACTCCGCCTTCTGGCAGAAGCGGATGAAGCGGCGCGTCATGGGCGCGGCGGCGCGCAGGCTTTTCACGGCGATGCCAAGCTCGCGCGAGCAGGGCGGGTCAAGCGGCAGCGCGCGGATATCGTCCGCAAAGCGCAGAAAGCTCAGCTCCGGCAGAATGCTCACTCCCAGCCCGTGGCTGACCATCGAGGCGATCACGCCGTCGTCCACGGAGTCGATGCGGATGTAGTCGCGCTCCGGCTGACTTGGCAGGATGCGATCGAGATCCTCGTCCGCCGAGCGGATGAATGGTCCCTCCAAAAGCCGCTGCACGGAAATGGCCCCGTCCGTTGCCGGATAATCGCGCGGCACGGCGGCCAGCAGCGGCTCGCGCCGCAGGGGGAACCACTCAAAGCCGCGCGCCGTGGTCGCGTCCACGAATGCAAGCTCCACGCTGCCCTCGTCCAGCCAGCGGCGCAGCTCGTCCGTTTGCACGCGGATGTCCGCCGAAACGCCGGGATGCAGCTGCGTAAAGCCCGCGATCAGACCCGGCAGCCAGCTGTAAGCAATGCTGGCGAACGCGCCGATGCGGATGTGCAGCCCGTTTTGGGCGATGATTTTGGACTGCTCGGCCAGTGCGTGATCGGCGGCCACGGCCCGGCGGATGTAGGGCAGAAGCTGCTCGCCCTCGGCGGAAAGTCTCACGCCCCGATGGTCGCGCAGCAGCAGCCGGCAGCCAAGCTCCGCTTCCAGACTGTCGATGGCATAGCCAAGGCCGGACTGCGTGTAGCCAAGGGCCTCGGCGGCGCGGCTTAAACTGCCGAGCTTTGCGGCGGTGAGCAGTGCGTCGAGCTTTTTTGCGTCCATGGCGGCCTCCTTTGGATATCAGATTTTCTTATACCCCTATCATAAAGCTGCGTTGGACGAAATGCAAGAGCCGTGGTAGGA
>CAYROZ010000008.1:0-28407 GCA_964426125.1 uncultured Oscillospiraceae bacterium
CGGATTCGTCTGACGGAAAGGAGGTGCGGTGATGGACTGCGGTTACTTTGAAAAAATCATATACCGCCTGCCGGATGACGATCTGACCCCGGCCGAGCGCGAGGAGCTGGCGGCCCATGTGGCCGAATGTGCCGACTGCCGCACGCTCTATGACGCCATGGCCGCCGCACGCGAGAGCCTGTCCGAGCCTGTGGCCGTGCCCGACGGCTTCAGCAAGCGCGTGATGAAGGGCGTTCACGCCGAGGAAAAGGCCATGAAGGCCGAAGCCGCCGCAAACGAGCGCAAGGCAAAGAGCAAAAAGCGCTGGCGCTTTGGCGATCTGGGTCTGATCGCCGCGTGTCTGGCGATGGTCGTGGTCGTTTTGAACGTGGTATACGGCGATCTGGGCCGCCGGAACACGAGCGATTCCGCCGCGGAAGCCGCCCCCATGATGCTGGAAGGAGCCGCCGCCGAGGCCGCGCCCATGATGCCGGAGGAGGAGGCCGCAGAGCCCGAAACCGCCGCTGCCGCCGGCACCGCGCCGGAAGCCGCTCCGGCCGCCCTTGAGCCCATGGAGGCCGACGATATGGCAACGGAGGCCGCCATGGACGGCGGCATGGAAAACGCCGCAGCCGAGAGCAAAGCCGCCGACAGCGCCCCGGCCGAGATCCTGGTCATGGATGAGAGCGGTTCCCTCGTCGGAACACTGGACGAGGCCACCCTCACCGCACTTTTGACCGACGCCGACGGCAGCACAAACGGCACGGACGCGCCCCCGACCTGGACGGTAGAAGCCGACGGCGCGCTCTATGAGCTGTTCGTTATGGATGAAGTGCTGTTCTGGCGCGCGCCGGGCGCGGACACGCTGACGCGCTCCGATCTGGACGCGCAGAGCTTTGCCGCCCTTTTGGGCTAAGTCCGATTTACTCGATTTATAAGGAGGATAACACCATGCCTTACTGCCATAACTGCGGCCAGAAGCTGCCCGACGGGGCCAGATTCTGCACGCAATGCGGAACCGCCGTTGCCGCGGCAAGCCGCCGCGAAGCATCTCCATCCGTCCCCGCGCAGCCAAGCAGCCACCCCTCCCCCGCGCCCCGGCGCACACAGCCGGCGAAAAAACGAAGCAGCACCGCACTGGTCGTATGCATCGCGGCGGCTGTCGTGGTGCTGATCGCAGCAGTGGTCTGCCTCCTTGTCCTTTCCCTTTCGGGCAGCGGCGACCAGGCGCAAAAGCCCGAAAAGCAGAAGGACGCCGCCATGCAGATAACGCCGCCGCCCGTCATCACCGAAGCGCCCGAAGATATACCTCTGCCGGAGGACAGCGAAAAACAGACCGACGCCGCCGTGGAGCTAACGCCCCCGCCCGTCACGGTGCCGGACACCGATACCACCCGGCTCGATGGGCTGCTCGATGCCTACAAAGCGATCGCGGACGACATTCTCTCGCGCGCTGACAGCGACTTTGGTGCGCTGTATGACTGCGGCTGTATCGCCGACTACGACGAGGACGGCTGGCCCGAGATGGTGCTTTTGTACAGTCCCGACGGCATGGCGCTTTCCGCGCTGGTCGTCCGCCGCGATGAGTATTCCTCCGCGCCGCTAAGCTTCGAAACGCAGCTTTGGCCGGCCCTGGCCGGGGGCGCAAACGGCGCGGTATGCTCCGGCACGCTGGACACCGGCGAGCACGTTTTGTTCCTGGACGCCACCAACTGGGAGGGCGACGTGAGCGTTGCCACCAGCTATGTTTTCAGTCTGGAATACAGCTCCATCCTGCCCGTATATACGCTGGAATACTCGTTCGATCCGGACGGCGCTCTGCTCGGCTGCCACGTGATGGACGGCGAGGGCAACACGCTTTCCCGGGATAACGAGGAGCAGTTTTTAAACCTATACAACGCGCGCGGCGGCATCGAGACCGAGTTTCTCAGCGACGATCCGGACACCCGTCTGGCCGCTCTGTTCAGCGCGGATAAAATGGATGCCTACCGCTCGCTGTGGGGCTGAGCGGCCGAAGGACATGCCGCCTCGCTTCAAATCCGCCATTTTCCGACCGTCTCGGCTAAAAAAAGCTTTTCCTGTCCCCGCAGCCTTGCTATAATAAGGCCATAATGTATTGTTAAAGGAGGATACTCCATGCCATTTTGCCACAACTGCGGCCAAAAGCTGCCCGACGGAGCCAAGTTCTGCACGGAATGCGGAACCCCCACCGTCGCCCCGGTCACCCCGGTCGCCGCGCCCGCACCCCAGCCGGTGCCGGAGACACCGGTCTACGAGGAACCCGTTTACGAAGCGCCGGTTTACGAGCAGCCGGTCTATGAGACCCCCGCACCCCAGCCGGTGCCGGAAGCGCCGGTTTACGAAGAACCGGTCTACGAAGCGCCCGTTTATGAGCAGCCGGTCTATGAGGCCCCGGCTTACGAGGCACCTTCCTATGCGTCTGCGCCGGAGCAGCCTGCCCCCGCGGCCAGCGGCTACTTCACGCCCACACCCCGCGCCGGTGCAAAGCCGCCCAAAGCGCCGAAAGCGCCCGCCGCGCAGCACGCTCAAAGCGATCCGAAAAAGCGCAGCATGCTCATTCTGGCCATCGCCGCGGGCGTGGTGCTCGTGGCCATCATCGCGGTCGTTCTGCTGCTGACGCTCGGCGGCAAGGACAAGGGCAGCGACGTGCCCGAAGCGCCGAAAAGCTCGCTGGCCGGCTCCAAAACCGGTGACGAGACATCCAAGGGCGGCGGCAAGGCCGCCGGCAAAGGCGACAGCACCGAAACCGGCAAGGGCAGCGGCAAAGCCGCCGGCAAGGGCGACAGCACCGAAACCGGCAAGGGCAGCGGCAAAGCCGCCGGCAAGGGCGCAGCGCTGGCCGGGGATGAGACCCCTGAAAGCGCCGAAGCTCGCCCCGAGGACACCGCCGAGGAAGAAGCCGAGTCTACCGACGAGGAAGACGCCCTCCTTCAGGAGCAGGGCATGCTGCTGGCCATTTATCAGGCGATGCTCGAGGCGCTCGCCGACGAAACGACGGACGATTTTGCCGCCGCGAACAACAACGGCTATGTGTGGGAGTACGATGACGACGGCTATCCGGAAATGACCTTCCTTTGCAGTCTTGACGGCGTTTCCCTCTCCGCGATCATCGCCCGCCGCACGGACGACAGCATGAACCCGATGATGATCGAGGAGATCCTGTGGGACGTGATGCCCGCCGATTCCGTCAACGCGATATTTTCCGGCGTGCTTGACGGCGAACCGGTTTTGTATCTGGAGGCCCTCAGCTCGGAAGCCGGATGCGAAGTCGGCCGCTCGTATGTGTATTCGCTGGCGAACACCACCATCGAAAAGCTCTACGAACTGGAATGGACCAGCTACGAGGACGGCACGCTGAACACCTGCTGTGTCATGGATGGCAATAGCAACGTCATCTCCACCGATGACGAAGATCATTTCCTGAGCATCTACAACTGCTCGGAGTATTACGAGGCCTCCTATCCCTATAAGGACGGCTGCGGCCGCCTGTTCGAGGATATGCTCTCGGATGAAGCGCTGGAGCTTATCTACGGCTAAAAAAATATACACAAACGGGAGGGCAAAACGCCCTCCCGTCTTTATTTTATGCGCAATATTTAATTTTTCTGCATATATTTCCGCAGCGCCTTGACCAAATAAACCGCGGCGGCGCCGGTGAAAACGCCCGTGACCACGGCGGCGGCGGCAAGCGCCGGGCCATACCACCACAGCGACGGCGTTTTTGTCACGGCCACAGCGGCGATAAGCTGTCCGGCATTGTGGCCCAGCGCGCCCAGCACGCTCACGATCCAAAGCTGCTTGTCCGAAAAAAAGCGCAGCGTGGCCGCCATGACCGCCCAGGCAAGCGCGCCGCCCGCCAGCGAGAACAAAATGGCCGAGAAGCTGCCGGCAAACACGCTGCCCAGCACGATGCGCACGACCAGCACGGCAGCCGCCTCCCGCCGCCCCAGCAGCGCCATGGCCGCAAGCGTTACGATGTTGGCCAGCCCCAGCTTCACGCCCGGCACCGGCACCACCGGCGGGATCTGCGCTTCCGCGACCCAGATGGCGAGCGATATGGCCGCCAGCAGCGCCATGAATACAAGCTTTTTCGTTTTCATGCTCAATCTTCCTCGATCTGTATGACCAGCCGGTGCGGCAGGCAGGTGATGGGGATGGCGGAGGAACTTATCTCCCCCTGCTGCACGCAAAGCTGCTCCGGGCAGTCCGACCACACCACGGCGATGCCGCCGGGCGTGACGCGAACGGTGTTGGTGCCGCGCTCGGTGGCCACGTCAAACTCATACGGCACGGCCACGGCGGAAAGGTCGATGGTTTGATAAAGCGCGCCGTCCACCCACAGCGTCGCGGTTTGTCCCGGCGCGCCATGCAGCGCGTAAACGCCTATGCCGCCGACGAGCACCAGCGCGAATAGTATGATCGAGATCCATGTTTTCTTCATCATAATTTCATATTTTAGTGTTAATATCTTGTGTTGTCAACAAAATGCGGAATGTGTATAATATATCTCATAGTATCACAGGCTGATCCAAAGGAGAATTCAGGGCCTTGAATTTTGAACTGACCGACTTTCTGTTTGGCCGCGGCGCGGAGATCTTCGCGCTGGCCACACGTTTTCTGGTGCCGCTTCTGGCGGTGCTTATTCTCGCGCGCTGCGTGCGCAGTATGCTCTCGGAACACTACGAGCCGGAAACCTGGGCCTACCTCTACCTGCCCGGCGAGATCATGGTTCCGCTCAAGCACTGGGAGTGCATCATCGGCCGCGCGCGCTCGGCGGACGCCTGCATCGGCTCCGACGCCGTGCAGAAGACCCACGCGTGTCTGATGCGCTCGGCGGAGGGCGACTGGACCGTGTATCCGCTCGGCCGCGCACACACGGAGGTAAACGGCAAAACCGTCGGCCCGGAGGGTGCGCCCATCGAGGACGCCGACGTGCTCACGCTCGGGCCCATCCCCTGCCGCTTTGTCGATCTGACGGAGCAGGAGCGCGCCAGTTTGCTGAAATACCGCCATGCCCCCGGCCGCCGCACGCGCCCCGCGCTCACCTTTTTCTTTCTGAGCGTGATGCAGGTGCTGCTTGCATTCCAGCAGTGCATCCTGAACCCCGACGCGGACGGCACCGTGGCGCTCGCGTTCGCCGTGCTGTGCGGACTGCAATGGGCCTATTTCTTCATTTTGCGCGGCCTTGGCTCGCGCGGCTTTGAGGCGGACACGCTCGCCTTTTTCCTCACCACGCTGGGCCTTTCCGTGGCCGCGTCAAGCACGCCGGGCTCCATGCTCCGGCAGCTGGCCTTCATCGGCGCGGGCGTGCTGCTGTTCATCTTTTTAAGCCTTTGGACGCGCGATCTCGAGCGCGTGAAGAAAATGCGCTGGCCGCTGGGCATCGCCGCGCTGGCCATGCTGGCCGCGAACCTGCTCATCGCGCAGGTCACCTACGGCGCGCGCAACTGGATAAGCATCGGCCCGTTCACGATCCAGCCCTCGGAATTTGTGAAGGTGTGCTATGTCTATGTCGGCGCGGCCACGCTGGACCGGCTGTTTGTCAACCGCAACCTCATCTTCTTCATCGGCTTTTCCGCCGTTTGCGTGGGCGCGCTTGCGCTCATGGGCGATTTCGGCACGGCGCTGATCTTTTTCATGACCTTCCTGGTCATCTCCTTCATGCGCTCGGGAAGTCTCGCCACAAACATCCTCGCCATCGGCGCGGCGGGCATCGCCGTGATGTTCATTTTGTCCGTCAAACCTTACATCGCCGACCGCTTCGCCACCTGGGGCCACGTTTGGGACGATGTGTATGTCAAGGGCTACCAGCAGGCGCGCGGCATGAGTGCGGCGGCCAGCGGCGGTCTGTTCGGCCAGGGCGCGGGACGCGGCTGGCTGGTGGACATCGGCGCGGCGGACACGGACATGGTCTGGGCTGTTTTGTGCGAGGAGCTGGGACTGATCGTAGCGCTGTGCGCCATGGCGGCGCTCATCGTAATGGCGCTGTTCGTGGTGAAAAACGCAGCCTCCAACCGCTCCAGCTACTACGCCATCGCGGCCACCGCCGCTGTGAGCATGATGATGATCCAGATGGGCCTGAACGTATTCGGCGCGATGGATGTGCTGCCGTTTACGGGCGTCACATTCCCGTTCGTGTCGCGCGGCGGCAGCAGTCTGCTGTCGTGCTGGATGCTGCTGGCGTTCATAAAGGCCTGCGACACCCGCGC
This sequence comes from uncultured Oscillospiraceae bacterium, assembly GCA_964426125.1. GTDB lineage: Bacteria > Bacillota > Clostridia > Oscillospirales > Oscillospiraceae > CAJOIG01. Next base: position 6,210 of record CAYROZ010000008.1, read on the forward strand.
CAACGCAAGCTTTGCCGTGAAGCGGCCCGAGCGCTTTTCCGGCGGCGTGGGCGTGGAAGCGCTGCCGGAGGACGACCGCTATGACACCCGCTACGACGACCGCTATGATGGCGGCATCGAATGGCACCGGGATAACGGAGGCGACGAATGAAAAAAGTCACAACGCGCTCCTACGCCGCGATCATCGTGGCGGCGCTGCTGCTGGTGGGGCTGGGCGTATATCTTGTCCGTCTCGCTGCCGACGGCGGCGATTGGGCCGGCTTTTACGCAAACGACAGCGTGTATAAAAACGGCGCGCTCAACTGCGGCGTCGTGACCGACCGAAACGGCGTGACGCTCGCGCAAAACAGCGCGGACGGCCTGGTTTACGCATCCAGCAGTCTGGTGCGCACGGCCTGTCTGCACGCCGTGGGCGATCCTGGCGGCAACATCGGCACCGGCGCGCTGAGCGCCTTCCGCTCAAAGCTCATCGGCTATTCCTTCCTTACCGGCACGACCACCGGCGGCGGCACCGTGACCCTTTCGATCGACTCCGATCTGAATGCGACGGCCTACAACGCGCTGGCCGGACGCCGGGGCGCCGTGCTGATTTCCAACTACAAAACCGGCGAGATCCTGTGCATGGTATCCGCCCCGGCGTATGACCCCACCGTCGGCTTCAACGAATCGGACAGCCGCTACGAGGGCGCTTACATCAACCGCTGCATCTCCTCCGCCATCGTGCCCGGCTCGATCTTCAAGATCGTCACGCTGGCCACGGCGCTGGAAAACGACAACACCCTGTTTGACCAGAGCTTTTACTGCGACGGCAGCGTGACCATCGGCGGCCAGACCATCAACTGCTCCGGCATTCACGGCTGGCAGACCATCGGCGAGGCCTTTGCCCAGTCGTGCAACTGCGCCTTTGCGGAGCTTTCCGTCTCTCTCGGCGGCGATGCCATCGCGGAATACGCCGAGCGCTACGGTCTGACGCAGACGCACGAGCTCAACGGCATCGAAACGCGCGCCGGTTCGGTCCCCTCCGCCGGTATGAACGAGGCCAACGTGGCCTGGGAGGGCATCGGCCAGTATAACGACCTTGTGTGCCCGTATTCCATGCTGCGGCTCGTGGCCGCGATCGCAAACGGCGGCGAATGTGTGGAGCCGACGATCCTGGCCGGAAAAAGCCATGACACCACGCGCCTTGTCCGCAGCGACACCGCCGCGCAGCTGGCCTCCATGATGGCCTTTAACCTTGACTACGAATACGGCGCGGACTGGAATTTCCCCGGTCTGTCGCTGGCGGCGAAAACCGGCACCGCCGAAGTGGACAACGGCGCGAGCCATGCCTGGTTTGCCGGCTTTGTGACCGATCCGGACCACCCCTACGCCTTTGTGGTTCTGGTGGAAAACGCCGGCAGCGGACTTTCTAACGCCGGCCCCGTGGCAAACGCCGTGCTGCAGCAGCTCGTTTCCGACTGACCACTCCCTGTTCACCCTTGGAAAGGACTTCTCTCATGCCTACCCTCACTCCCGCAAAGTATTCCCCCAAACACAGCCGCGCGTCCACCCATCCGGCCAGACGCCGCCGCGCGAAGCTGCTGTGGCTGTTCTTCCCCGCGCTGGCGCTGATCTACTCGGAGCTTGTGCTGAAGCTGTGGTGCTTCCGCGCGCTCACGCTGCGCGGCGTGTATCTTACCGTGCTGCTGTCCGGCGCGGCGGGACTGTTTCTCGCGTTTTTGTTCTCGCTTGCGCTCCGTCGCTTTTACCGCGCGGCGGTCGGACTTCTGCTGTGGCTCGTTTTCCTGCTGTTTTCCACGCAGAGCGTGTATTACTGCATCTTCAAGTCCTTCCTGCTGGTAAGCTATCTGGACGAAGCCGGCATGGCGCTTTCGAGCTTCTGGCGGGAAGCGCTGGTAGGCATCGGGCGCACATCGCCTGCCATTTTGCTGTTTGCCCTCCCGCCGGTTTTGTGGTGCATCTTCTCCCGGCGGCTCGTCCCAACGCAAAAAAAGCGCCGGGACACGCTCCTTCCGCTGGCCTTTTTCGCCGCAGTCAAGGCACTGGCGCTGGCGCTGATCCTGTGCTCGTCGGGCGGCATCATGAACGCAAGATACCTCTACACGCAGGCGTTTCTGCCGGAAATGTCCATGCGCTATTTCGGCGCGGTGACCACGCTGAATCTGGATGTGAAAAACCTCCTCGCGCCCGACAGTGCCGCCGCGGCCCCGGCCGCCACCACCGCACCGACCCCATCCCCCACACCCACGGCCCAGTCCGCACCCGCCGCCGAAACTCCGCAGGCCACGGCCACGCCGGAGCCCGTCGACCGCAGCGCGCAGGTGCTGGACATCGACTTTTCCGCCCACGCGCAATCGGCCGCCAGCAGCACCGTTGCCGCGCTGGACGAATACTTCGCCGCAGCCGAGCCGAGCTGCAAAAACGAATACACCGGCCTTTTTGAAGGCTACAACCTCATCGTGATCTGCGCCGAGGGCTTTTCCGGCTATGTGCTCGATTCCGGCAAGCTCCCCACGGTCTCAAAGCTTGCCAGCGAGGGCTTTGTGTTCACAAACTTTTATAACCCCTACTGGTACTTCTCCACCGCCGACGGCGAATTCACTCTGCAAAACTCGCTCATCCCCATGGCCGGCAGCAAAAGCGTTTACACCGCCATGTACAACACCATGCCCTTCGGTCTGGGCAATATCCTCAACCCCCTCGGCTACCACAGCTGGGGTTTCCACAACCACAACGGCGCCTATTACTCGCGCAACATATCCATGCCGAATCTCGGCTATGAGTTCCGCGCGCTCAACTACGGGCTGGACGTGACGGAATACTGGCCGGAATCCGACACGGAGATGGTCGAGCTTTCGACCGATCTGTACATAAACGACGAGCCGTTCAACGTTTACATGATGACCGTTTCCGGCCACATGAACTATAACTTCTACGGCAACCAGATGGCCGCGCGCCACGAGGACGAGGTGGCCGATCTCACCGGCACCTACTCCGAGACCGTGCGCGCCTACATCGCCTGCCAGATGGAAATGGATCAGGCCGTGCAGCAGCTGCTTGACCGGCTGGAGGAGGCCGGCGTGCTCGACCGCACCGTGATCGTTTTGACCGGCGACCACTATCCCTACGATCTCGACCCCGTTTACAGCTACGGAGCCACGGGTCTGGGCGAGCTGATGGGTACCGGCACGGTGGACGCGCTGGAAAAATTCCGCTCCTCGCTCGTCATCTGGAACAGCGCCTTCGCCAAGGAAAACCAGATCGAAGTGGACACGCTGTGCTGCCAGATGGACATTTTGCCCACGGTTTTGAATCTGCTGGGCGTGGACTACGACTCGCGGCTTATCATGGGGCGCGACATCTTCTCCGAGGGCACCGAGCGGCTGGTGGTTTTCTCCGACCAGAGCTTCATCTCCGATTATGGCCGCTATAACGCCTCCACCGACACCTTCACCGCAAACGACGGCGCCTTTGCCTCCGAAAGCGAGGCCAACGCCTACGCCGCCGACACGCTCACGCGGGTCAGCCAGATGTTTTCCGTGAGCGCAAACGTTCTTCACACCGACTACTATGCAGCATTGGATGAAACACAATGATCGATATTTCTGTTCAAAACATTCATAAGGGCTTCGGCGGCACGGCTGTTTTAAAGGGCGTGACCTTCGATGTAAACGAGGGCGAGCGCGTGGCGCTGCTGGGCGAAAACGGCACGGGCAAATCCACGCTGCTGAAGATCATGACCCACGCTCTCGAGCCGGACGAGGGCCGCATTGCCATCCCGGCGCACAAGCGCGTGGGACTGATCTCCCAGATCCCCGTGTATCCCGACGGCTGGACGTGCGAGGACGTGCTGCGCAGCGCCACGGCGCATCTGGCGCGCATCGCGGAGGAAATGGCCCAGCTTGAGCAGCAGATGGCCCACAGCGCCGACGATGCGCTTTTGAAAAAATACGACACGCTCTCATCGCGCTATGAGCAGCTGGGCGGCTGGTCGGCCGATTATGAGCGCGAGCGGGTGGCAAACGGTCTGGACATCAGCGCGGATATGCGCGCAAGACCCTTTGACGCGCTGTCCGGCGGCGAAAAGACGCGCGTGAATCTGGCGCGGCTTATCCTGGAGGACACCGACATCCTTCTGCTCGACGAGCCGACGAACCATCTGGACTTAAAAAGCACCGAATGGCTGGAGGACTACATCCGCCGCTTCAAGGGCACCGTGCTCGCCGTGAGCCACGACCGCTGGTTTCTTGACACCGTGGCCCAGCGCTGCGTGGAGCTGGTGGACGGCCAGTGCGCGTTTTATGCCGGCAACTACAGCTTCTATGTGATGGAAAAGCAGCGGCGCTACGAGGAAATGCTCAAGCAGTACGAGAAAAACCGCCGGGAGATCGCCCATTTGCAGGAGGCGGCGGACAAGCTGCATCTGTGGGCCTTCATGGGCGCGGACAAGCTGCACAAGCGGGCCTTTTCCATGGAAAAGCGCATCGAAAAGCTGTCGCAGGCGGCAAAGCCCCAAACGGCCAAAAAGCTCAAGGCCCGCTTTGCCGAGCAGGAGTTTCGCGGCGATGAGGTTTTGGCTGCCGATGGGCTCACCATGGCCTTTGGCGAACGGACGCTGTTTTCCGATCTGCAGCTTCTCATCGAGCCGGGCGAGCACGTGGCCCTCATGGGCCCAAACGGCAGCGGCAAATCCACGCTTGTCAAGCTCATCATGGGCGAGCTTGCGCCCGAGCGAGGCTTCGTGCGCGCAGGGCCCAGCGTGAAGATCGGCTATCTGCCGCAGATCGTCCGCTTTGAGCACCCCGAGCGCACGCTTTACGACACCATGCTGTATGAATGCCGCTGTGCGCCGCAGGAAGCACGCGACCGGCTGGCCGCCTTTAAATTCACGGGCGAGGACGTGTTCAAAACCGTTTCCGCCCTGTCCGGCGGAGAGCTGAGCCGCCTGCGGCTGTGTATGCTGATGGGCAGCGGCATCAATCTGCTCATCCTTGACGAGCCGACCAACCATCTGGATATCTCGAGCCGCGAGTGGATCGAGCAGGCGCTCGCCGATTACGACGGCACGCTGCTTTTTGTCAGCCACGACCGCTGGTTCATCGACCACTTCGCCACGCGTGTCTGGGAGCTGGACAGCGGCCGCTTCTCCGATTTTCTCGGCGGATTTGAGGAATACCAGGCCTACAAGCAGCGGCAAAAGCAGCTGGACCAAACCGTTCGCCGCACCCAGCCGAAGCCGAAAAAAGCCCCCAAGCCCGCCGACAACAGCAAGGAGCTGGCCAAGATCGAAAAGCAGATCGCCAAGGCCGAGCAGGCCATCGCCGCGCTCAAAGCCGAGGAGGAGGCAAACGCCGCGGATTACATCAAGCTCATGGAGCTCAGCGAATCGCGCCAGACCGCCGAGGAGGAGCTGGACGCGCTGTATGAAAAATGGGAGGCGCTGAGCGATGGATAAAAAAACGCTCTTCGGCCTTGGCATTGCCGCCGTCCTTGCGCTTGCGGCGCTGGCCGTGTGGCTCATCCCGGTCGGCTACGGCATGACGGCGCTGGTGCTGCTGGGGCTGGCCATTGTGGCCGCCTTCTACACGCTGGCTGTGCGCGGCGGACGAAAAAAGCTTATAAAATGGGGAAGCATCGCGCTGGGGCTGGGGCTGGCCCTGTTTCTCGCCGCGGAGATCCCCGTGTATGACGGGTCGTTTTCCGACGCGGACACCGACGCGGATTTTCTGGTCGTGATGGGCGCCGGCATCAACGGAACGGAGCCCTCGCTTTCCATGCTTGACCGGCTGACCGCCGCGCTGGACTGGCTGCAGGAGCACCCCGAAGCGCAGGTGATCGTGTCCGGCTCGCAGGGGCCGAACGAGGCGGTGTCCGAGGCCTCGGTCATGGCGGCATGGCTGCAGGCGCAGGGCATCGACTCCGGACGCATCCTGCTGGACGAGCAAGCCGACGACAGCCGCGAAAACATCCTGAATTCCTACGCACTGGCCGCGAAAAACGGCGGCGGCCGCGTGGCGTTTGTGTCCAGCGAATACCATCTTTGCCGGATGCGGATGCTCATCCGCGCGCTGGGCTTTGAGCCGGTGTGCATCGCCGCCGAGACCAGCCGCGTGAGCCTGCGCGTGAACTACTTCATCCGCGAGGCCTTTGCCGTTTGGCAGATCTGGGTCTTCGGCCCCGACGCATAAGCCATCGCTTTGGAACCGAAAAAGGCCGCCCGCGGGCGGCATAGAAAACACCGGCGGAGGGAGATCCTCCGCCGGTGCTTTTTTCGGATAATTTGTTATTTCGCCTCGTAAGGCACTTCCAGCTGCTCGGGATGGGCCAGCATTTCCTTCAGGCGGGAAAACGCCTGCGCCATGTAGTGGCCGGAGGCGATGCGCTCGTCCATCACGACGCCCAGCGGCATGCAGCGCACCAGCTCCACCTGTCCGTCGCGGCCGCGCTTGGGGATATCGCGCATATTGCCCATGGTGATGGCCACGCTGGTGGTGCCGAAGTCGTAGACATGGTGGTAAATGTGGTTTGTGCGGATGGAGGCGAGGTTCGACACCAGGAGACTGGCATGGAAGGGGCTGGCGTTGATGATCTCGCGCGGCAGCAGACCATGGCGGTCGGCCCAGCGGATGACGTTGATGCCAAAGCGCATCAGCCAGTTCATGCGGCACAGGATGCCCATCCATTTATCCAGCAGATTCGACTGCTCGCCGGAGGAGTTGAACTCGATGTAGTCGTCGATCTTCTTCTGCACGTCGAAGATGGTGTCCTGCGGCGTGAAGGTGAGCTTGGAGAAGGTGTCGTCGTTGCCGCCGCCCGGACGCAGCACCACCAGCGACACGGTGAAGTCGTTGTGCTGATAGGTGCGGCGATTGACGATGAAGCGGTTGATGGAGGGGAACTCGCCCACCAGATGGGCGTAGGCCGTCATCAAAATGGCCATATGGCTGACCTTTTTGCCTTCGCGGCGCTTGGCGTTCATATAGGCCCGCTGCGGCTCGATGGGGATATCGAGCGTGATCATATTCATCGAGTCATGCCGCTCCGTGAGAAAGTGCGGGATGAGATAATACATCGGGACCTCGTCCCGAACCAGTGTTCCGTCTTTTCTGCCCATAAGGCTGTCCTCCGAAAAAATTCGTTTTGCTTCAATATATTTAAGCACATTTTATGCCCTGTGACAAGTGCTTTTTCCCCTTATTTTTCATAAATCGACGCCGCAGCAGCCGCGTTTTTCCAAAAAAGCGCGCATATCCGGCGGCAGCGGCTCGGAAAAGGACAATCGTCCGCCGTCGAACGGATGGTCAAACGCGCAGTGGGCGCTGTGCAGTGCCGGACGCGGAAGCGTGCTTTTCCCGCCGTAGGCCGTGTCCCCCGCGAGGGGATGGCCCAGCGACGCCATGTGGTCGCGGATCTGGTGCGTGCGCCCCGTGGTCAGCCGCAGCCGCAAAAGCGACACCGCGCCATCCGTCCAAAGGCGTTCGTAATCCGTGCGCGCGCTCTTGCCGTCCACCGGCCGATCGACCCGTCCCGCCGCGGCACACTCCCCCTCGGCAATGGCGAGATATTCGCGCAAAAAGCGCTCCGTGTGCAGCGAGCGGCGCAAAAGCTCGTGCACAAGGCCGCATTTGGCCAGCACCATCAGCCCGGTGGTGCCCACATCCAGCCGGTTGACCGGATGAAAGCTCTGCTCCGGCCCCCAGCGGAAGGCGGCAAACGCCGCCACGGACACACCCGCGCCGTGCACCGCCGCGCCCGCGCTTTTGGACAGCACCGCCAGATATTCATCCTCCCACACCACGCGCGCGCCGCCGTCCATCGGGGCAAAGGGATTGCCCGGGCCGACATCGTCGATGCGAATGCGCAGCGTATCGCCCGCGCGCACCCGCGCCGTCACACGCACCGGCTCGCCATTGAGCCCGATGCCCCCCGGCACGAATTTCAAATGCGAAACATAGCCCGCAGGAAGCGCAAGCTCGCGCTGCAAAAGACTTTTCACCGTTCGGCCCGCAAGCGCATCCGTCACGGCGAGCGTGCGATATAGCTTTGGCATAACGCTCTCCTTTCGCGCACACGGGGCCCGCCGGCGGCATAGGATGGCCGGAGGTGATGTTTTTTATGGCAAAACGCTTCTTCCTCGGCGCCAATACCGGCCGGGGCTTTTACTCGCTGTACGACGGCTTCGTTAAGCCGGGCGATTTTCTGTGGATACTCAAGGGCGGGCCCGGCTGCGGCAAATCCAGCTTCATGCGGCGCATCGGCATGGCCGCCGAGGCCGCGGGGCACGACGTGGAATATGTCCTGTGCTCCGGCGATCCGGACAGCCTGGATGCGGTTTACATAACTGACCTCGGCGTGGCCTACGCGGACGGCACCGCACCCCATGTGCTCGAGCCGATGCATCCCGGTGCGGACTCGAATTATGTAAACCTCGGCGCACATCTGGACCAATCCGCCCTGCGCGCAAAGCTGTCGGAGCTGGACGGTCTCCAGCGCGCCTGCCGCGCCAAATACGCCGAGGCCTACGCCGCACTGGCCGAGGCCAAGGCCCTGCACGACAAGCTGGAGGCCGTATACCGGCCGCACGTGGATTTTGCCGGTGTGGACGCCGTGGCGGAAAAGCACATCAAAAAGCTGCTGGGGTGACCGCGCCTTAATACACCCTGTGTCCGGCCACGAATTTGGCCTTCACATCGCGCCCCTTGGCGCGGTAGATCATCTTTTCAAAGCGGGCGGACAGCGCATCGTCTCCATCCCGCTCCACGGCGTCATCGACCACCACCGCGTCGAAATCGTAGCCGGGCTCGAACGCGCCCACCCGACCGAAGTACGCGCCGCCGCCGCGGCTGGCCAGATAAAAGGCCTCCGGCGCGCTCAGATGCGGCTCGATGCCCTCAAACTGACGCAATATCTTCGAGCTTTCGATCGTCCGGCGCAGCACCGCCGCCATATCCAGCGTGTGCCCGCCGGAAATATCGCTGCCAAGACCGATGTTCAGCCCCTCGTTCATGTACCGCCGGATCGGCGCGATGCCGCTGCGCACGTTGATGTTCGAGGTCGGGCAGTGCACGACCCACGCGCCGCGCGCTTTCATAAGCTGCGTTTCCTCGTCGGTCATATAGATGCAGTGCGCCATGAGCGCATCGGGCCCGAGCAGGCCCATGCCGTCGTAAACGGCGGCGTAGCTCGGATAGTCCGGATGAAGCTTCTTCACCCATTCGATCTCGTCGTGGTTTTCGTCCAGATGGCTCTGCACCGGCACGCCGTAGGCCGCCGCGATCGCGCCCAGCCCCTCCATCAGCTCCGCCGTGCAGCTCGGCACGAAGCGCGGCGTGAGGATGGGCGCGGTGTTTTTAAAGCGGCCCGCCACGGCCTCAAGCCATTGTTCCGTGGCTGCAAGCGAGGCCTCCGCTCCCTTTTCGCGCAGATAGTCCGGACAGTTGCGGTCCATGTTCACCTTGCCCACCAGCGTGCGCAGGCCCGTTTTTTCAAGCTTTTCCATCAAAAGCAGCGTGGCCGGAACGTGGACGGTGGCAAAAATGGCGGCATGGGTCGTAAAGCCCCGGCGCAGCCGTTCGGCAAAGCGGCTGTACACTTCCTCGGCAAAGTCGAGCCCGGCAAAGCGCGCCTCCTCCGGGAAGGTAAGCGTGTCGAGCCATTCCAGCAGCTGCAAGTCCATGCCAAGACCGACATTGCGGTACTGGCCGGCGTGCAGATGCAGATCGTTGTAGCCCGGTATGATGAGCTTTCCGGCATAGTCCCGCAGCGGCAGCGCCGCGTACTGCGGCGGCAGCGCGTCGAACACACCGGCGCATTTTCCCTTCTCATCGCACACGGCATACGCATCCGGACGCATACAGAGCGTCTGCGGCGTTTCCGACCAGATAAAATCGCCGTGCAGGACAAAGGACTTCATGCAAACACCCCATTGATCGAAAATTTGTTATAATTATACCACCGCGTCCTATGGTTTTCAACGATTACACCTTGCCACAGGGCGCTTCGCCGTTGTATAATGCAGCTACTATTAAATGTATTGCGAACCGAGGAGGATTATCCCGTGATCGATCTCACCATCCACAAAGAAGGTCTGGCCCACAACATCCGCCGCGCGCGCGAAAACGGCGTCGTCATCCCGACCTACGCCCAGATGAAGGACCCTTCCAAAATTCCGCAGCCCATTCTCGATAAGCTCGCCAAAACCGGACTGTGGGACGTTGACCCCGTGAACCTGTTCCGCGTCAGCTGGCACAACGAGCCGAAGGAGTCGGGCGGTCTGTTCGGAAAGCCCAACTACATCGAGTTCCCCTCCGAGCTCACGGGCGTGCCCTGCCGCATCTTCGCGCTGGTGGGCAAGTGGTTCCCCACCGGCTGCCATAAAGTCGGCGCGTCGTTCGGCTGCCTGGTACCCGAGCTTGTCACTGGCCACTTTGACACCGACCGCCACAGCGCCGTTTGGCCCTCCACGGGCAACTACTGCCGCGGCGGCGCGTTCAACTCCGTGCTGCTGGGCGTGCACCCGATCGGCATCCTGCCGGCGGAGATGAGCCGCGAGCGCTTTGACTGGCTGCATTCCATCGGCGCCGAGGTCATCGCCACCCCGGGCTGCGAATCGAACGTGAAGGAAATTTTCGACAAGACCCACGAGCTGAGCGAAGACCCGAAAAACATGATCTTCAACCAGTTCGAGCAGATGGGCAACCACCTGTGGCACTATGAGGTCACGGGCGATGCGCTCGCCGAGGTGTTCGAGCTCATCCGCCGCCCCGGCGACCGTTTTGCGGGCGCCTGCTTCACCACCGGCTCCGCCGGCTCCATCGGCGCGGGCGACAAGCTCAAGGAGCTGTATCCCAATCTCAAGCTCGCCGCGGGCGAGGCCCTGCAGTGCCCCACCCTGCTCAACAACGGCTTCGGCGGCCACCGCATCGAGGGCATCGGCGACAAGCACGTGCCCTGGATCCACAATGTCAAAAACACCGACATGGTCATCGCCATCGACGATAACGACAGCCAGGACCTCACGCGCCTGTTCAACGAGCCCGAGGGCCGCGATTTTCTCGCCAGCGATCTCGGCGTGGACCGCGAGTGGCTGGAGCAGCTGTCCTTCCTTGGCATCAGCGGCATCGCCAATCTGCTTTGCTGCATCAAGATGGCCAAGTATTACGAGTTCACGGAAAACGACGTCGTGGCCACCGTGCTGACCGACTCCATCGTGATGTACGGCAGCCGCATCGAGGAGCTGCGCGCGCGCGACGGCGCTTACAGCCATGAAAAGGCCGCCGTGGACTACGCCCGCCATCTGGGCGGACTGAAGTGCGACAATATGCTTGAGCTGACCTACCCCGAGCGCAAGCGGGTGCACAACCTCAAGTACTACACCTGGGTCGAGCAGCAGGGCAAGACCGCCGAGGAGCTCAACGACCAGTGGTACGGCACGGCCTTCACCGACGTCCACACCCAGGCCGCCGCCATCGACGAGCTGATCGAGGCCTTCAACGCCGAAGTCGCCAAGGGCTAAAACCGCATAACACACCGCCGTCTGTTTTTCGCAGACGGCGGTTTTTCATTGTGGCGCGGGAGAAAACGTGCTATGATGGGGAAAACGAAAAACGGAGGCGAAGGGAAAATGATCGTTTTGCGCGGCGGACGCGTTGTGAGCCCGGACGGCATCGAGCAGCGCGATGTTTACATCGAAAACGGAAAGATCGCCGAGGCCGGCACGCCCGACGAGGTGGTGGATGTGCGCGGGATGCTGCTGTTCCCCGGCTTCATCGACAGCCACACCCATTTGGATATGCCGGTTTCCGGCACCGTGACGGCGGACGATTTCGCCTCCGGCACAGCGGCGGCGCTTGTTGGCGGCACGACCATGATCCTGGACTTTGCCACGCAGGAGCGCGGCGGCACGCTGGCCGAGGCGCTGGCGCTGTGGCACAGCCGCGCGGATGGCCACTGCGCGGCAGACTATGGCTTCCACATGGCCGTGACCGACTGGAACGAGGCCACCCGCCGCGAGATGGCGGATATGCTGGGCGAGGGTGTGGCCAGCTTCAAGGCCTACATGGCCTATGACGCGCTGCGGCTGGGCGACGACGATCTGCGCGCGCTGCTGCGCGAGGCCGGGCGGCTCGGCTGCTATGTGGGCGTTCACTGTGAGCTTGGTGACGAGGTCACGCGCCGCGTGGCGGCAGAGCTGGCGCTGGGCCACTCGGAGCCGAAATACCACCCGCTCTCGCGCCCGAATGTGGTGGAGGCCGAGGCCGTACAGCGGCTGCTCACGCTCGCGCGCGAGGCCGAGGCCCCCTGCTGGGTCGTGCATCTGTCCACCCATGAGGGTCTGGCCGCGATCGAGGCGGCGCGGGCCGCGGGCCAGCGCGTGCTGGTGGAATCGTGCCCGCAGTATCTGACACTGACGGACGAGGTATACGCCCGCCCGGGCTTTGAGGGGGCAAAATTCGTCTGCTCGCCGCCGATACGCAAGGCGGAGGACAAGGCCGCGCTGTGGCGCGCGGCAGCAGGCGGCGAGGTTGACATAATCTCAACCGACCATTGCAGTTTTAACTTTAAAAATCAGAAGGAGCTTGGGTTACATAATTTCAGCCTCATCCCCAACGGTCTGCCGGGTCTTGAGCAGAGGCCGGCGCTGATCTGGTCCGAGGGCGTGGCCAAGGGGCGCATCACGGCGCAGCAGATGTGCGCGATGCTTGCGGAAAAGCCCGCCAGGGCCTTTGGTCTCTGGGGCCGCAAGGGTGCGCTGAATGTGGGCTTTGACGCGGACATTGTGGTCTGGGATCCCGATTACCGCGGCGAAATACGCGCGGCGGCGCAGGAGACGAACTGCGACTACAGCCCGTGGGAGGGCTGGCCCGTCACAGGCCGGGCACGGCAGGTGTATCTGCGCGGCGAGCTTTCCGCCGAGAACGGGCACTGTCTGCGCCGCAGCGGCGGGCAGTATGTCCCCCGCAAACCGGCGCTGCTGTAAAAAACGCAGAAAGGGTGTGCCAAACGGCACACCCTTCTCTATTATAAGTTGTATAAAATCAGCCCAGCACGCTCTCCAGCAGCGAGGGATCGGGGTCCAGGCGGATAGGCTCGCCGGCGGCCTTGATGCCGTTGGCGGTATCCTTGAGGCCGTTGCCCGTTACGATCGTCACCACGCGCGCGTCGTCCTCGATGCGCCCGGCGGCGCACAGCTTCATAAGCCCCGCCATGCCGGTCACACCGGCGGGCTCGCCAAACACGCCGCACTCGCGCCCGGTCACGCGCATGGCCTCGAGGATCTCCTCGTCCGAGACCTCGACCGTAAGCCCGTTTGACTCCACGATGGCGTTGATGGCCTTATCGGGGTTGCGCGGCACGCCCACGGAGATGGAATCGGCCAGCGTGTCCTCCGGCATGGGCTGCCAGGGCTGCTCAAGCTCCACGGCGCGGTTGATGGGGCAGGTTTTCTCCGCCTGCACGGAGATCAGGCGCGGCAGCCGGTCGATCAGCCCCAGCGCGTAAAGATCCTTAAAGCCCTTCCACACGCCCGCGATGGTGCAGCCGTCGCCCACGGACAGCGCCACATAGTCCGGCATCTGCCAGCCAAGCTGCTCGGCGATCTCAAGCGAGACGGTTTTCTTGCCCTCCATCAGATAGGGGTTGATGGCGGCGTTGCGGTTATAAAAGCCATAGCGGTCGATGGCCGCCTTGCTCATTTCGAAGGTATCCTCATAGCTGCCCTGCACGGAGATGACCTTCGCGCCGAAGATGAGCAGCTGCGCCACCTTGCCGATCGGCGCGCGCGACGGCACGAAGATATAGGCCGAAAGGCCGGCAGCGGCGGCATTGCCCGCCAGCGACGACGCGGCGTTTCCCGTGGACGAGCAGCAGATCTTATCATAGCCTGCCTCGATGGCCTTGGCCACGGCCATGGAGCTTGCCCGGTCTTTCAGCGAGGATGTGGGATTCTGGCCGTCATCCTTCAGCCACAGGCGCGCGATGCCAAGTCTTTGGGCCATGCGCGGCTCGTCATACAGCGGCGACCAGCCCACGCGCAGCGGCGGCGCCTGGGTATCCTCCTGCACGGGCAGCAGATCGCGGTAGCGCCACATACTGCGCTCGGGGCAGGAGGCGAAAAATTCCTTTGTCGCCCGGGGGCGGATATAGTCGTAATCGTACACAACATCCAGTATACCGCCGCATTGGCACACGGTGGAATCGGCCTTTGCCTCGTATTCCCGCCCGCAGCGAACACAGCGCAGACATTTGACGTTTTTCATAAAAACCACCTGACTATCCGATTTTCTCCTGATTTTATTATACCCGTCAAATCGGATTTTGCAAGGATTTTTCTTGTCAAATTTCAACAAAGAACGCTGTGGATTTAACAAAATTTTTTATGGTTAAATTCAATTTTTTCCTTGGAAACAGGGGAAAAAACATTTATAATAGTTAGGCCTGAAAAATATTGTATAGGAGTGAAACTTGAGCAAATGAAGACATTGAGCAAAATCCTTGTCCTCGTCGTTGTTCTGTGCATGGTCCTTGGCGTGGGCGCCATGGCCGCCACGGGAAACGCCGAGGAAATGGCTGTCAACACCAATTGGCTGCTCGACAACCTTTGGGTCGTTAGCCTGATCGCCTCCGTCATTGCGCTGCTTTTCGTGGTCTATCAGGCCAAGCTGGTGCTGTCGTTTGACGAAGGCACCCCCAAGATGATGCAGATCAGCCGCGCTGTGCGCGCCGGCGCCAACGCGTTCCTGAAGCGTCAGTACAAGACCGTCGGCATCTTCTTCGCGTGCATGGTCGTTATCATCTGCGTCATGGCCGCGTTCGACATGCTGACCTGGTATGTGCCGTTCGCGTTCCTGACCGGCGGCATCTTCTCCGGCCTGTCCGGCTTCATCGGCATGAAGATCGCCACCGCCTCCAACGACCGTACCGCTGCCGCTGCGCAGCAGGGTCTCAACCGCGGTCTGCGCGTCGCCTTCGGCGCCGGCTCCGTCATGGGCTTCACCGTGGTCGGCCTCGGCCTGCTGGACATCTCTCTTTGGTACTGCCTCATGAAGCTCGTGTTCCATGAGACCATCGAGACCATCACCGCCACCATGATCACCTTCGGCATGGGCGCTTCGTCCATGGCTCTGTTCGCCCGCGTGGGCGGCGGCATCTTCACCAAGGCTGCCGACGTCGGCGCCGACCTTGTTGGTAAGGTCGAGGCCGGCATCCCCGAGGACGACCCCCGCAACCCCGCTGCCATTGCCGATAACGTCGGCGATAACGTCGGCGACGTGGCCGGCATGGGCGCCGACCTTTACGAGTCCTATGTTGGCTCCATCCTGTCCACCTGCTCTCTGGGCGTTGTGGCCTTCAACCAGATCGCCGCGATCGACCGCACCCGCGCCGTGGCTCTGCCCCTGATCATGGCCGCCGTGGGCGTTATCTGCTCTCTGATCGGCACCTTCTTCGTCAAGACCAAGGAAAAGGCATCCCAGGGCGAGCTGCTGAAGGCTCTGTCCCGCGGCACCGACTTCGCCGCCGTGGCCACCGCCGTTCTCAGCTTCTTTGCCGTTTGGATCCTGTTCGGCATTGACTACTACGGCATCTATCTGGCCGTTCTCGCGGGCCTGGCCGCCGGCGTTCTGATCGGCAAGGTCACCGAGTACTACACCTCCGACACCTACAAGCCCACCCAGCGTCTGGCCGACTCCTCCGAGACCGGCACCGCTACCCTGATCATCTCCGGCCTGTCCCTCGGCATGATGAGCACCCTGCTGCCCATCCTGATCGTCGGCGCCGCCGTTGTGATCGCTTACTTCTGCTCCACCAACCTCACCGGCAACGCCGGTAACGCCAGCCTCGGCCTGTATGGCATCGCCATCGCCGCTGTTGGTATGCTCTCCACCCTCGGCATCACCCTTTCCACCGACGCTTATGGCCCCGTGGCCGACAACGCCGGCGGCATCGCCGAGATGGCCGGTCTGCCCGAAGAAGTGCGCGAGCGCACCGACGCTCTGGACTCCCTCGGCAACACCACCGCTGCCACCGGCAAGGGCTTTGCCATCGGTTCCGCCGCCCTGACCGCTCTGGCCCTGATCGCCAGCTTCGTTGAGAAGCTGACCGAGCGCGGCCTGGTGGAAGGCATTGACTATCAGATGAGTCTGATGGATCCGTCCGTTCTGGTCGGCATCTTCATCGGCGCCATGCTTCCGTTCCTGTTCTCCGCTCTGACCATGAGCGCCGTGGGCCGCGCTGCCCAGAGCATCGTGGTCGAGGTTCGCCGTCAGTTCAAGGAGATCCCCGGTCTGCTTGAGGGCAAGGAAGGCGTTGAGGCCGACTACGCCCGCTGCGTTGACCTGTGCTCCAAGAACAGCCTGAAGGAAATGATCCTGCCCGCGCTGGTCGGCATCGTGTCCCCCGTGATCGTGGGCCTGCTCCTCGGCGCCAGCGGCGTGATCGGCCTGCTGTGCGGCTCCACCGCCTCCGGCTTCATCATGGCCATCTTCATGTCCAACTCCGGCGGCGCCTGGGATAACGCCAAGAAGTACATCGAGGCCGGCCACCACGGCGGCAAGGGCTCCGAAAACCACAAGGCGGCTGTCGTTGGCGACACCATCGGCGACCCCTTCAAGGATACTTCCGGCCCCGCCATCAACATCCTGATCAAGCTGATGAGCATGGTTTCCATCGTGTTCGCCGGTCTGATCGCCAAGGGCGGCATCTTCTGATAACCCCTTTATGACCACTATCGCGGCCGGCTTTAAAACCGGCCGCGGTATTTTTGCTTTGGAAAGGAACCCGCTATGACCGACCGCAAATCCCTTATAAACAATCTCACGGAAGGGCCGCTGACACGGCAGCTGATCCTGTTTTCCGTGCCGCTGGTGCTGGGCAACCTGCTGCACACGCTGTATAACCTTGTGGACATGGCCATCGTGGGCCAGTTCGTCGGAAGCGCCGGTTTGTCTGCCGTGGCTACCTCCGGCCAGATCACCACGCTGCTTTACGCGCTGGGCATCGGCCTTGGAAGCGGCGGCCAGATCCTCATCGCCCAGCAGGTCGGCGCGGGGGACAAGCAGGGCGTGCGCCATACCTTCGGCACAAGCTTCACCTTCACCATCATCCTGGCGCTGATCGTCACCGCGCTCGGCATCATCTTCAACCAGCCGCTGCTGCGGCTGATGAACACCCCGGCCGAGGCCTGGACCGACGCGGTGGAGTATATGTTCTGGTGCTGTCTGGGCATTCCCTTCACCTATCTCAACGGCGGTCTGAGCGCACTGCTGCGCGGCATGGGCGATTCCAAGCACCCCACCTGGTTCGTGGCGGCCGCCGCCGCGTCCAACGTGGTGCTCGATCTGCTGCTGGTGGCCGTGTTCGATATGCGCGCCGCGGGCGCCGCCATCGCCACCTCCGTTTCGCAGGCCATCGGCGCGGTGTGCTGCATTGCGTACATCTACCGCCACCGCGAGGCCATCGGCTTTGATTTCAAGCCCGCAAGCTTCCGCATGGACAACCAAACGCTCAAAACCATCATCAAGCTGTCCGCGCCTCTGGCGCTGCAGGTCATGGCCATCAATGTTTCCATGCTGTTCATCAACGCCTGGATCAACGCCTACGGCGTGATCGCCTCGGCCGTAAACGGTGTCGGCTCGAAGCTTTACAGTCTCGTTACCATCATCACCAGCGCCATGCAGACCGCCGTGGCCACCTTCGTCGGCCAGAATCTCGCCGCCGGAAAGCGTCCGCGCGCCCGCCGCTGCATAGGCATCTCGCAGCTTACCTGTTTGGTTTTCTGGGCTTTGATGGTGCTGGTATGCCTGTTTTTGCCGCGCGTTCTGTTCGGTCTTTTCACAACGGAGGAGGACGTGCTGGCACTGGCGCCGGAGTATATGCGCATCCAGATCGTCATGTATCTGTCCTTCGCGCTCATGAGCACGCCGCTGGGCTTTATAAACGGTCTGGGCCATGTCAACCTCAACCTCGCCATCGCGCTGGTGGACGGCGTGGTGGCCCGCATTGGTCTGAGTGTGCTGCTGGCGATCCCGCTGGGGCTGCACGGCTACTGGTGGGGCAGCGCACTGGCGGGCTTCGTGTCCGTGATCTGGGGCTGGCTGTATTACCTCTCCGGCCGCTGGGAAAAGCGAAAGCTGCTCGTGGACTAAATCCACCTGAAAATGCAGATATCCGCATGGTTTTTTACGCCATGCGGATATTTTTTATATTTTTTCCATGTGCTGCGAGGCGGCATTGAGCATCAGGCGCTTGCGGCCTTTTTCCTCAAAGTCGATCTCCACCAGACAGTCGTTTCCGACGGGCGTGAGCGCGGCGACCGTGCCCTCCTGAAAGGCCCTGTGGCGCACGCGGTCGCCGACCTTGAGCTTAAGCTTGCTGCCCGCCGCCTTCTTCTGGGGCGGACGGATGGCCGGCTCGTTGGTGACGGGGCTGCCGTAAAACGTCATCTTGCGCGGCTTTTCCACCGTTTCCACATCGGCGAAGTCGAAGTAGCTGTCGCCGCCGAGACTGGTGTAAGGCCGGTCAAGATCGTCCGGCGGGATCTCGTCGACAAAGCGGCTGACGCGGTGCGAGGCCGTTTGGCCGTAGATCATGCGCTGGCGGGCGCAGGTGATGAAAAGGCGCTCACGCGCGCGGGTGATGGCCACATAGGCCAGTCGCCGCTCCTCCTCCATCTGGCCGGCCTCGCCGATGGCGAGCAGACTCGGGAACAGTCCCTCCTCCGCGCCGACAAGGAACACGCAGGGATATTCCAGACCCTTCGCGCTGTGGATGGTCATGAGCGTAACGGTGTTTTCATCGTCGCCGGTGTTTTGCAGATCGGTATACAGCGACACCTCATCCAAAAAGCCCGCCAGCGAATCATCGCCGCTTTGCTTAACGTGGCTGACAATGAAGCTTTTCAGCTCCTTCACGTTCTCCAGCCGGTTTAAGTCCTCATCCGTGTGCTTGCTCTCCAGCATACGGGCGTAGCCGGTTTTGTCCACGATCGCGTCGTACAGTTCTTCCAGTCCGCCCTGCTGTGCCGTTTGCATGAGCGAATCCATCATGTCCGTGAACGCGCGCAGCTTTTCCGCCGCGCGGCTCAGCTCCGGATACTGTCCGACGTTTTTCATGATCTCATACATCCCGCAGCCGCGCTCCACCGCGGCCGAGGCCACACGCTCGATGGTGGTGGCACCGATGCCGCGTGGCGGGTTGTTGATGATGCGTGTCAGACGCAGATCGTCCGCCGGATTTAACAGCACGAAGAAATAGGCCATCATGTCCTTGATCTCCGCGCGTTCAAAGAAGGCGTTGCCCTTCACGATGCGCGGGCGGATGCCGTTTCGCAGGAAGGTCTGCTCCAGCACGCGCGACTGCGCATTCGTGCGGTACAGCACCGCATGGTCGCGCAGATTCATGCCAAGCTCCGTGTTCGCCAGGATCTGGCGAACAACGTAATTGGCCTCGTCGTCCTCGTTTTTGGCCACATACAGCGTGATGCGGTCGCCGTCGCCCTTGTCGGTCCAGAGCTTTTTGCCCTTGCGCTCGGAGTTGTTGGCGATAACGGCGTTGGCCGCGGCGAGAATGTGGCCGGTGCTGCGGTAGTTTTGCTCCAGACGGATCACGCGGGCATTTTTGTACTGGTCTTCAAACGACAGGATGTTCTCGATGGTCGCGCCGCGGAAGGCATAGATGCTCTGGTCATCGTCGCCCACAACGCAGATGTTCTGGTGTCCCCCGGCCAGAAGCGTGGCCAGCAGGTATTGCAGGTTGTTCGTGTCCTGATACTCGTCGATGAGCACATACTGAAACCGCCGCTGGTAATACCGCCGCACATCCTCATGCTCGCGCAGAAGGCGCACGGTGTTATAAAGCAGGTCGTCGAAATCCATCGCGCCCGCCTCGAACAGGCGGTGGGCATAGTCCTGATACAGCTCCGCCACGCCGCGCATACGGAAGTCGCCGGTTTTCTCCGCCTGCGCCGCAAACTCCATGGGCCCGAGAAGCTGGTTGCGCGCCCGGTCGATCACATCCAGCACCCAGCGCGGCGCGAACATCTTCTCGTCCTTGTTCTGCTCTTTCACGATGCGCTTCATGATGGCCACGCGGTCCGCGGTGTCATAGATCGTGAACGAGGAGGGATAGCCGAGCTTGTCCGCATCGCGCCGCAGGATGCGCACGCACGCGGAGTGGAAGGTGCGCGCCCACACCTGATCGGCGGCATCCGGCCCCAGCATACGGGCCAGGCGCTCCTTCAGCTCCCCGGCGGCCTTGTTCGTAAAGGTGATGGCGATGATGCGCCACGGCTCCACCGGTTCCAGCGCCGCGCAGCTCTCCGCCGCGGCCCGCAGCTCCGGGATGCCGGACAGATACGCCTGCATACAGCCGAGCTTGCCCTCGTCCGCGTCGGGCGGGAGCTCCTCGCAGTCGGAGGCCCGGCCAAATTTCAGCAGATTGGCCACGCGGTTAATGAGCACCGTGGTCTTGCCGGAACCGGCCCCCGCCAAAATCAGCAGCGGCCCCTGCGTGGCCAGCACGGCCACGCGCTGGCGCACGTTCAAATCCTACCAGCAGCGGGCGATCACCTCGCGCCGCGCTTCGATGTATTGTTGTTTAAAATCTCTCATGCGGCCATTATACCGTGTTCCGGCCGCGGGTGCAAATTTTCTTTTTGGGTCGTTGCCTCCGCGGCTGCAAAAAAGCCCAAATCCCACTTTTCCTTTGTCACCGTTTGTGCTAAGATAGGGCCATGAACAACAACAATTATAATGACCAATATGAATACCACTACAGCTACACGAACTCGCAGCGTCCCGGCCCCGGGCCGAACACGCCGCCTGATCCCCAGCCGCCGCGGAAAGGAAACGACATCGGCTCGTGGATCTTCAACGTGGTGATGCTGTTCGTGTTCCCGCCGATCGGTCTGGTTTTGACCATCGTGCAGGCCATGGGAAGCAATCTGTTTGCAAGGCTGATCTCCTCGCTGGGCCGCCGCATCCGCTATGGGCGCAGCGCCCCCGGCAGCTATGCCCGCCACACGGCCTCCAGCCGCACGGCAAACGCCCAGACAGGCGCCCGGCCGCAGGCCGAGCAAGCCGCGCAGGCCAAAACGGCGCAGGCCAAAGCCGCGCAGGCTGAACCGGCCGCAAAATCCGAGCCGAAGGCAGAGCGCGGGTTTGACCGCGTGGATGCCGGCAGCGGCGCTTTGAATGTGTTCGGGTGGATACTGCTGGCCTTTGGTGTCATCGCCGCGCTGGGCTCCGGCGGCGCCGTCTGGACGCTGATCACGGGCCTTTGCATCGCGCTGGGCGGCGGGGCCATGCTGCTGCGCTCGCTCACGAGCCGCCGCAAGGCCAAGGCCTTTGCCCGCTGCATCACCGTTTCGGGCACGGAGGGTCTGGTGGACATCCCGAAGCTTGCCGCCACGCTCGGCATGAAAAGCAGCGAGCTGGAAAAACAGCTGACGGAAATGATCGACCGCGGCTACTACGGTCCCAAGGCCTACATCGACCACCAGCGCGCTCTTCTCGTGATCACACCGGAGGATATGCGCGACGTGTACCGCCGCGAGGACGAGGCGAAGAAAACCGCCGCCGAGCGCGAGCAGGAGGCCCAGCAAAGCGAATACGACCGCATCATCGCCGCCATCGCACAGGCCGACGAGGACATTGACGACGAGGCGATGAGCGAAAAGATCCGCCGGATGCAGTCCATCACCGCCGCCATCTTCCAGGAGGTCGAGGAGCATCCGGAGAAGAAAAGCCAGATCACGCGCTTTATGAACTACTACCTGCCCACCACGCTCAAGCTGCTAAACGCCTATGCCCGCATCGAGGAGCAGGGCGTAACGGGCGAGAACATGGCCAAGGCCAAGGCCGACATTGAGGGCATTGCGGACACGCTGGTGGACGGCTACGAAAAGCAGCTGGACACCCTTTACCGCGCCGAAGCCGTGGACATCGCCAGCGATGTGCGCGTGATCGAAAAGATGATGAACGCCGACGGCCTGACGGGCGGCGCAAGCCCCTTCCGCACCGCTGCGGGCGAGGGCCAAACGATGGGAGGACATTGACCGATGGGTGAATACTACGAAAAGCTTCTTCGCTGCCGCGACGCTCTGGCGGCCAAGGCGGGCGGCTTCCAGCCGCGCATGGCGCTGATCCTCGGGTCGGGGCTTGGAAATCTGGGCGAACAGATGGACATCCGCGCCACGGTGCCC
>CAYROZ010000009.1:0-27334 GCA_964426125.1 uncultured Oscillospiraceae bacterium
ACCGCATCCACCGGGGATACCGTGCCGTGAACGATGTCGTTGACGGCGGAGATGATTGGGATCTCCACGTCATACCGGCGGGCAAGCTCCATGGCCGCGTCCAGCGCGTTGAGGCCCTCCACCGCCATGCCGACCCGCTCCACGGCCTCCGCCGCGGAAAGTCCCTGGCCGATCAGGTAGCCGCAGCGGTTGTTGCGGCTGTGCTCGCTGGTGCAGGTAACGATCAGATCGCCCACACCGGCCAGACCGTTGAAGGTCTCCGGCGTGCAGCCAAGACGGCCGCCAAGGCGCGCCAGCTCCGAAAGGCCGCGCGTGATGAGCGCCGCTTTGGCATTGTCGCCATAGCCGAGGCCACGGGATACGCCGGCCGCAAGCGCAATGATGTTTTTCAGCGCGCCGCACAGCTCCACGCCGCGGATGTCGCCGTTGGTGTATACGCGCATGACGGGCGTGGAAAACAGGCGCTGGACATATTCCGCCGCCGCTGCCTCCCCGCTCGCCGCCACAATGGCTGTGGGCAGGTCGCGCGCGACCTCCTCGGCATGGCTGGGGCCGGACAGCGCCGCCACGCACGGCGCACAGTCGGCAAGCTCTTGCTCGAGTATCTCACTCATCGTGAGAAGAGACTCCGGCTCAATGCCCTTGGCCACCGTAACGACCAGCTGGCCCCGGGGAATATACGCCGCGGCCTGATGGGCCACCGGGCGGATGTGGGGCGAAGCCACCGCGAAAACGACCGTGTCCATGCCCGTGCAGGCCATGCAAAGCTCGCTTGTAAACCGGATGCTCTCCGGCAGCACAACGTCCGCCAGATCGGGGTGCGTGCGGCTTTGATCGAGGGCGCGCGCGTGCTCCGCGGAGTGCGACCATACCGTCACGCTCTGTCCTGCGTTTGCCAGCAGCCGCGCCAGCGCCGTGCCCCAAGTACCGGCACCGAGGATGCCGACTGAATGATGCTCTGTCAATTTTGCTCTCCTATCGCGTTGTGCGGCGGCTCCGTGCCGCCGGTTTTTCGTCCCAGCTCCACGACGTATCCGGCCACAAGGAAGAAAAAGAGATTGAAGAAGCTGTTGGTCGCCTCATCATACGGCACGAACAGCGGACTTTCCGCCAGCGAATCGACGATCAGCACCAGCAGCAGCACCGGCAGCATTTTCTCCGCCGCGCTGCGCTTCGGGGAAAACAAAATGCGCAGCGAATAGATCAGCAGGAACACGCATATCGCCAATATCAGCGCCAGACCAGGCACGCCCGTCTCCGCCAGTGTTTGGAAGAAGGCATTGTGCAGGTGGATCTTCATGTAATAGCTGTTGTTTCCCATGCCGTAACAGCTCATCAGACGGATCGTAAAATTGTTCGCCCCCGTCAGCAGCACCGACGGATGATCCTCCAGATAAGAACGGAAGCAATTGTATATCACATGACGTCCATTGGCGTAGCCATCCACCAGATCCCGCTCCGCGACCTCCGTCACCGGTGCGATTTCCTCCGCCGCGGACTCACTCGTCTCCGTTTCCGGCCCTTCCTCACTTATAGAAACCGCTGCCGCCTCACGCTGGGCATGAAGCGTTGTGACGCCATTCAGGAACTGCGCGCCCAGAGAAAAGCCAACATAGCAGATCAGCACCGCCGCAGCCGCCATCCCCGCGATCGCGACCGGACGAGCGAAGAAGCGACGCTTAAAAAGCCTGGATGCAAGCACGGCCGCCGAAACGAGCACACATACCAAAAGAGATATCTTGGCCGTTCGGCTGTCCGTCGCCACAAGCGTTAAGTAGTCGATCACAAGCGCCAAGGCTCCCACGACCAGCATCCAACGCCTGCGATGGCGCAGCATCAGATACACCGTGAGCAGCAGAGAGATCACCATGAACATCGCCGCGATATTGGGATTGAGCGCCAGTATCCACAGGCGGTTTTCGATCATCTCGGTATAAAACCTTTCGCCCCCGAACGAAAACGGCTGTCCGCTGACCATAACTGCAAGACCAAACAGGCCCACCGCCGTGATGACCGTTACTGTGGCCAGCGCCAACCAATCGAACACACGCAGCCGCACTCTCTCCCCCACTGCGCGGGCAAACGGGAATGCGAACAGGTAGATGATCGCAATTTCCGCGTAGTAATAAAACACCTGACGGCCGTATGTATCCTTTATCAGCAGCCGTGTTACCCCAAACCAGACCACGAACGCCGCGCCGAGCCAATAGACCGGCCGGGCCTTATATTCCCCGCGCACGAGCCAGCACAAAACCACCGCCGCGATCGGATAGGGGGCGATGTCCAGAAACACCGGCTTTAAACTGTAGCGTATGAGTGAAAGCAGAAAGATCGACGCGCACGCCGCCAGCAGCACGCACGACGCCCAGCGCAGGATCGTATCCGCTTTTTTTGTTTTCAGCAGTGTCGGCACGGCGAAAAGCCTCCTTTTCAAAAATGCCGCGACGGGCAGACCGTCGCGGCACCTGGTTTTTTTATAGTCGATCAGCCGATCATCTTGGCGACTTCGTCCGCCAGATTGTCCTCGCGCTTCTCGATGCCCTCGCCCTTGGCGTAGCGGATGAAGGACTTCACCGCGATGGGCGTGCCCACTTCCTTGGCAACAGCGGCGACGTGCGCAGTCACATCCTCGCCCTCGCCCTTGACAAAGGCCTGCTGCATGAAGCAGATCTCCTTGTACAGCTTCTCGATGCCGCCCATGACGATCTTCTCGATGATGGCGTCGGGCTTCTTCGCATTCTTGGGATCCTGCTTGGCCTGAGCCAGACGAACGGTCTTCTCATGCTCGATGAACTCGGCATTGACGTTGGTCTTGTCCAGGAACTGGGGATTCATGGCCGCGATCTGCATGGCCAGATCCTTACCCAGCTCGTTGACGGCCTCGGCAGAAGCCTCGGTTTCGAGGGTGACAAGAACGCCGATCTTGCCGCCGGCATGGACGTAAGGCACGCAAACGCCTTCGGCCACGCGCTCGAAGCGGCGGATGTCCATGTTTTCACGGACGGAAAGGAACAGCTCGTTCTTCGCATCGGCCACGGTGGTGCCATCGACCCACTTGCAGGCCATGAGGGCGTCCACATCCGCAGGGTTCTGCTCGGCGATGACAACAGCCAGATCCTTGACGAACTTGGTGAACAGCTCGTTGCCGGCCACGAAGTCGGTCTCGCAGTTGACCTCGACCACAACGCCCACGCCGTTCACGACGGTGGCATACGCCATACCCTCGGCGGCAACGCGGCTGGCCTTCTTCGCGGCGGAAGCCAGACCCTTTTCGCGCAGATAGTCAACAGCCTTGTCAAAATCGCCGTCGCAGGCGATCAAAGCCTTCTTGCAGTCCATCAGGCCGGAGCCGGTGGCCTGGCGCAGCTCGTTAACAGCTTTCGCAGTAATGTCAGCCATTATTCTTCCTCCTTCGCTTCCTCAACAGCCTCGGCGTCCTCGCCCTGACGGCCTTCCTGCACGGCGTTGGCCATGGTGGCGGAGATCAGGCGGATGGCGCGGATAGCGTCGTCGTTGCCGGGGATGACGTAATCAACTTCATCGGGGTCGCAGTTGGTGTCCACGATGGCCACGATGGGGATGTGCAGCTTGCGGGCCTCCGCAATGGCGTTGTGCTCCTTGCGGGGGTCGATGACGAACAGAGCGCCGGGCAGACGCTTCATGTCCTTGACGCCGCCGAGATATTTCTCAAGCTTGGCCATCTCGCCGAGGTGCTTGATGACTTCCTTCTTCGGCAGCATATCGAAGGTGCCGTCCTCCTGCATCTTCTTCAGCTGCTCAAGACGCTCAACGCGGGTGCGCATGGTCTTGAAGTTGGTGAGCATGCCGCCCAGCCAGCGGGCGTTGACGTAGTACATACCGACGCGGGAGGCTTCCTCGCGCACGGCGTCCTGCGCCTGCTTCTTGGTGCCGACGAACAGGATGGTCTTGCCCTGCTCGGAGAGGCTGCGCACGAAGTCATACGCTTCCTCAAGCTTTTTGACCGTCTTCTGAAGGTCGATGATATAGATGCCGTTGCGCTCCATGTAGATGTACTCAGCCATCTTGGGGTTCCAGCGACGGGTCTGGTGACCGAAGTGAACGCCCGCTTCCAGGAGCTGCTTCATAGAAACTACTGCCATTACGTTTTTTCCTCCTTATTTTATCCGTTTTTACCCTCCGGATGCTTCATCCTTGCGACCAGCACCGAAAATGCACAGGGTCGTGCGTCCGCATCCGTGCGTAATTGGCAAGCCTTATGATTATAACAAAGGACCTGCCTGATTGCAAGCCCTTTTTGCAAAAAAAACCTTACAGCCACGGCCTTTTCGGCCTCTTTCCGCGGCGGATCCCGTGGTCGCCCTCGACCAGTATGATATCCTGCCCCACACGGCTGATGCACTCCCATGGCAAAACGTAATCATCCTCGCGCCCAAACAGGCCCAGAAACCGGCTCGGCCCCGGCACGATCAGCGCCGTGATGCGTCCGTCCGGCGACTGAAATTCCGCGTCGCACACATAGCCCAGACGGCTGCCCGTGCGCACATTGATGACCTCCTTGTAGCGAAAATCGGAGAATCTTGACAGCATATACATCCCTCCGACAAAGCATATGCACGTTCCGTCGCTTTCATGATTTATCGATTTTCGATAATTTTTTCTTGACTTTCGGAAATATCAATGCTATACTCAGGGCGAAATCGACAAAGGAGGTCACACATCATGAAGCAAAAAGAGCTATCCATCCTGCTGCGCGTCATCGTTGCCGTCTGCGCGCTGGCGGCGCTGGCATTCGGCGCGATCGTGTGCATCACAGCGGCCAAGAGCATCCTGTTCGATCGCAATTGGGAAAGCGTGTATCTTTCTCTCACGGTGCTTTTGTTCGTGCCGCTGTTTGCCGCGCTGTGGGAGCTGTGGCACATTTTCGCCGAGATCGGACGCGACAACAGCTTCTGTCTGGAAAACGCCCTGCGTCTGCGCCGCGTGAGCTTTTATGCGCTGGCCGATACGATCCTGGAGCTGATAAGCGCGATGCTTCTGCTGTCGCTGGACGCATCCCATCTCGTCTGGCTGCCGGTAAAGCTGCTGCTGATGCTCGTTGGCACCGCCATGGCCGTGGCCTCGGCCGCGCTGAGCCATTTAACGCGCAAGGCCGCCCTGCTCAAGGACGAAAACGATCTGACCATCTGAGCGAGGTGCGCGTATGATTATCGTAAATCTCGATGTGATGCTGGCAAAGCGCAAAATGAGCCTTACGGAGCTGAGCGAAAAGGTCGGGCTCACGATGGCAAATCTCTCCGTTTTGAAAACCGGCAAGGCCAAGGCCGTGCGCTTTTCCACGCTGGAGGCCATCTGCCGCGCGCTCGACTGCCAGCCGGGCGACATTCTGGAATACCAGGGTGACGGTCATGAATGAGCAAGCCCCCGTTCCTCTGCCGCCGATGAGCGCCGAAAAGCCGCCGCTTTCGTGGCGCGACTGGGCGGGGCCGCTCGCGGCGCTGGGCCTTGCGGCACTGTGGTTTTCCGTGTTCAGCCTTGAAAAGCTGATCCTGGGCCGCTACGCCCCCGGTCTTGGGGCCACCGCTTATGTGTTCGCCCATTTTGCCGCCGTGTTCGTATTCCGGCGGCGAAAAGCGCCGCCCGACCGCGCGGGGCTGTGGCTGATGGCGGCGGCGCTGGTGCTGGCCATATGCATGGCGCTTTACAGCGCATGGCCGATCGTACTCATCAACTGCTTTGTTATCCTATGCGTTTCCGCGGCGGCGACCTTTCGCCTGTCCGGCCACAGCGAGCTTGCCTGGGATGACGCGCGCAGCATCGGCGAAACGATTCGTCTTACATGGCGGGCGCTCACAAGCCGCCTTGGCCGCGTGTTCGAGGCCATCGGCCTTGCCGCAAAGCGGCGGAACAAGACCCACGGCTTCTGGCTGGGCCTGCTGTGCGCCCTGCCTCTGCTGGCCGTTGTGGTCGCACTTTTAAGCTCGGCGGACGCGGTGTTCGGCGGCCTGTTTGACTCGCTCTTTCGCTCGCTCGCGCAGTTCGATCTCGCCACAGCGATCCGGTGCATTCTGCGCACGGTCGCGCTGGCGCTGTTTCTGGCCTCCGCGCTGGCCTTTCTCGGCCAGGAATATCCCGCCGCCGCATCGACCGCGCGCGAGGCAAAGGAGCCAAACGCCCTGCCCTATCTCGCCGGTGCGTTTATGCTGGACGGCGTGTATCTTCTGTTTGTGGTCATCCAGATCGCCTATCTGTTCGGCGGCGCGGAATCGGCCGCCATGGCGGGCGGCTGGGCCAAGTACGCCCGCTCGGGCTTTTTCCAACTCGTATGCGTGGCTGCGGTCAATCTGCTGTTTTGTCTTTTAAGTTCCGGCGGCGGACGGCTCACAGCCAAGGGCGGACACATTCTGCGCTGTGCGGACACGCTTATGCTCGCACTCAGCTGCGTGATTCTCGCTTCCGCTGCATGGCGCATGGCGCTTTATATCCGCGCGTTCGGCCTTTCGCTGCTGCGGCTGATGACACTGTGGGCCATGGTGTTCATCGCGGTGCTTCTTGTGGCAGCGCTTGTGCGCCTGTGGCGGGAGACGGCGCGCTTTTTCCGCGTGTTTGTCGGCTTTGGTCTTGCCGCGTGGTGCCTTTTCTGCCTGTGCAATCCCGCAGGGCTCGTGGCGCAGTATAATCTAAGCGCCCATGCCTCCGGCACACTGGAGGAGTTGGATCTTCCCTATCTCGAGCAATTCTACCCCGACACAAAGCGCGTTCTTGCGGCATACGGCTATGAGATGCAATTCGATCAGCCCGCGCCCACATGGAGCGAGTGGCGGCTGGGCTTTGTGTTTTAGTCCTTGCCAAAGCGCCGCACAGATGATAGTATGCACATACTACTCGAAAAGGCAGGAACATCGAATATGTCTAAGATCGTCATCGCCCTTGGCGGCAACGCACTGGGAAAAACGCCCTATGAGCAGCTGGAACTGGTGCGCCAAACGGCCAAGCCCCTCGCCGATCTCATCGCCGCCGGACACCAGCTCGTCATCGCCCACGGAAACGGCCCGCAGGTGGGCATGATCCAGCTCGGCATGGCCACCGCCGCAAAATCCGGCGCCATCGCAAGCGATATGCCCTTCCCCGAATGCGGCGCCATGAGCCAGGGCTACATCGGCTACCATCTGCAAAACGCCCTGCGCAGCGAACTGAATGCGCGCGGTTTGCGCCATGAGGTCGCCACACTCGTCACGCAGGTGGTCGTTTCGCCGGACGACCCCGCCTTTTTAAATCCCACCAAGCCCATCGGCGCGTTTTATACCGAAGAAGAAGCCAGGGCCCTCATGGCCGAGCGCGGCTGCGTGATGGTCGAGGATGCCGGCCGCGGCTGGCGGCAGGTGGTCCCCTCGCCCATGCCGCTGGACGTGGTGGAGCTTGAAAGCGTGAAAACCTTCCTCGCCGCCGGTCACACCGTCATCACCGTTGGCGGCGGCGGCATCCCCGTGGTGCGCGACGGCAGCGCCTGCCGCGGCGTGGCGGCGGTCATCGATAAGGACTTCGCCTCCGAACGTCTCGCGGAGCTGGTCGGGGCCGATCAGCTCGTCATCTTAACGGCGGTCGACCGCGTAGTGCTCAACTTCGGCCGGCCGAACGCCCAGCCCGTCGCCCGCATGACGGCGGACGAGGCGGAAAAATACTGCGCCGAAGGCCACTTCGCCCCCGGCAGTATGCTGCCGAAGGTACAGGCCGCGCTGCGCTTTGCCCGCTTTGGCGGCCGCGCCGTGATCACCTCTCTGGAAAAGGCCTCCGAGGCTCTCAGCGGCGAATTCGGCACCGTGATCGAGGGGTAAGAAAACGCCATACTATATCAAAACAGCGCAGGGACAAAGCCCTGCGCTGTTTGTTATATTCGATTGGCTCCGCTTACAGCAGAAGCACGCCGGCGCGGTCACATTCCGCGTGGGTCTGCGCATCCCAAACGGACACCTGCACCTCGCCGATGTGGGCCTTTTGCAGAAGCAGCATGGAAAGTCGGCTCTGGCCGATGCCGCCGCCGATGGAAAGCGGAAGCTCGCCGCCAAGCAGCATACGATGGTAGGTAAGGCTCCGGCGGTCATCCTTTCCGGCGAGCGTGAGCTGGCGGTCGAGCGATTCAGGGCTTACGCGGATGCCCATGGAGGAAAGCTCAAACGCGCAGCCGAGCAGCTCGTTCCAGTAGAGCAGATCGCCGTTTAGCTCCCAGTCGTCATAGTCCGGGGCGCGGCCGTCATGCGGCTCGCCATTGGAGAGTTTTCCGCCGATGCCGATGAGAAACACGCATTTATGCTCGCGGCAGATGACGTTTTCGCGCTCCTTCGGCGTTTTGTCCGGGTACATATCCAAAAGTGTCTGGCTGTCGATGAAATACACATCCTCCGGCAGCTTTTCGCATCCGGCCAGCGCCGGGAACATGGAAAACAGCGTGTCCTGCGTGTAGCGCAGGGCCTCCGCGATGCGGCGCACGGTGTCCTTGAGGTAATCGACCGTGCGCTCCTCCGGCGCGATGGCCTTTTCCCAGTCCCACTGGTCCACATACACCGAGTGGAGGTTATCCAGATCCTCATCGCGGCGGATGGCGTCCATGTCGGTATACAGGCCCTGCCCGGGCTTTATTTCATAGTGTTTGAGCGCCCAGCGCTTCCACTTGGCCAGCGACTGCACCACCTGCGCCTCGGTTTCGGCACACGGGATATCAAAGCCCACGGGCCGCTCCCAGCCGTTGAGATCGTCGTTTAAGCCCGTGCCGCCCTGCACGAACAGCGGCGCGGACACGCGCATTAAATTCAGCCCCGCCGCCAGCCGGTCGGCAAACAGACGCTTGCCCAGATCGATGGCGCGCTGGGTGTCATAAACGGAAAGCTTGGACACATATCCTTCGGGTATCACGGTTTTCATGGTTATTCCTCTTTTGTAAGCAATAGAATGATCTGGTTGTATATATCCTCGGCCGAAGCCTTGAAATTGTCCGCAATGATCGCCGCCTGCTTTTCATCCGGCACGGCCAGCCGCAGATCGATCAACTCGCCCACGCCGTCCGACATTCGCAGCGACACGGTCTGGCCGCCCTTGGCATCGAGCGGCTGGATGTCCGTTTCGATCAGACTGCTGCGCCGCATGGCCGACGCCACCGGCGCCACGAGGCGGTCGGCCTTGGCGCGCACGGTATAGGGCAGGCTGGTGGCCACGGCGTTTACATTGCGGCGGCCCTTGTCCGTGATGACGTATTGCCCGTCACGCTCCTGCACGTGCTCGGTGCGGATGAGCTTGGCCAGACACTGGCTGTAGTCAAACCAGGTAAAGCCGCCGTCGAACAGGCACAGGTCGGACAGCGTGTACGGCGCGACCGGCCCCGGCAGCTTTTCAAGAATATAAAGAATGAGGATCTGGATGTCCAGATCGTCGTGGATGAAGCCGAAATTGTTCATAACAAAGCTCCGTCTTTCTACCATATTTCGATTCATAAATAATAGAATATTATACAACAAAAAATCCGCCGCGTACAGCCTTGCAACACATTTTTTTCGCGCCTGCATAGACTGATACTGACAGCGGCCCAGGCCGCAAGTCCCATAAAGGAGGTATCATCATGGCCGAAAGCGACCAGTGCACCGAAGCCGTGTGCATCCATACGCGAAAAATCTATGACAGCTGCCGCGACAAGGACTGCCTGGAAGACCTGCGCGTATACCCCACCGCCGAAAGTCAGGCATACATAGAAAGTGCCTTCAGCGTGCGTCCGCGCGCCGCCAAGCTGCTTTACGCGGGCGTGAACGTGAACGAGATCAGCTTCAACCGCGGCTACTACACCGTGGACGTGACGTATTTCTACGAGGTCACGGGCGAGACCTTCCCCGGCGAAAACGCCATCCGGGGTCTGGCCGTGTTCACCAAGCGCGTCATGCTCTTCGGCAGCGAGGGCAGCGCCCAGATCTTCTCGTCCGACGCGGCCTTCACCGCCGCCCAGCAGCCCATCGCCGTGGTGGAAACGGTCGATCCGCTGGTTTTGAACATGAAGCTGGTCGACTCCTGCCCCGGCGGCATCACCGCCGACATCAGCCAGGTGCCGGAAAGCATTCTCAGCTACTTCGGCGATCTGGTTTTGTCCGACGGGTCGCGGATGCTGCTTTGCACGCTCGGACAGTTTTCCATCATCCGCCTCGAGCGCGACAGCCAGCTGGTCGTGCCCGTGCACGACTACTGCTTCCCCGACAAGGACTGCCCCGGCGGCAGCGAGGAGGACCCGTGCAGTCTGTTTTCCCGCATCCGCTTCCCGGTGGAGGAATTTTTCCCGCCCGACAGCATCGATGCCGCGGAGGACTACCGCGCCGCCATGCAGAATCTCAACGGCTCTGCCCCTTCCACAAACTGAAACGACCGGCTTTTTCCCGTCCTCTCCGATGCGAGAGGGCGGGTTTTCCGCGTCTTGTCATTTTTCGGCGCGTGTGGTAAAATGATTTGTTGTATTTTAACGTTCAAGGAGGCCGCCCCATGGAGCGCCGAACCGATAAAACACCCATCCGCCTTATATGCTTTGCCCTTATTGCCGCGCTGCTGATCGCGCTGGCCAGCTTTGTGGTCACGCCGAAGTGGGACGTGGAATTTCGCAGCGGCACGAACGCGCGCGGCTTTTACCGGATGCCGAAGAACAGCGTGGACGTGCTCCTGCTCGGCTCCAGCCACATCGTCAGCGGCATAAACCCCAACCTCATGTATGAAACCCACGGCATCTCCGCCTACTGCTGCGGCACGGAGGCCCAGCCCATGCTCGGCTCGTACACCTGGCTGCGCGAGGCGCTGAAGTATCAGGACATTCAGGCCGTGGTGCTGGATGTGCAGGAGCTGTTTTTGGAGGCAAACGAGGTAAACTACCGCAAAAGCCTTGACTATATGCGCCTGTCCGGGCTCAAATGGGACGCGCTGCGCGCATACAAGCAGATAAACCCCGACATGAATTTTCTCAGCTATCTTTTGCCGCTGGTGCAGTATCACGGCCGCTACACGGAGCTGGAGCAGGTGGACTTCACCGGCGACCGCTCCGATGCCTACCGCGGCTTTCTGATCGAAACGAAAAAGCGCGGCATGGACTTTTCCGGCTTCACCCGCGCCCAGGCCGACAGCGCCGCGCCGACCGAAATGCAGTCTGAGAATCTGGAATACTTCCGCGCGCTGTGCGACCTCTGCCGCGACGAGGGCATCGCGCTGGTGCTCATCATCACGCCGGAGATCGCCTTCACCGCCGAGATGCACGCCGCCGTGCAGGCGCTGGCGGACGAATACAGCCTGCCGTTTTACGATTTCAACATCGTTTCCGAATGGCCGGAATTTAACTACGCCGAGCATATGTCCGATTTCCGCCATGTGAACTCCTTTGGCGCGGCGGTGCTCACACCGGTCATCACGCAGGCGCTGCTGGAGCAGACCGAGCTGCCCGACCGGCGCGGCGAGGCGGATTTTGACGCGATGGACGCGGCCTATCAAGCCGCGCTGCAGGCGGCGATGGAAGCGCCGCAGGAGACCAGCGTTACCGCCTACGCCGGAAACTGAAAGGAGCCGACCGCATGGAACACAAAACCGATTTCCGCTGGGCCGCCGATCCGGCGGTGCGCCTGACACGCTTTGACGCTCCGGGCGCGGAAAAGCAGCCCGCCATCGTCATCCTGCCCGGCGGGGGCTACGCCGCCATCGCCCCGCGCGAGGGCACGCCCGTGGCCGAGCATTTTGCCGCGCTGGGCTGGCGCAGCTTTGTGCTTCACTACTCCACGCGCTGGCCGGATTTTGAACACTGCGACGAAGGCGAGCCCAACCGCCGTACGCTTTTCCCCGAGCCTTTGCGCGAGCTGGCCGCCGCCGTTCGCTATATCCGCGAAAATGCGGACGCGCTTGGGGTCGATGGCCGTGTGATCCTGATGGGCTTTTCCGCCGGGGCGCATCTGGCGGCAAACTACATGAATCTTTGGGCCAGCGAGGACGTGTGCGAAGGCCATGCCGACGCGGCCATCTTAAAGCCGGACGTCTGCGTGCTGGGCTATCCCGCCGTGGAGCTTGACAGCGTGGGCATGATGGCCCCGGCCATCTTTGGCGACGGCGTCACGCCCACCGAGGCCCAGCTGCGCCGCTGGAGCGCGCGCTATCATGTTGGGGCGCAAACGCCGCCGTGCTTTATCTTCCACAGTGTCACCGACCCCATGGTGCCCGTGCGGCAGAGCATTGATCTGGCCCAGGCGCTCGAGAGCGCCGGCATCGCCTACGAGCTTCATCTGTTCGGCTGCGGCGGCCACGCCTACGGCCTTGGAGGACACGAGCGCGCGGGCGCATGGCCCGCCCTTGCGGACAGCTTCCTGCGCCAGATCCTCGCCGAGCCGGAGCGCTACGACCGCCGCGCCGAGCGCCGCCGCTCGCCGTTTTGAAAAAACACATATGCAAAGAGATGCGACCGCATGGCCGCATCTCTTTTGATTTTCATCGCACATCGAACACCGTCACGCTCGCATCGTCGCTGACAAACACGGCGGGATAATGCTCGCTCAGATAGTCGCAGATATTGCCCTCCATGGCCCGCTCTGCGCTGCCGAAGTACACATAGCCTATGCCATACTGCCCGCGCAGGGCCTCGAACGCATCCGCATCGGTCAGCATGGACGCGGCATCGAGCTGCGCGCCGACATAATCGAGACCGTGGTAGTAAAGATACGACGCGCTGCCGCAAACGATGTTTCGCCCTGTGAGCGCGGCCACGGCGTTGTTGTGGTTGTCGTCGGTCAAAAACACGGCGTCGGGCGCGGTGTTTGCCTTGATATATTCCGCCGCCTGCGCGTCGGACGCGCTGAACACCATGTAGGCATAGTTCGGCCAGCCGGACACCATCTCGCGTCCGAGCGTGAACAGCGCCGCATTCGTGCCAAGCAGCATGACCGCCGCCAAAAACGCCGCCCGCACGGCGCGCGCGCCGATCTTTTCCGCGCACCACACGATGAAATCCGCCGACAAAAAGCACGCGAACAGATACGCCACATAGAAAAGCTTGTTGTTATCGTACGGGTTCGGCTGAAACAGCACGATCTCCCCCAGAACAAAGATCAAAAGCGCGCCGGAAAAGGCCGCGCGATCTTCTTTCCGCGCCAGAATGAACGCCGGCACCGTGGTCAGCGCCACGAGTCCCACGTTTTTCACCCAGAACCAAAGCCAGTTTTCCTGCCCCTGATTGACCCAGTCGAGCCCGATGCGCAGAAAATGCTCGTTTCCGCCCACGGAGTGAAGCGTCCACAGCACCACCTGCGGCAGCGCCAGCAGCACCGCCGGAAGTCCAAAGCGCAGCCAGCGGAAAAACCAGATTTTCGTCAGTCCATCGCGCCGCAGGGAATAAACCAGCCAGCAGAAGGCAAACAGCCCCAGCGCCAGATACGAGTGTGTGTGTACCATGGGCAAAAGCCCCGCGAACACGCCCGCCGGAAGCCACGCGCGCTGCTCATCACGAAACACGGCGCGGTACAGCAGATACATAATCGCAAACAGCGCCGCCCAGCCGAACAGCGTGGCCCGCTGCGGCAGCAGCATATCCGCGATCACATTCACCCAGCGCATCCCGCGCTCCGTGAGATTCGTGGGCGTGACGTAAAAGCCGGTGAACAGATCGTGCAGGCTGTACTCGCGCACAAAATAGATCATGCCGAGTCCGCCGTTCAGGAAAAACAGCAAAAATGCGATGACCGCCGCACCGCGACGCCGCACGAGCTCGCGCGCCAAAAACCACACGCCGCACAGCACCTGCCCCATGGCAAACACCATCGGCAGCATATAGGCCATACGCAGCGGCGTGCCCAGCAGATAGAGGCTGGCGGACACGCTGTCGCACAAAAACGGATAGCACAGCCGCGTGCCGGGCAGCAGGTTATATGCAAAGGGGAACGCGCCCTGCTCAGCCATGGAGGTGATGAAGCTCAGGTGCATACACATATCGCCAAAGCTGCACTGGCCGCTGTAAAGCGCGCCGCCGCGCGCGGCGATGGTGTGCGAGGAAAGCAGAACGCAGTAAAACACCAAAAACACCGGCAGCAATATCCACAGCGGCCGGTCGCCGCGCGCATCCTCCCGCTCGAGCGGCTGCTTTCCGGGCCGCATCAAACACAGCGCCGCGAGTACAAGACCAAGCACGGCCGCCGCCGCATGGGCCGCGCGCGAAAAGCCGAGCACAAACGCAAACAGAACCGGCGCCCACATGGACAAAACCGACCCCGCCGCGCTGCCGAGCCACAGCCGGATGGCCCAGCGCTTTTGCGCAAAATATCGCCAGGCCAGCAGCACGCCGACCGCCTGCCAGAACAAAAACCATAAAACACCGAGCATGGTGGTTCCTCCGAAAAATAAAAAGAAAAAAGGCCTGCTTCTTTTGAAGCAAGCCTTTTTCTGTTGGTGGAGATAAGCGGGATCGAACCGCTGACCTCTTGAATGCCATTCAAGCGCTCTCCCAGCTGAGCTATACCCCCAAGCAGCTTTGTTATAATACCAAAGCCGCACACGAATGTCAAGCGGTTTTTAAAATTTTTTCGCACATTTTTCAAAAAAACTTCAAAGCACCAGATCCTCGTCCGTCAGCTCGCCCTCGCAAACGATGTTCGTCGGGCCAGTGAGATAAATATCGCGCACCGCGCCATCGCCCGCTGTGAGCGTGACGGACAGCGTGCCGCCGGGCATCCCGATGCTCGTATCCGTGCCGGACACCAGGCCCCGCAGCGTCAGGATCGTGGTCGTCGCCCCACAGCCGGTACCGCAGGCGAGGGTGAAATCCTCCACACCGCGCTCAAAGGTGACCGCCTTGAGGCGGTTGTCCCCCACTTTGCGCACAAACGTGACGTTCGCGCCCTTGGGGAAGGCCGGATGGTACCGCAGCGCACGTCCAAGTTCCCGCAGCGCGTTTTCCTCTCTCTCGTCCCAGTCGTCAAGCTCCACGACCGCGTGGGGCAGACCGGGGCAGCCCAGCTCCACATAGCCGCATTCGTACCCCACGCCGTCCACGACCGCCTCGCGCGAAAGATCGATCACGCTCGGGTCGTTCAAGCGCACGCGGTACAGCCGCTCGGAAACGCGCCAGCCCGTGACAAGGCCCGCCGTGGTTTCAATGTGCTGCACCTCGCCTGCCAGACCGTTTTCGTAGCCATAGCGGGCGATGCAGCGCGCGCCGTTGCCGCACATCTCGCCCAGACTTCCGTCCGCATTATAAAAGCGCATACGGTAGTCGCCGCCGTTCTCCGGCGCATCCACGAACATCACGCCGTCCGCGCCCACGCTCAGCCGCCGCGTGCAGATCTGCCGCGCCGCAGCGCTCATTTTTTCCGCGGGGATGCGCTCGATCATGTTGTTGATGAGCACAAAGTCGTTGCCCGCGCCATGCATTTTGGTAAAGCGCATCGTCCTTCAGCTCCTTTCCGCGCGCACGCGCAGCCACTCCGCCACGATCTCCCGCTCGTCCATGTGGTGCTTGACGTGGTTGATCTCCTGATAGGTCTCGTGGCCCTTCCCGGCCAGCACGATCACATCGCCCGGCTCGTGGTGGTCGATGGCGTAGTGGATGGCCTCGATGCGGTCGGTGATGGCCACATGGGGCGTATCGGCGCTGGAAAGGCCGGTCAGTATCTCATCCACGATGGCCTGCGGGTCCTCCGTGCGGGGGTTATCGCTCGTGACGATGACGAAATCGGCGCATTTTTCCGCGATGGACGCCATGATGGGCCGCTTGGTGCGGTCGCGGTCGCCGCCGCAGCCGAACAGCGCCACCAGCCGCCCGCTCGACACCGCGCGCATGGCCTTCAGCACATTCTCCAGCGCGTCCGGCGTGTGGGCATAGTCGATCAAAATGGTGTAGTCGCCGTCCGTGGGAACGACCTCCACGCGTCCCTTCACGCCGCTGGCATCGCGCAGCGACTCGGCGCAGTCGGCCAGCGACAGACCCAGCTGCAAGCCGCAGCCGATCACATCCAGCGAGTTGTAAACCGAGAACAGGCCCGGAATGGGCAGCCGGATGTGGGCGCTGTCCGCACCGTGGTGCGCGTCGTATTCGATGCCGCCGGCCGACAGACGCACGTGGTCCGCAAACAGATCGGCCTTCGGGTCTTTGGCCGAATAGGTCAAAACCGGGCAGTTGGCCCGTTCAAGCATGAACGATGACCACTCGTCGTCAAGATTGATGACGGCCTTGTTCGACTGCTTCTGGAACAAAAGCGCCTTGGCCGCGGCGTATTCCTCCATCGTTTTGTGGAAATCCAGATGGTCCTGTGTCAGGTTGGTGAACGCGCCGACTTCGTATTGAATGCCCGCCACGCGCTCGAGCACCAGCGAATGGCTGGACACCTCCATGACCACATGGGTGCAGCCCTTGGCATACATCTCGGCAAACAGCGCGTGCAGCTCAATGGCCTCGGGCGTGGTGCGCTCGGTGTGCAGCACCTCCTCGCCGATCATGTTCTGGTTTGTGCCGATGAGCCCCACCTTCACGCCGGGCTGCTTTTCCAGCATATGCTTGATGAGCATGGTGCTGGTGGTTTTTCCGTTGGTGCCGGTCAGCGCGATCATGGTCATTTTCGAGGCCGGGTCGCCATAGAAATTGCGGCTGATGCGCGGCTCTGCGCGGCGCGTGTCCGCCACGAGCACATAGGGCACATCCACCTCCGGCGCCTGTTCGCACAGCACGACGGACGCCCCGCGCTGCACGGCGGAGGCAATGTATTTGTGGCCATCCGATTCAAAGCCGCGAATGGCAATAAACAGCGAACCGGGCGCAGCCGCGCGGCTGTCGATGCAGATCGAGGCGATCTCCATCGCACCATCGGCTTTTTTATCGATCACGTCGATTCCTTTCAGCAATGCATCCAACTGCATAAATCGGCCTCCAAAGCATAATTTTTTAGTGTTCCGCCCGCAAGCGGGCCGCTTACTATTTCATATCATACACACGCCGTCCGCGATTCACAGCGCATAAAATGCGCAAAACAGCGCAATAATTGCGCAAATCGAGTTATCCTCTGTACAATTCGTTCGCGGCCCTGTAAAATGAAGTCACTTGAAGCCGAAAGGAGAAGCTCCATGAAAAAGTCCTTCTGGAAAAACTATCGTCTGCTCGTCATTATGATCGCCGCCATGATCCTCGGCTGCATCGTGGGCTGGTTCGCACCGGCTGTCGGCAAGGCCGTCAAACCGCTGGGCACCGTGTTCATCAACATGATGTTCTGCGTGGTGGTGCCGCTGGTGTTCGCCTCCATCTCCAGCTCCGTGGCCAACATGACCAGCCGCAAGCGCGGCGGCAAGATCCTGGGCGTGACCGTTCTGACCTTCGTGGTCACCGGCGCCATTGCCGCGCTCATCATGTTCGTTCTCATGAAGATCATCCCGCCCGTGCTCGAGCCGTGGAGCAACATCCCCTCCGAGGAAATGGGCGAATACGCCAGCATCTCCGATCTGATCGTGAACTTCTTCACCGCCAGCGACTTTGTCGGCCTGCTGACCCGCAAAGCCATGCTGCCGCTGATCGTGTTCTCGCTTTTGTTCGGCCTTTCCGTGAACCTCACGGGCGGCGGCGAGAGCGTTGTGGGCAAGTTCCTCAACGGTCTGAGCGAAGTGATGCTCAAGTTCGTCAACATCATCACCTACTACGCCCCCATCGCCTTCTTCGCCATCTTCGCCGATCTCGTCGCCTCCTATGGCTCTGAGGTCATCGAGGGCTATGGCCGCGCGCTTGCGGTGTACTACCCGCTGTGCTTTGTGTATCTGTTCACGGCCTTCCCCCTGTTCGCGCGCTTCGGCGGCGGCAAGGGCGCTGTGAAGGTCATGTTCAGCCATCTGACCCGTCCGGCGGTCATGTCGCTCGGCACCTGCTCGTCCGTGGCCACCATCCCCACCAACATGGAAGTGGCAGAGGAGACCGGCATCTCCAAGGACGTCAGCGAAATGGTCATCCCCCTCGGCGCGACCATGCACATGGACGGCTCGTGCTTCAGCTGCGTTTTGAAGATCGCGTTCGTGCTGGGCGTGTTCGGCCAGAGCATGAGCTGGGGCCAGCTTGTTCCCATCATTCTGGTGGCCGTGCTCAGCTCGGTGGGCATGAGCGGCGTGCCCGGCGGCGGCTACATCGGCGAATACATCATCTGCTCGCTGTTCTTCCCCACGCAGATGGCTCTGGCCTTCCCCATCCTGGTGGCCATCGGCAACCTGGTCGATCCTCCCGCCACGATGATCAACTCCGCCGGCGACTACGTCGTCAGCTACATCGTCTCCCGCTTTGTCGACGGCAAGGACTGGCTGCAAAAGCAGCTTGCCGCCAAGGCTGAAAAGTGATACACTGTTCCCAACAGGGGCACATGGCTTCCATGTGCCCCGTTTTTTAATAAGGAGTGCTTGCCATGCTTCAGAACAACCATTCCGTAAACGAAAAGAGCCATTTCTGCGTTGCCGGCCACGACTGCGTCCGCCTGGCGGAAAAATACGGCACACCGCTGTATGTCATGGACGAGGACCTGATGCGCGAGAATATGCGCCTGTATGTCCGCGCGATGGCAGAGCATATGCCCGCGGGCTCCAGGCCGTATCTGGCCAGCAAGGCGCTGAGCTTCAAGGGCATCTACCGCATCGCCCGCGAGGAGGGCATGGGCACCGACATCGTCTCCCCCGGCGAGCTTTACACCGCGCTGCAGGCCGGCTTTCCGCCGGAGCAGATGGTGTTCCACGGCAGCGCCAAAACCATGCAGGACGTGCGCTTCGGCATCGAAAGCGGCGTGGGGCTTTTTGTGGTGGACAACCGCGAGGAGCTTGCCCGCATCCGCGACATCGCCGGCCAGCTTGGCGTGACACAGCGCGTGCTTGTGCGTCTGGCCCCCGGCATCGACCCGCACACCTTCGAGGCCGTGAACACCGGCCGCGTGGACAGCAAATTCGGCGCCGCCATCGAAACCGGACAGGCCATGGAGCTGACCCGCGCCGTGCTCGCCGCGCCAAACGTGGCGCTGGAAGGCTTCCACTGCCACATCGGCTCGCAGATCTTCGATCTCGCCCCCTTCACGGACGCGGCGGACATCATGCTCCGCTTCATCGCCGAGGTGCGTGACGAGACCGGCTTTGAAGCTGCCGCGCTCGATCTGGGCGGCGGCTTCGGCGTGCGCTATGTGGAATCCGACCCCACGGTCGATATCGCCTCCGCCATCGCTGCGCTCGGCGACCACATCCGCAGCCGCTGCGCCGCGCTCGGCATCACGCCGCCGCGCATCATCATGGAGCCGGGCCGCAGCATCGTGGCCGCCGCGGGCGTAACGCTCTACACCGCGCAGTCCGTGAAAACCATCCCCGGCTACAAAAGCTATCTCGCCATCGACGGCGGCATGACGGACAACCCGCGCTTTGCGCTGTACGGCTCGCGCTACACCACGCTGATCGCCGACCGCGCAGCGGACAAGCCCGATTTCACCGCCACACTGGCCGGACGCTGCTGCGAATCGGGCGATCTGATCGGCACGGATATGCCCTTTGCCTCGCCCCGCCCCGGCGACACGGTCGCCGTGCTCGTAACGGGTGCGTACAACTACTCCATGGCGTCAAACTACAACCGCGTGCCCCGGCCGCCCATCGTGATGCTGCACGAGGGCCGGGACTATCTTGCCGTCCGGCGCGAGACCTATGCCGATCTTTGCGCTCTGGACGAATAAATACTTCCAAAATTGAATGCATTCGGCCGCTCGGAGCCCCGCTTCGGGCGGCTTTTGCGTTTTTTCGGAATTTTTTCGTTCGTTTGGGGGCGAAGTTTTCTTTCAGTTCACATTGAATTCACTTTACCATCTTAAAATAAACATTAAAATTGGAATAGAATGCGCGGCGCTGCCGCGCACCGGAGGTTGCCATGAGTTCAAAGCCCTTCAATCTCTCCCACTATCTGCTGGGCGTTCGTTTCGACAACTGGATCCGTCTGCTGGCCAAGGTCCATTTCCGCATTGAGCCAAGCCGCATCCCGCAGGCTGCGTTTACCACGCTGTTGTCGCTGGTGCTGTTCCCCTTTGCCCTGCTGGAAGCCGCTGTGTGCGCCGTTCCCATCGCCAAAACCAAGGTGGAAAAGGACCCGATCTTCATTCTCGGCTGCTGGCGCAGCGGCACCACCTATCTGCAAAATCTGCTCACGCGCGACGAACAGTTCGGCTGGGCCGACCCGGTGAACACCTGCATGTTCAACAACAGCGTGCTGCTCGGCTGGCTGCTGCGCGCCGGTGTGGGCAATGGGCTGAAGGACGCGCGCCCGATGGACAACGTTCAGTATTCACTCGACCTGCCCATGGAGGAGACCTTCGCCGTGGCAAGCTTCACGCCCTATTCCATCGACCACATGACGGCCTTCCCCGCCGCCTACCGCTGGTACACCAAGCCCGCTTTCGTGGCCGATCTTACGCCGGGACAGCGGCGCGAGTGGCGCGCAGCCTACCGCTACATGATCCAAAAGCTCACCTGGCGCAAGGGCGGCAAGCAGCTTCTGTTCAAAAGCCCGGACAACACCTGCCGCTTTGCCGATCTGATCGAGATGTATCCGGACGCCAAGTTCATAAACATCCACCGCGACCCCTACACCACCATCCGCTCCACCGTGCATATGTTCACAAAGCAGATGGAGCTGCTGCGTCTTTCGCCGCTGCCGGAGCTGGACGATCTGGAGGACGAGATGGAGGACGTGATCATCGGGGTGTTTGAGCGGATGTACCGCGATCTGTTCGCCTATGAGGACCGCTTCGGTGAAAACCACTTTGTGAACGTGAGCTACGAGGAATTTGTGAAAGCACCGGAGGACGGGCTTCGAACCATTTACAGCTCGCTCGAGCTCGACGGCTTTGACAAGGCGCTGCCGCACTTCCGCACGTTCATCGAAAGCCAGAAGGATTACAAGAAAAACAACTACGAATTCCCCGCGCGTCTGCGCGAAAAAATCAACCGTCGCCTCGGCTTCTACTTCGAGCGCTACGGCTACACCATGGTAACGGAGGCGACCGTCTGATGGACCATCTGGACAAGCTTGAATCAAAAAGCGTGCACATTCTGCGCGAGGCCTATGCCGCGTTCGGCGATCTGTGTATGCTGTGGAGCATCGGCAAGGACTCCACTGTGCTGCTGTGGCTGGCACGCAAGGCGTTTTACGGCCATGTGCCCTTCCCGCTCGTGCACATCGACACCCACCACAAGATCCCCGAAATGATCGAATACCGCGACCGTCTGGCCAAAGAAATGAACCTTTACATGATCTACGGCGAAAACCGCGAGGCGCTTGACTCCAAGCAGACCTTCCCGGACGGCGCCGTGGGCCGCGTGGAGTGCTGCCGCCGGCTGAAAACCGAGGCGCTCACCCATACGCTCGATGGCACCTGGCCGCGCTACCGGCTGAATTTGAAAACCGGCGAATATGAGCTTGACACCAACACCGCCGCCTACACCGGCGTGATCGTGGGCGCGCGCGCCGACGAGGAGGGCAGCCGCTCCAAAGAGCGCTATTTCTCCCCGCGCGACAGCCGCAATGACTGGGATCTGGACGATCAGCCGCCCGAATTCTGGAACCAGTTCAAAACCGACTTCGCCCCCGGCACCCATGTGCGCATCCACCCGCTGCTGGACTGGACGGAGCTGAACGTGTGGGAGTACATCGAGCGCGAGAACATCCCCACCGTGAGCCTTTACTACGATCAGGGCGACGGCACGCGCTACCGCTCGCTCGGCTGCGCGCCGTGCACCGGCCCGATCCACTCCACCAGCAAAAATCCGCA
Source organism: uncultured Oscillospiraceae bacterium (assembly GCA_964426125.1). Classification (GTDB taxonomy): domain Bacteria; phylum Bacillota; class Clostridia; order Oscillospirales; family Oscillospiraceae; genus CAJOIG01. The sequence continues at coordinate 21,777 of CAYROZ010000009.1, forward strand.
CGACATCATCGAGGAGCTGCGCGCGGGCGCGCTTTCCAATATCGCCGAGCGCTCCGGCCGCGCCCAGGACGCCGAGGACGGCGGCGGTCTTGAAACTCTCAGAAGGAACGGGTATATGTGATGGACAAGGAACTGCTCAACATCGTAACGGTCGGCCACGTCGACCACGGCAAATCCACCGTTGTGGGCCGTATGCTCGCCGATGCGGGCGCGCTGCCGCAGGGCAAACTGGAATCGATCCGCGAAAACTGCCGCCGCAACTCCAAGCCCTTTGAATACGCCTTTCTGCTCGATGCGCTGAAAAACGAACAGGCGCAGGGCATCACCATCGACACAGCCCGCTGCTTCTTCAAAACCGAAAAGCGCGACTACATCATCATCGATGCCCCCGGCCACATCGAATTTCTCAAAAACATGGTCACCGGCGCCTCCCGCGCGGAGGCCGCCCTCATGGTCATCGACGCGGCGCGCGGCGTGGAGGAAAACACCCGCCGCCACGGCTACTTCCTGTCCATGCTGGGCATCCGTCAGGTCGCCGTGCTGGTGAACAAGATGGATCTTGTGGGCTATGACCGCGCCGTATTCGAATCCATTCGGGAGGAATTTCTCGCCTTCCTCGGCCAGATCGGCATCACGCCCACGTCCTTCATCCCCGTCAGCGGGATGCAGGGCGACAACATCGTGACCCCTTCGGCCAACATGCCGTGGTACACGGGGCTCACCATGCTCGCCCAGATGGACGCGTTCACACCGCTGCCCTCGCCGGAGAACCAAAGCTTCCGTATGCCCGTGCAGGGCGTGTATAAGTTCACGGAGAATAACGACGCGCGCCGCATCATCGCCGGAACGGTCGAATCCGGCACACTGCGCGCCGGGGACGAGATCGTGTTCTACCCCTCCGGCAAGCGCACGGCCGTGAAATCGCTGGAGGAATTCAGCGCGCCCACGCCGCAGTCGTTCGGTCCCGGCAAGGCCGCGGGCTTCACCATGACGGAGGAGATCTTCGTCCGCCGCGGGGAGATCGCCTGCCGCCAGGGCGAAACGCCGCCGTGCGTTGGCGTGAAGCTGCGGGCCAACGTTTTCTGGCTGGGCCGCGAAAGCTTCGCGCCCGACCGCAGCTACTTCTTCAAATGCGGCACGGCCCATGTGGCCATGCGCCTTGAGCAGATCACCCGCGTGATCAACGCTTCCAGCCTCGACTGCGAGGAACACACGGAATGCCGCAAAAACGAGGTTTGCGAGTGCATCCTGCGCCTCGATGCGCCCACGGCGTTCGATCTGGCCGGAACGCTCGATTCCACCAGCCGCTTCGTCATCGTGGACGGCTACGAGATCGCGGGCGGCGGCATCATCACCGAGGCCCTTGCGGACGAGGAATACGACAAGCGCAACATCCGCTGGTCGGCCGATGCCATGACCGCCGCCGAGCGGCAGAAGCTGCTGGGCAACAAGGGCCTCGTGGTCTGGATGACGGGTCTGTCCGGCTCCGGCAAGACCACCATCGCCCAGGAGGCCGAGCGCCGACTGGTCGCGCAGCACATCCCGGCCTACGTTCTCGACGGCGACAAGCTGCGCCGCGGGCTCAACGCCGATCTTGGCTTCACGGACGACGACCGCCGCGAGAATATGCGCCGCGTGGCCCAGGTGGCCGATCTGATGCGCGAGGCCGGTGTGGTCGTGCTCACCACGCTCATCTCCCCGTTTGCCGCCTCCCGCGACGCCGCACGCGCGATCTGCGGCGAGGACTTCATCGAGGTCTATGTCAAGGCCGGTGTGGACACCTGCGCCGGGCGCGACCCCAAGGGTCTTTACGAAAAGGCCAAGGCCGGTCAGATCGCCCACTTCACGGGCATCTCCTCGCCCTATGAGGCCCCGGAAAAGCCGGAGCTTACGCTCGACACCGAGCGGCTGGACGAGGAAGCGTGCGTCAACGCGCTGCTGGAGTACATCCACAGCCGCATGGAGGATAAAGCGCTATGACCATCGGCGGCGTAAGCCTGTCTTTGCTTCTGCTTTACGCACTCATCGGCTTTGTGGCCCAGTGCATCGACGGTCTGCTCGGCATGGCCGGCGGCGTGATCTGCCGCACCTGTCTGCGCAGCATCGCCAAGGCGCCCACGGCCATGGCCAGCGCCGTGGTCCACTGCACGAAGCTGTTCACCTGCCTTGCCTCGGGCATCAGCCATCTGACACTGAAAAACGTGTTTTCCGACTGGCTGTGGCGGCTGATCATCCCCGGGGTGATCGGCGGCGTTCTGGGCGCGTGGCTCGTGACGGGCGTGGGCGATGTGCTCGAACCGTTTGTGGACGGCTATCTCATCGTCATGGGTGTCATCATCTTCTGCAAGGCGCTCGACCGCAAGCGCAAAAACGGCGTTCGCCGCGCGCGCAAGCGCCTTTGGCCGCTGGGCTTTGCCGGAGGCTTTCTCGATGCCTGCGGCGGCGGCGGCTGGGGCCCGGTGGTCACCTCCACGCTGCTCGCCGGCGACCAGGATGTGCAAAAGACCATCGGCACCGTGAACACCGCCGAGTTCGTCGTCACCGTGGCGGAAACGACCACCTTTGTGGTCCTGCTGCACGACATGGTCACCTTCTGGCCCATCATCCTGGCCGTTTCGATCGGCGGACTGATCGCCGCGCCGTTTGCCGCCTGGCTCTGCAAGCGTCTGCCCGTCAAGCCCCTCATGATCTCCGTTGGCGTGATGGTCGCGGCCTTGAACATCTATAACCTCATCTTCTGGATCGTCCAGCTTTGAAAAAAGCGCCGGCAGCCGGTACCAAACGCGTACCGACTGCCGGTGTTTTCTTTTTTTCACAGCGCGCGCAGATAGCGCACATCGCAGGCATAGTGCTCCGTTTGCACCACCGGCTCCGTCACGCGCGCAAAGCCGTGCTTTTCGTAAAAGCGCTGCGCCGCCGTCATGTTCTCCAGCGTTTCCAGATAGCAGCTTTTGTAATGCGCCGCCGCAAACGCGAGCGCCCGCCCGATCAGCTCATGCGCCAGCCCCGTGCCGCGCGCCTGGGGCAGACAGTACATCTTTTGCAGCTCGCATATATCCTCCGTCAGCGCGCCGATGCCCGTGCCGCCAACGATGCATCCGTCGCTTTCGGCCACCCAGTAGCGATTGCCGGGCGCGGCGTACACCTCCGAAAAGCGGCCGAGATCCGGGTCGGCCCAGGCCGTTCCGGCGTGGTTTGCGCCAAACTCGATCAGACACGAGCGTATCACCTGCTCCACCGCCGCGTTGTCCCGCGGTTCGATGAGCCGTATCGTATAATCCATCGTAATCCCCCGCCCTGCTGCATGGTTTTTCATATTGTATACCACACTTCCCGTCCGCCGTCAACGCTTCCACTTTTTGATACTATTTGTCACTATTGCAGGGCAATGCGCAGTGCTATAATAACTTTGCCTGACTACATTATAACAAAGGCAAAACTACGTGATAGGAGATATGCACATGAAAGGAAAACGACTGCTCGCAGTGCTTCTGGCGCTGACGCTGTGCCTGACGCTGAGCGTTGGGGCGCTGGCCTCCTCCGGGGAAGCCTCCGGCGGCTCCGGCGAGATGAGCTATGTGGAAAACAAGCCCGTGTTCGCCACCGCGGTTTACGAAATGCCGGACGCGAAGGCCACGCAAGCGTCCTTCACGCTTTACGGCTATTATCCCACCACCGATCCGGATGGGGAGGGCGCGTTTGATGTGACGGCCTTCGCCAAAGGCACCGCCGTTTCCGTGTGGACCGATTCCACCTGCGAGACCGAAGCCAGGGCCGAGGCCGCGTTTGACGGCGAAACGCTCACGCTCACGTTTGCCGAAGCGCCCGAGCAGGAATTTTTCTGCTATGTGCTGTTTGACGACGGCGAAACCGAGTTTACGCCCGTGCCCGTGTACGTTGTGAGCTGCGCCTCCATCGAGAACTATCTCACCGACACGGTCGATTACCGCGGCTACACCCTGCGCTACGACGCCGAGGCCTACACTCCCGGCGCGGTTTACTATGAAAACGGCACGGCGGACGCCATCGTGGGCGGCGCGACCGATCTGTTCACGGCCGAGGATTTTGCCGATGAGATCGCGGCGGCCGCCGAGGCCGCCGGCTACGACTACGACGCGCTGTACGAGGCTGTGGACTGGTATCTGTGCAACGGCTGCACCACCGGCGGCGACACCTGGCGCGAGTTCGTGACCGACCGCTATGTCAACGTAAACCCCACGGACGGCTATGACACCGTTCACGCCGGGGACAACTACCTGCGCGTGGAAGCGTGCTACTATCTGTTCCGCTACTTCTGGATGAACAACACCACCTACGAAGTCACCGCCGGGGACGACGTGACCGGCATCTTCTCTGATAACATGAACAAGCTGTTCGAGAACTTTGACGACTTCTTCTGGGGCCACTACTACTGCACCTGGTTCCAGGCGCTCAACCCTGCGCTGCGCAGCGGCTTCCTGTTTAAATACGACAGCGTGGTCGATCCCGACGGCTCGAACACCGACGAGACCGGTATGTATAAATTCCGCGCGGAGCTCGGCGCCCAGGGCCAGCTTCCCTACGGCATCGATAACCCCATCAACTGGGGCGACTTCCTGAACATGATCTATAACGCCGTCACGGGCGGCCAGTCTGCTCTCAACGAGGCGGGCGAGGAAGCCTGCGCCGCGCTGAAGGCCGCCGCCGGTACGAGCCGCGAGGAAAATGCGCAGGCCGTTCTGGATTACTTCGGCTTCGAGCTGGATCTGGATGAGAAGATCGACGACACCCTCTCCAAGTGGGACGCCGTGATGATGCTCTACACGCTCAAGGGCACCTCGGACGCCGCCAAGGAGATCCCCGACGACGACACGGAAGACACCTACCTCTACAACACCACCAAGTGGGGAGAGCTGGCCAAGGATACCTACCTTGACACCGCCACCTACTACGAGCGCAAGGGCATCGAGGAATACACCGCCGAGACCAACCACTACGGCACCACCACCATGGCCGCCGTGACGATCTCCGACGCCGACACGCTCGACCGCGATGTGTGGGCCGGCTGCACCTTCTTCGATGCGGGCGACTGGGTCATCGCCATCGACAACACCGCCATCGTGGACGAGGCCAAAACCACCGTCAAGGGTGACAGCGGCACGATTTACTATCAGGCGGGCTACAGCGCCGAGGAATATCAGGGCGAGAAGACCTATGTCGATCTTGCCTTCTCCTACAGTCTGAAAAAGGACGGCACGCTTCTCATCGAGGGCGTGGAGGGCTGCGATGCCTTCGCCACCGGCACCACCTGGGATCTGGCCGATGTGGGCAGCTTCTACTGCTCGGGCCTGTGGGTGCGTGACGGCGCGCAGGTCGAGCTGCACAACTGCACCGTGCTGGCGCAGGCCTCCGGCACCGGCGATGACATCCGCGATGACTCCCACCGCTTCTTCGGCGGCGGCGATGGTCTGCAGGTCACCGACAAGGACACCCGCGTCACCGTTTCCAACGATGAGGGCAAGATTTTCCTCATCGGCACCGGCTCCACGGCCGCCGGCAGCATCTTCGCCGGCAACGGC